>NZ_DAOMFK010000039.1:0-19374 GCF_035429765.1 Nocardioides sp. | reverse complement strand
GTACGCCGCGCGCTGGACGCGCTGAGCGCCGCGGCCGCCGCCGGCCCCTCCGGCCAGGGCCTGGAGGGGAACCTGCTGGCGCTCGCGGTCGACGCAGCCCGGGCGAAGGCCACCGTGGGGGAGATCTCCGACGCGCTGGAGAAGGTCTACGGCCGCCACCAGGCCGTGATCCGTACCATCTCCGGTGTGTACCGTGCCGAGGCCAGCCACGACGGCGGCAACGCGCAGGTCGAGGCGGTGCTCGCCGCGACCGCCGCGTTCGAGGAGGAGGAGGGCCGCCGGCCCCGGATCCTGGTCGCCAAGATGGGCCAGGACGGCCACGACCGCGGTCAGAAGGTCGTGGTGAGCGCGTTCGCCGACCTCGGCTTCGACGTCGACGTGGGTCCGCTGTTCTCCACGCCCGAGGAGGTCGCCCAGCAGGCGGTCGACGCCGACGTCCACATCGTCGGGGTCAGCTCCCTGGCCGCCGGTCACCTGACCCTGCTGCCCGCGCTCAAGCGCGCCCTCGCCGACCTGGGACGCCCGGACATCATGGTCGTCATCGGCGGCGTGATCCCGCCCGACGACGTGCCCACGCTGCTGGAGATGGGGGCTGCGGCGGTGTTCCTGCCGGGCACCGTCATCGCGGACTCGGCCCTCGACCTGCTCGACAAGCTCCGGGCCGTCCAGGCCTGATGGCGCGCGCGGTCGACGTCCCGGCGCTCGTCGAGGGGATCCGGGACGGGCGACGGGCCGCCGTGGCCCGCGCGATCACGCTGGTGGAGTCCGGCCGGACGGACCACCGCGCCGCCACCCGCGAGCTGCTCGCGGCCCTGGGGGCCCGGGCGGACACCGTCCGGGTGGGCATCTCGGGGGTGCCCGGTGTCGGCAAGTCCACCTTCATCGAGGCGCTGGGCACGATCCTGACCGGCCGCGGGCTGCGGGTGGGCGTGCTCGCGGTGGACCCGTCCTCGGTGCGGACCGGCGGGTCGGTGCTCGGCGACAAGACCCGCATGCCGCGGCTCGCCGCCGACCCGCTCGCCTTCATCCGGCCCTCGCCCAGCGCCGGGACCCTCGGCGGCGTGGCCCGCGCGACCACCCAGGCGATGCTGGTGCTCGAGGCCGCCGGGTACGACGTGGTGCTGGTCGAGACCGTCGGCGTCGGGCAGTCGGAGGTGACCGTGGCCGGAATGGTGGACACCTTCTGCTTCCTCACCCTGGCCCGCACCGGCGACCAGCTGCAGGGCATCAAGAAGGGCATCTTGGAGATCGTCGACGTGATCGCGGTCAACAAGGCCGACGGCGACCGCGAGAGCGAGGCCCGGGTGGCCGCCCGCGAGCTGTCCGGGGCGCTGCGCATGGTGCACCACCGCGGCCGCGGCTGGGTGCCGCCGGTGCTCACCTGCTCCGCCCTCCAGGGGACCGGGGTGCCGGAGGTGTGGGAGCAGGTGCTGGCCCATCGCGCCCACCTCGGGCCCGAGGGCCTGGCCGACAAGCGGGCCACCCAGCAGCTGGAGTTCATGTGGGCCCTCGTCCGCGACGAGCTCGCGCAGCGGCTGCGGCACTCCCCGGCCGTCGCCTCGATCCGCGACGAGGTGCGCAGCGCGGTGCTCGCGGGGACGCTGCCGGCGACCAGCGCGGCGGACCGGATCCTCGCGGCGTACGACGCGGGCGCCCCCGCCACCGGTCCGCTGATCTAGGGTGCTCCTGATGTCCCCCTCCGTGTCCACCGCCTCGCGTGTGGTCGACGCCGTCGTGGAGAAGTACGCCGACGAGCTGGTCGACCTGCGCCGCGACCTGCACGCCCATCCGGAGCTCTCGTGGTCCGAGCACCGCACGACCGACCTGGTGGCCCGCCGCATGGCCGAGGCCGGCTGGCGGGTGGACCGGCTGCTGCCCACCGGGCTGGTCGCCGAGCTCGGCTCGAGCGGACCGGTGATCGCCCTGCGGGCGGACCTGGACGCGCTCGCGGTCACCGACACCACCGACGACCCCTGGATGAGCACCACCCCCGGCGTGGCCCACGCCTGCGGCCACGACGTGCACACCGCCGCGCTGGTCGGCGCCGGGCTGGCCCTGGCCGAGCTGCACGCGCAGGGCCGCAACCGTGGCCGCTTCCGGCTGCTGTTCCAGCCGGCCGAGGAGATCATGCCGGGCGGGGCTCTGGAGATGCTGGAGGCGGGCGTGCTCGCGGAGGTCTCCCACGTGTTCGGACTGCACTGCGACCCGAGCATCGACGTCGGCACCGTAGGGCTTCGGGAGGGCCCGATCACCGGAGCGGCGGACGCCTTGGACGTGACGCTCACCGGCAAGGGCGGGCACACCTCCCGCCCGCACCTCACCGAGGACCTCACCTTCGCCCTCGGCAAGCTGATCACCGAGCTGCCCGCGATCTTGTCCCGCCGCCTGGACCCCCGGGCCGGGGTGAGCGTGGTCTGGGGGCTGGTGGCCGCCGGCGGCGCCCCGAACGTGATCCCGGCCACCGGCCGGGTCGCCGGCACCGTCCGGATGCTCGACGCGGTCGCCTGGGCCGACGCCGAGCACCTGGTCCGCGACCTGGTGCGCCAGGTCCTGGAGCCGTACGGCGTCACCGCGCGCATCGTCTACCACCGCGGCGTGCCGCCCGTGGTCAACGCGCACACCTCCACCCACATCCTCGGCCGCGCCGCGGAGATGGTCGTGGGGGAGGACGGCCGGCAGTCCACGTCGCAGAGCCTGGGCGGTGAGGACTTCGGCTGGTTCCTCGAGCGCGTCCCCGGCGCCATGGCCAGGCTGGGTACCCGCACACCCGACGGCCCGACCTACGACCTGCACCAGGGAAACCTGCGCATCGACGAGCGGGCCGTGACGATCGGGGCGCGCGTGCTGGCCCACGCGGCGGTGCTCGCCCAGCACCTCTCTTGACGTGCCGGTCACCCTCGGATAACACTTCGGCACCCTCCCGCGATCGGGCGCAGTCCGAGGGCTAGTGTGACAAATGACTGCGTCGGACCCGACGCGAGGAATCAACCAACAGGAGGACATCTTGCGTCGACTGAGCAAGATTGTGGCGCTGGCCGCGGTAGCGTCCCTGACGTTCGCCGGCTGCGCGAATAACGACACCGAGTCGCCCAGCGCGAGCGAGAGCAGCGGCGGCTCCACCGACGTCTGCAAGGACGCCTCCGGAGACGGCCCGAAGGTCGGGCTCGCCTACGACGTGGGTGGCCGTGGCGACCAGTCCTTCAACGACTCCGCCTACGCCGGTCTGGCGAAGGCGGTCGAGGAGCTGAACGCCACCTGCACCGAGGGCGAGGCGACCGACGGTGAGGCCGAGTCGGCACGCGAGACCCGCCTGGTGAACATGGCCGAGGCCGGGATGAACCCGGTCATCGGTGTGGGCTTCGCCTACAGCGACGCCGTGAACGCCGTCGCACCGGACTACCCCGACACCAGCTTCGCGGTCATCGACGGGTTCGACCCCGACGACCAGGCCAACGACAACGTGGCCTACCTGGGCTTCGCCGAGAACGAGGGCTCGTTCCTCGTCGGTGTCGCCGCCGCCCTCAAGACGCAGGCCAAGCACGTCGGCTTCGTCGGCGGTGTCCACAACGACCTGATCAAGAAGTTCGAGGCCGGCTACACCGCTGGTGTCCAGGCGGTCGACCCGAAGATCAAGGTCGACGTGAAGTACATCGAGGAGAGCGACCTGGCCGGCTTCGGTGACCCCGCCGGTGGCAAGGAGGCCGCGACCGCGATCTTCGACAACGGTGCGGACATCGTCTACCACGCGTCCGGTGCTTCCGGCTCCGGTGTGTTCGAGGCGGCCACCGAGGCCGGTGACGGCAAGTGGGCCATCGGTGTGGACTCCGACCAGTACCTCACCGCTCCGGCCGACCAGCAGCCGCACATCCTGACCTCGATGCTCAAGCGGGTCGACGTCGCCACGTTCGACATGATCAAGTCCGTCGCCGAGGAGCAGCCGCTGGTGAGCTACCAGACCTACGACCTCGCCGCGGACGGTGTCGGCTACTCCACCTCCGGTGGGTTCATCGACGACATCGCCGACCAGATCAACGCCTACGGCGACAAGATCAAGTCCGGCGAGATCAAGGTGCCGACCGCTCCGTGATCGGCTGAGTCGGACGAACACACTTCATCACCACAGGCTCGGGCCCGGTCGGACGCGGTAGCGTTCGGTCCGGGCCCGCGGCCTGTCGGGCTCCGGCGAGAGGATTGTGCGATGACCACGGTGTCTCAGGAGAAGGCTGGTCCGGCCGTCAGCGGCGGCGGGATCGAAGTGCGGGGGGTGACCAAGCGCTTTCCCGGCGTGGTCGCCAACCACGACGTCAACATCACCATCCGACCGGCCACCGTGCACGCGCTGATCGGGGAGAACGGCGCCGGCAAGTCCACGCTGATGAAGATCCTCTACGGGGTGCAGAAGCCTGATGAGGGCACGATCGCCGTGGACGGCCAGCAGGTAAGCTTCGCCTCTCCCACCGACGCCATCAAGGTCGGCATCGGCATGGTCTTCCAGCACTTCATGCTCGCCGACAACCTCACCGTCCTCGAGAACGTCACCCTCGGCGGGGAGAGCCTCTTCGGGATCGGCGACCAGGCCCGGGCGGAGATCAACCGGATCTCCGACGCGTTCGGCTTCGACCTCGACCCCGACACCCTGGTCGAGGACCTCGGCGTCGGTGAGCGGCAGCGCGTGGAGATCCTCAAAGTGCTCTACCGGGGCGCCCGGATCATCATCCTCGACGAGCCCACGGCGGTCCTGGTGCCCCAGGAGGTGGACTCGCTGTTCGCCAACCTGCGCGAGCTGCGGGCCTCGGGGCACACCATCTTGTTCATCTCCCACAAGCTCGACGAGGTCCTGGCGATCGCCGACGACATCACTGTCATGCGCCGGGGCACCACGGTGGGGGAAGCGGACCCGAAGACCGCGACCAAGCGCCAGCTCGCCGAGCTGATGGTCGGCTCCGAGCTGCCCTCGCCGGAGACCGGGGAGTCCACGGTCACCGACACCGTGCTGCTCGAGCTCGCCGGCGTCAACGTCGTCGACGAGGGCGGCCGGCACCTGCTCAAGGACGTCTCCCTGACCATCCACAAGGGGGAGGTCCTCGGGGTGGCCGGGGTCGAGGGCAACGGCCAGTCCGAGCTCGTCGAGACGATCATGGGGATGCTGCGCGGCACCGGTGAGATCACCCTGGCCGGCACGTCGATGGGCTCCTGGCACACCCGCGAGCGTCGGGAGGCCGGCATCGGCTTCATCCCCGGCGACCGGCACCTGCACGGGCTGCTGCTGGACGCACCGTTGTGGGAGAACCGCATGCTGGGCCACCAGACCCTGCCGCCGGCGAGCAAGGGGGGCCTGATCGACCGGCGCAACGCCAAGGCGGACACCGAGCGGATCATCGCCGAGTACGACGTGCGCACCCCAGGGATCAACAACACCGCGCGGTCGCTGTCGGGCGGCAACCAGCAGAAGCTGATCGTGGGCCGCGAGATGAGCGGTGAGCCGATCCTGCTGATCGCGGCGCATCCCACCCGTGGGGTCGACGTGGGCGCCCAGGCCGCCATCTGGGACCACATCCGACGGGCCCGCCGGGAGGGGCTCGGGGTCCTGCTCATCTCCGCCGACCTCGACGAGCTGATCGGCCTGTCCGACCGGATCGAGGTCATCCTGCGCGGGGAGCTGGTCGCGGAGTTCGACCCCCGGACCGTCACGCCGCAGGACCTCGGCGCGGCGATGACTGGTGGAAAGGAATCGGCATGAAGCCCGCAGTGCTCGCCCGCAAGGTGGGCCAGGCCCTCCTGGCCCCGCTCATCGCCGTCGTGGTGGCGGTGCTGGTCACCAGCGTCGTGGTCGTCGTGGCCGGCGCGTCGGTCAGCGAGTTCTGGGACGTGATGACCCAGCCGCCGAGCTCGCGCAACATGGTCAACATCGTCAACCAGAGCTCGATGATCTTCCTCGCGGCCCTCGCCGCCGCGATCGGGTTCCGGATGAACCTGTTCAACATCGGGATCGAGGGTCAGTACACCCTCGCCTCGTTCACCGCCGCGGTCGTGGCCGGCATGGCCTGGTTCCCCGGCAAGCTCAACATCCTGGTCGCGGTGGTCGTCGCCATGGTGGTCGGCGCCCTGTGGGCGGGGATCGCAGGCGTGCTCAAGGTGACCCGGGGCGTCAGCGAGGTGATCTCGACGATCATGCTGAACGCCATCGCAGGCACCCTGGTCGGCTACCTGCTGTCCAACCACGGCCAGCAGTACGGCCAGGGCCGGCGGACCACGCCCATCCCCGAGAGCAGCCAGCTCGCCGGCTGGACCCCGTTCGCGGAGAAGGACGGCGCGATCTGGACCCTGGTGCTGCTCGCCGTGCTGGCCGGCGTCGGGATCTCCTTCCTGATCAACCGCACCCGGTTCGGCTTCGACCTGCGCGCCACCGGCATGAACGAGCCCGCCGCCGTCGCCTCCGGCGTCAACGTGAAGCGGATGGTGGTGATCTCGATGCTGCTCTCCGGAGCCATCGCCGGCCTGATCTGGATGCCGGCGCTGTTCGGAGGCGCCGACTACTACGGCCCGCCCTTCCAGCGGACCCTCGGTTTCACCGGCATCGCCGTGGCGCTGCTGGGCCGCAACCGTCCGCTGGGCATCTTCTTCGGCGCCGTGCTCTTCGCCTGGCTGAACGAGCAGGCCAACCCGCTGGCCCTGGTCGCGGACATCTCCCCGTCGGTCGTCCAGATCACCCAGGGCGTCGTCGTGCTGGCCGTGGTCATCGCCTACGAGGTGGTCCGCCGCTGGGCGGCCGCGGCGGAGCAGCGGGCGCTGCGCAAGGCACTGGATGAGCAGCCCACTGCTGAGGGGGTGGCGGCATGAGCAGCGTGATGTCCGTGACGGCGGCCCGTCGCGAGGAGGCCGCCCAGAAGCGCACCCGGATGTACTACCTGATCGGGCTGGTGGCGCTGGTCTCGGTGGCCCTGGTCCGGGTCCTCACCGGGGCCCACGAGATCGACTCGCAGGGCAGCCTGCGCGCCGCGATCGTGGCCACGTGCCCCATCCTGCTGGCCGCCCTCGGCGGCCTGTGGAGCGAGCGGTCCGGCGTGGTCAACATCGGCCTGGAGGGCCAGATCCTGCTCGGCACCTGGGGCGCGGCGTTCTTCACGTACTACTACGGCCCCTACATCGGCCTGCTCGGGGCCGTGCTGTTCGGGATGGCCGGCGGCCTGATCCACGCCCTGGCCACGGTGACCTTCGGCGTGGACCACATCGTCTCCGGTGTGGCCCTCAACGTGATCGCCCTCGGCCTGACGACCTTCCTCGCCGAGGCGTTCTTCGCCGACCTGGACTCCAAGTTCGGCCACGGCGGGGCCCAGCAGCTCACGGGCCTGCAGAAACCGTTCACGATCACCATCCCCGGGGTCTCGGACTTCACCTCCGACCTCGCCGCGAAGCACTGGTTCCTGGTCTCCGACGTCGCCGCGTTCATCGCGGCGGTGACCACCAGCGTCTCGATCGTGACCGTGGTCGTCTTCGTGCTGGTCGCGGTCACCGGCTGGGTGCTGTGGCGCACGCGGTTCGGCCTGCGGCTGCGCTCCTGCGGGGAGAACCCGTACGCGGCAGAGTCCCTCGGCGTCAACGTCCGGTTCTACAAGTACGTCGCCGTGCTGATCTCCGGCGGCCTCGCCGGCCTGGGCGGGGGCTACCTGGCGCTGGTGTCCTCGCCGGGGTTCCACACCAACCAGGCCAACGGCCGGGGCTACATCGGTCTGGCTGCGATGATCTTCGGCAACTGGCGCCCCGGCGGGGTGCTGCTCGGCTCGGGCATGTTCGGCTACACCGACAGCCTGCGGCTGCGTGACCCGGCCACCATCCACGCGATGCTGCTGCTGGTGGGTGCCTGGCTGATCGCCTTCGCGGCGTACAAGCTCTGGCGCCGGCAGACCCGCAGCGGCATCGTGCTCGGCGTCTTCGGGCTCTTCTTCCTGGTGTGGTTCCTGACCACCGACGAGGTGCCGGTCGACCTCACCAGCATGACGCCGTACCTGGTGACCCTGCTGGTCCTGGCGTTCGCCTCGCAACGGCTGCGAATGCCGGCCGCCGACGGGCAGGTGTATCGCAAGGGATCGGTCGGGTGAGCGGCGGCCCGGGCACGGACCGGGCCGGCCCGGCCTCGACGGAGGTGGACTGGGCCGCCCTGCAGGCCCGTGCGGTGGAGGCGCGCGACCACGCGTACGCGCCGTACTCCTCCTTCCCGGTCGGTGCGGCCGCGCGGGTCGAGGACGGCCGGGTGGTGACGGGCTGCAACGTCGAGAACGCGTCGTACGGCGTGGGGCTGTGCGCCGAGTGCGGACTGGTCTCCCAGCTTCACCTGACCGGGGGCGGGCGGCTCACCCACTTCGTGTGCGTGGACCGCACCGGAGGGGTGCTGATGCCGTGCGGGCGGTGCCGCCAGCTGCTGTTCGAGAACGGCGGTCCGGAGCTCCTGCTGCTGACGGTCTCGGGGGTGCGACGGATGGACGAGGTGCTGCCGGATGCGTTCGGTCCCGACAACCTCGATTGACCTGACCTCGGCCGCACTGGTCGCCGACCCCTACCCCGCGTTCGCGGAGGAGCGGGCCCGGCACCCGGTCGCCTGGCACGAGCCGTCGGGCAGGTGGCTGGCCTTCGACCATGCCTCGGTGAGCGCGGTGCAGAGGGACCGGCGGCTGGGCCGGATCTGGCACGACCGGGAGCCGGCGGACTACCTGGAGCCGTTCAACCTGCTGCACCGCAACCAGATGATGGAGCACGAGCCGCCGGAGCACACCCGGCTGCGGCGGCCGGTGGCCAGGGCCTTCAGCCGGGGGCACGTCGAGCGGCTCCGGCCACGGGTGCGGGAGCTCGCTGCCGACCTGCTGGACCGGGTCGACCCGGCCGGCTTCGACGTGATCGGGGAGTACGCCGAGCCGCTGCCGGTGCTGGTCATCGCCGAGCTGCTCGGGGTTCCCGGCTCGTACGCGCCGTCGCTGCGCTCCTGGTCGCAGGCGATCGTGCGGATGTACGAGGAGGACCCCGGCCCGGGGGTGGTGGACGCCGCGGTCGCCGCGGCCGCGGACTTCGCGGCGCTCGTGCGCGACCTGGTGCGCACCCGGCGCGCGCGGCCGGCCGACGACCTGGTCAGCGACCTGGCCGCCACCGAGCTGTCCGAGGACGAGATGGTCGCCTCGGCCGTGCTACTGCTCAACGCCGGCCACGAGGCTTCGGTCAACGTGTTCGGCAACGGCCTCACCGCGATGGTGCGCCGTGGCCTGGCCCCCGGGCCCGACGTGCCGCGGTGCGTGGAGGAGATGCTGCGCTTCGACTCCGCGCTGCAGCTGTTCGAGCGCACCGCCACCGAGCCGGTCGACCTGGGCGGGATCCGGGTCGAGGAGGGGCAGAAGATCGCCGTCCTGCTCGGCTCCGCCAACCGGGACCAAGCGGTGTTCGAGGCCCCCGACGAGTTCCGGGTGGACCGGGACCCCAACAACCACGTCGCGTTCGGGGTCGGGGTCCACTTCTGCCTGGGGGCTCCGCTGGCCCGGATGGAGCTCGCCGAGTCGGTCACCGCGCTGTTCGACCGGTTCCCCCGCCCGGTGCTCGCCGCCGAGCCGGAGTCGCGTGGGACCTTCGTGCTGCGCGGCTTCCACCGGGTGCTGCTGGACGGCACGG
Organism: Nocardioides sp.; assembly: GCF_035429765.1. Taxonomy (GTDB): domain Bacteria; phylum Actinomycetota; class Actinomycetes; order Propionibacteriales; family Nocardioidaceae; genus Nocardioides. The sequence continues at coordinate 9,723 of NZ_DAOMFK010000039.1, read as the reverse complement.
GGCACCCCTGAGGCGGCGTACCACTGACACGAGGGCAGCATCCGGACGAAGGAGAGCCAGCATGGGACAGCACGACGCCGTCGAGGTGATCGTCGCCAAGCGCGACGGCCGCGAGCTCAGCGACAGCCAGATCGACTGGGTGATCGACGCCTACACCCGCGGTGGGGTCGCGGACGAGCAGATGTCGGCCCTGGCCATGGCGATCCTCCTCAACGGGATGACCCGGCGCGAGATTGCGCGCTGGACCGACGCGATGATCCGCTCGGGGGAGCGGATGGGCTTCGCCGGGCTGTCCCGGCCCACCGCCGACAAGCACTCGACGGGCGGGGTGGGCGACAAGATCACGCTGCCGCTCGCGCCGCTGGTGGCCGCCTGCGGGGCGGCTGTGCCGCAGCTGTCCGGACGCGGGCTGGGCCACACCGGCGGCACGCTCGACAAGCTCGAGTCCGTGCCGGGCTGGCGGGCGGCGCTCTCCACCGAGGAGATGATGGAGCAGCTCGAGTCCGTCGGCGCGGTCATCTGCGCGGCCGGGGCAGGGCTGGCGCCGGCGGACAAGAAGCTCTACGCGCTGCGTGACGTCACCGGCACCGTGGAGGCCATCCCGCTGATCGCCTCCTCGATCATGAGCAAGAAGATCGCCGAGGGCACCGGGTCGCTGGTCCTCGACGTCAAGGTCGGCACCGGCGCGTTCATGAAGGACCTCGCCCGGGCCCAGGAGCTGGCCCGCACGATGGTGTCGCTGGGCACCGATGCCGGGGTGCACACGGTCGCGCTGCTGACCGACATGTCGACCCCGCTCGGGCTGACCGCCGGCAACGCGATCGAGGTGGCCGAGTCCGTCGAGGTGCTCGCCGGGGGAGGCCCCGCGGACGTGGTCGAGCTGACCCTGGCGCTGGCCCGGGAGATGCTGCTCGGCGCCGGCCTGGACGCGGTCGACCCGGCCGACAGGCTGGCCGACGGCTCGGCGATGGACTCCTGGAAGGCGATGATCCGCGCCCAGGGCGGCGACCCGGACGCGCCGCTGCCGGTCGCGCGGGAGTCCCACGTGGTCCCGGCACCGGCCTCGGGGGTGCTGACCCGCCTGGACGCGATGGCGGTGGGGCTCGCGGCCTGGCGGCTGGGGGCCGGCCGTGCCCGCAAGGAGGATCCGGTGCAGGCCGGTGCGGGGGTGGTCTGGCACGCGCGCCCGGGGGACGAGGTGACCCAGGGGCAGCCGCTGCTCACCCTCCACACCGACGAGCCCGAGCGCTTCGAGCGGGCCCTGGAGTCGCTCGAGGGCGGGTTCGACGTCGCGCCCGGCGGCACGGCGTACACCCCCGACCCCCTGGTCCTCGACCGGATCTCCTGATCAGGAACCGTAGTCCGCCGCGAAAGTCATCATTCCTCGCCCCGAAGTGATGATGTGCGTGGCGGACTATCTCGGTGTCGGGGTTCGGAGTCCGCGGGTCAGGGGAGCAGCAGCACCACGGTCTCGGCGACGCAGGCGGGCTTGCCGCCGCCCTCGATCTCGATGACCCAGCCCAGCGTGAGCTGCTTGCCGGCAGGTACGTCGGTGACCTGGTGGACGGTCGCGCTGGCCCGCACCCGGGAGCCGACCGGGACGGGGCTGGGGAAGCGCACCTTGTTGACGCCGTAGTTCAGCTTGGCGCCCGGGGTGTCCAGGGCGAAGATCTGGGCCCCCAGCATCGGCAGCAGGGACAGGGTGAGGTACCCGTGGGCGATGGTCCCCCCGAAGGGGCCGTGCGCGGAGCGCTCCACGTCGACGTGGATCCACTGGTGGTCGCCGGTGGCGTCGGCGAACAGGTTCACCCGGTCCTGGTCGATCGTCAGCCACTCGCTGCTGCCCAGCTGCTCGCCCTCGGCGGCCGCGATCTCGTCGAGGGTGGTGAACACGCGCATGTCCGGCTCCGTCCGTGTCTGAGGGCTGCGATGGGAGGATGCCCGCATGGACTCCCCCTCGACCCCCGAACCTACCGGTGCCGCGCGACCCTCGCGCGAGCAGGTCCGGGCCGCTCCCAAGGTGCTGCTGCACGACCATCTCGATGGCGGCCTGCGGCCGGAGACGATCCTCGAGCTCGCCGACCAGATCGGCCACGCGCTGCCGGCCGACGACCCCGAGGCCTTGCGCCGGTGGTTCACCGAGTCGGCCGACAGTGGCTCGCTGGTGCGCTACCTGGAGACCTTCGACCACACCGTCGCAGTGATGCAGACCCCCGCCGCACTGACCCGGGTGGCGCGCGAGTGCGTGGAGGACCTGGCCGAGGACGGGGTGGTGTACGCCGAGGTGCGCTACGCGCCTGAGCAGCACGTGACCGGGGGGCTGAGCCTCGACCAGGTGGTGGCCGCGGTCCAGGAGGGCGTCGAGCAGGCCACCGCCGCGCTGGGCGGCCGGATCGTCGTCCGCCAGCTGCTCACCGCGATGCGCACCCAGGCCCGCTCGCGCGAGGTCGCCGAGCTGGCCGTGGCCTGGCGCGACCGTGGCGTGACGGGCTTCGACATCGCCGGGGCGGAGGCGGGCTTCCCGCCGTCCCGTCACCTGGACGCGTTCGAGTACCTCCACCGCGAGAACTTCCACTTCACCATCCACGCCGGAGAGGCGTTCGGGCTTCCGTCGATCTGGGAGGCCATCCAGTGGTGCGGGACCGACCGGCTCGGGCACGGGGTCCGGATCATCGACGACATCACCCTCGACCAGGACGGTCGAGCCACGCTCGGGCTGCTCGCGGCGTACGTCCGAGACACCCGGATCCCGCTCGAGATGTGCCCGACCTCCAACGTGCAGACCGGCGCGGCCGCCTCGATCGCCGAGCACCCCATCGGGCTGCTCACCCGGCTGCGGTTCCGGGTGACGGTCAACACCGACAACCGGCTGATGAGCGGCACCTCGATGACCGAGGAGATGATGCGGCTCGTGGACGCCTTCGGCTACTCGATGACCGACCTGCGGTGGTTCACGATCAACGCGATGAAGTCCGCCTTCCTGCCCTTCGAGGAGCGGCTCGAGATCATCAACGACGTCGTCAAGCCCCGGTACGCCGCGCTGGGGGCGTGACCTTGGGCAGCACCAGGCACCACGGCTGGTGCCAGCGGCCCAGCGGCGCGCCGTAGGAGACGAGCGCGGAGCGGTGGAAGCGGCGGAGCTGGCCCGGGGCGGGGTCGTAGAACAGCACCTCCTCCTCCCCCTCGACCGCGATCGCGAGGAGCACGTGGCGGGGGGCCCAGTGGTCACCGACGAAGACCGCCACCGGCGCTCCCGCCTCCAGCGGCGCGCGCATCGTGTCGAAGAGACGTCGACGGCCCACCACCGCCTGCTTGACGACGTAGGGCACCTGCGGCGTGGACAGCTGCCCTCTGACCGCCCACGGCGGCGTGCCCAGGTGACGGGGCCAGGGCAGCTGGGCCCGACCGGAGAGGCCGACCGGGCCGGTGATCCGCCGGTGCATCGCCAGCGTCTCGGCGGCGAAGCGCTCCTCCACGGTGCCGGGCAGCCACCACCGGGTCACCGGGTGCGTGCCGGTCACCAGCAGCTCGGCGTACGTCTCGTCCCGCAGCGCGGTCGCCACCACGAGGCACGACGCCCCGCAGGAGCGGTCGTCGGGCTGCACGAGCCGGTGCTCGAGCAGGCGGCTCGCCCACAGACGGGTACGGACGGGGGAGTGGTTCACTGGGTCAGGCTCCACACCCCAGCGTACGCCTGTTCCGGGGTCGTGCGCGTGCCGTCGAGTCGGGCCCGGGTCAGATGCCGATGGGGTGCCAGACGGTCTTGGTCTCCAGGAACGCCGTCATCCGGCCGATGCCGGGGTCGGCCTCCCAGTCGGGCTCGGCTGCCGGGGCCCGCAGCACGCGCTTGAGGTTCTCCGCGGCCGCCACCTCGAGCGCGGTGGCGGTCTCGGCGTCCCCTGCCGCGCCGGTGAGGTCGAGCCCGTTCACGTCCATGTGCGAGGCGAGCCAGGGCCCCGGACCGGTGTAGCCGCCGGTGAGGATGTTCACCACCCCCCCGGGGACGTCGGAGGTGGCCAGCACCTCCGCCAGGGTCACCGCCGGCAGCGGGCGCCGCTCGGAGCTGACCACGACAGCGGTGTTGCCCGTCACGACGACCGGCGCGAGCACCGAGACCAGCCCGAGCAGCGACGACTCCTGCGGCGCCAGGACGGCCACCACCCCGGTCGGCTCCGGCGAGGAGAGGTTGAAGAACGGGCCGGCCACCGGGTTGGCGCCGCCGACCACCTGCCCGATCTTGTCGGCCCAGCCGGCGTACCAGACCAGCCGGTCGACCGCCGCGTCGACCACGCGCCCGGCGCGGGCCGGGGTGAGCCCTTCGCCGGCCCGCACGGCGTCCACGAACTGGGTGCGCCGGTCCTCCATGATCTCCGCGACGCGGTAGACGATCTGGGCCCGGTTGTACGCCGCGCGGCCCGACCAGCCGGGAAAGGCCTTGCGGGCGGCCTGGACCGCATCGCGGGCGTCCTTGCGCGAGGCGCGGGCCGCGTTGGCCAGGAACCGGCCCCTGCTGTCGGTGACCTCGTAGGAGTAGCCCGACTCCGAGCGCGGGAACGCCCCGCCGATGTAGAGCTTGTAGGTCTTGCGTACGTCGATGCGTGCGCTGCTGGGCGTGGGGGTCATCGCAGGTAGCCCTCCAGTCCGTGCCGGCCGCCCTCGCGCCCGTAGCCGGACTCCTTGTAGCCCCCGAACGGGCTGGTGGGGTCGAACTTGTTGAACGTGTTGGCCCAGACCACGCCGGCGCGGAGCCGGTCGGCCATCCACAGGATCCGGCTGCCCTTGTCGGTCCAGACCCCCGCGGAGAGGCCGTAGGGGGTGTTGTTGGCCTTCTCGACCGCCTCGGCCGGGGTGCGGAAGGTGAGCACCGACAGCACCGGCCCGAAGATCTCCTCCCGGGCGATCCGGTGGGCCTGGGAGACGCCGGTGAAGATCGTCGGCGGGAACCAGAAGCCCTTGGTGGGAAGGTCGCAGGCGATCTCCCAGCGCTCGGCCCCCTCGGCGTCCCCGACCTCGGACAGCTCCCGGATCCGGGTCAGCTGCTCGCCGGAGTTGATCGCCCCGACGTCGGTGTTCTTGTCCAGCGGGTCACCCACGCGCAGGGTCGACATCCGCCGCTTGAGGCGCTCCAGCAGGTCGTCGTACACGCTCTCCTGGACCAGCAGCCGGGAGCCCGCGCAGCAGACGTGGCCCTGGTTGAAGAAGATGCCGTTGACGATGCCCTCGACGGCCTGGTCGACCGGCGCGTCGTCGAAGACGACGTTGGCCGCCTTGCCGCCCAGCTCCAGGGTCACCCGCTTGTCGCTGCCGGCGACCGACCTGGCGATCTCCCGCCCCACCGCGGTGGAGCCGGTGAAGGCGACCTTGTCCACGTCGGGGTGGGTCACCAGCGCCCGCCCGGTGGCCCCCGCGCCGGTGACGATGTTGACGACGCCGGGCGGCAGGTCGGCCTGCTGGCAGATCTCCGCGAACAGCAGCGCGGTGAGCGGCGTGGTCTCGGCGGGCTTGAGCACCACGGTGTTGCCGCAGGCCAGCGCCGGGGCGATCTTCCACGCCAGCATCAGCATCGGGAAGTTCCACGGGATCACCTGCCCGGCCACCCCCACCGACTCGGTGCCGTAGCCGGAGTGCTCCAGCTTGTCGGCCCAGCCGGCGTAGTAGAAGAAGTGGGCCGCGACCGTCGGGATGTCGACGTCGCGCGACTCCTTGATCGGCTTGCCGTTGTCCAGCGACTCCAGGACGGCCAGCTCACGGCTGCGCTCCTGGATGATGCGGGCGATCCGGTAGAGGTACTTGGCTCGCTCGCGGCCCGGCATCCGCGACCACACCCGGGTGTGTGCCCGACGCGCCGCCCGGACGGCGGTGTCGACGTCGGCCTCGTCGGCCTCGGCGATCTCGGCGAGGACCTCCTCGGTGGCCGGGCTGATCGTCTTGAACCCCTTGCCGTGGCCGTCGACGAACTCCCCGTTGACGAAGAGGCCGTAGGAGGGTCTGAGGTCCACCACGGCCCGGGACTCCGGGGCCGGGGCGTACTCGAAGGCCGAGGGGGGCGCGGCTGCTGCCGGCGGGGACGGGCGGGTCGAGGCCATGATCAGTCCAAGGTGAAGTAGTCGGGGCCCGAGTAGCGGCCGGTGGTCTGCGTGGTGCGTTGCATCAGCAGGTCGTTGAGGAGCGTGGAGGCCCCGAACCGGAACCACGTGGGGGTGAGCCAGTCGGTGCCGGCGACCTCGTTGACCGTCACGAGGTACTTGATCGCGTCCTTGGTGGTGCGGATCCCGCCCGCAGGCTTGACCCCCACCATCCGTCCGGTGGCCTCGCGGAAGTCCCGCACGGCCTCCAGCATCACCAGCGTCACCGGAAGCGTCGCGGCGGGCTGGATCTTCCCGGTGGAGGTCTTGATGAAGTCCGCGCCGGCGAGCATCGCCAGCCAGGAGGCGCGGCGTACGTTGTCGTAGGTCTGCAGCTCCCCGGTCTCGAAGATCACCTTCAGGTGCGCATCGGGACCCTCGGCGCGGGCACAGGCCTCGCGGACCGCGACGATCTCCTCGAAGACCTGGAGGTAGCGGCCGCAGAGGAAGGCCCCCCGGTCGATGACCATGTCGACCTCGTCGGCACCGGCCTCGACGGCGTCGCGGGTGTCGGCGAGCTTGATGTCCAGGGCGGCCCGCCCGCTCGGGAACGCCGTGGCCACGGCAGCGACGTGCACGCCGCTGTCACCGAGCACGGAGCGGGCCACCGCCACCATGTCGGGGTAGACGCACACGGCCGCGGTGTGCGGGCAGCTCGGGTCGGCCGGGTCGGGCCGGATGGCCTTGCTCGCGAGTGCGCGCACCTTGCCGGGGGTGTCTTGCCCCTCGAGCGTGGTGAGGTCCACCATCGAGATCGCCAGGTCGATGGCGTGGGCCTTGGCCCGGCTCTTGATGGACCGGGTGCCCAGGGCCGCGGCGCGAGCCTCCGCGCCCACCTGGTCCACCCCCGGCAGGCCGTGCAGGAACCGCCGGAGCGAGGCGTCCGACGAGGTGACCTGCGAGAAGTCGGCCGGCGACGGCGTCGGGCCGGCCGGGGAGAGCGTCGGGGAGGTCGTCACCCGGTCCAGCATAGGGTTGAGGAGAGCGGCGTGCCATGTGCCGCGGTCCCGGGGAAGGAGCAGGTGGGTGGCCGAGCGCGCCGACGTCGAGCCGGCAGAGCGGTTCCGGCCGACCAGTGGCCGGTTCACCGGCGTCCTGCTGGAGGTCTTCGCGGCGCTCGGTCTGCTGCTCGCCTACTCCGACCGCGACCAGGGCTACGCCCTGCCGCTGGCGCTGGGGGCCTGCTTCGTCGCGGTCCTCGCGTGGGCGGCGATGCTGCGCCCCGGCCTCGCCCTCACCCCGACCCACCTGGTGCTGCGCAACATGGTCGAGACGATCCACGTGCCGCTGGCCGCGATCGAGACCCTGGCGGTGCGCCAGGTGCTGGCGGTCCGTGCGGGCGAGCGGCGCTACGTCTCCTCGGCCGTGGGGCACTCCTGGCGCAGGGCGATGAAGGCCAGCCGGCAGGGCGACCGCAGGCTGACCCCGGAGCAGGCCCTGGCCCAGTCCTACCCCGACTACGTCGAGGCCCGCATCCGCCAGCGCTGCGAGGACGCCCGCTCGCAGCAGGGGGTCCAGCGGGGCTCGCCCGAGCAGCTCGCGCTGGCCGAGGAGGTACGCCGGGAGCCGGCCTGGCTCGAGATCGGCCTGCTGTCCGGGAGCGGTGTGGCGTTCCTGCTGGTGCTGCTCCTCTGACCTCCGGCCCCCCGGACGGTGGGGGGACCACGGGGCTAGGCTCGCAGGGGCGGGCCCCACGCGAGGGCCTGGCCCCGGAGGAGACGCACATGGTCACCGGCCCCGACGAGCACGGCCCCGACGAGCACGACATCGCGCCGCTGAGCGCGCTGGGCTCCGGCCGGCTGCGGTCCGGCCCGGTGCGCACCCAGCGGCCGGTCTACGTCGACCTGCTGCCGCCGTGCAACGAGCGGTGCCCCGCGGGGGAGAACATCCAGTCCTGGCTGGCGCTGGCCAAGGCCGGACGGGTCGAGGAGGCCTGGCGGGAGCTCACCCGCGACAACCCCTTCCCAGCGATCCACGGGCGGGTCTGCTACCACCCGTGCGAGGACGCCTGCAACCGCGGGCTGATGGACGGCGCGGTGTCCATCCACGCGGTCGAGCGCTTCCTGGGCGACACCGCGATCGACAACGACTGGTCCTTCGACGTGCCCCGGGAGCGCTCGGGCAAGCGGGTCCTCGTGGTGGGCTCGGGGCCGAGCGGCCTGTCCGCGGCGTACCACCTCGCCCGGCTCGGGCACGAGGTCGTGGTCCGCGACAACAGCCCGCTCGCCGGCGGGATGATGCGCTACGGCATCCCCTCCTACCGGCTGCCGCGCCGGGTGCTCGACGCGGAGATCCGCCGGATCCACCACCTCGGGGTGCGCTTCGAGCAGGACCACGTGGTGGAGGACCTGCAGGCGGAGATGACCGACGGCCGGTTCGACGCCGCGTTCGTGGCGGTGGGGGCCCACCTCTCCAAGCGCGTGGACATCCCCAACCAGGACGCCGGTCGGGTGCTGGACGCGGTCACCTTCCTGCGTGAGATCGAGTCGGGCCAGCAGCCGGACCTGGGGCGGGTCGCGGTGTACGGCGGCGGCAACACCGCGATGGACGCTGCGCGGGTGGCCCGGCGGCTCGGGGCGGACGACACCGTCATCGTCTACCGCCGGACCCGCGCGCAGATGCCGGCCCACGAGGAGGAGGCGATGGAGGCCGAGGAGGAGGGCATCCGGATGAGCTGGCTGCGCACCATCGCCTCCATGGGCGACCACGACCTGACCGTCGAGGTGCAGGAGCTCGACGAGCACGGCCGCCCGCACGGCACCGGCGTCTACGAGAGGCTCGAGGCCGACACCGTGATCCTGGCGCTGGGGCAGGAGAGCGACACCCGCTTCCTCGCCACGGTGCCCGGCGTCCAGTTCGACGGCGACGTGGTCCAGGTGTCGCCCACGACCCTGATGACCGGGGCTCCCGGCGTCTTCGCCGGGGGCGACGCCGTCCCCAGCGAGCGCACCGTCACGGTCGGGGTGGGCCACGGCAAGAAGGCCGCCCGCACCATCAACGCCTGGCTGGGCGGGGGCGGCCCCTCCCAGCACGCCAAGCACGAGGTCGCCACCTTGGACAAGCTGCACCTGTGGTACTTCGGCGACCACAGTCAGCGCCGCCAGGAAGCCCTGGACCCGCAGGCGCGGGTCCAGGCGTTCGACGAGGTCGTGGCAGGGCTGGACGCCGAGGCGGCCCGCTACGAGGCCGGCCGCTGCCTGTCCTGCGGGAACTGCTTCGAGTGCGACGGCTGCCTGGGGGCCTGCCCCGAGGACGCGGTGATCAAGCTCGGGGTGGGTCACCGCTACCGGTTCGACTACGACCTGTGCACCGGGTGCGGGAGCTGCCAGCGGCAGTGTCCCGTGCACGCCATCGAGCTGATCCCGGAGGGCTGACCCGTGCGCGTGACCATCGACGGCAACGAGGCGGCGGTCGACGTCGCCTACCGGCTCAGCGAGCTGTGCGCCATCTACCCGATCACGCCCTCCTCGACGATGGCCGAGCTGGCCGACGAGTGGGCCAGCCACGACGTGGCCAACGTGTGGGGGGCGGTGCCCACCGTGATCGAGATGCAGAGCGAGGGCGGAGCCGCCGGCGCCCTCCACGGGGCGCTCCAGGC
>NZ_DAOMFK010000038.1:0-19641 GCF_035429765.1 Nocardioides sp. | reverse complement strand
GCTCCCGACCTTGTGCTGGTGGTGGGGGGCCCGCGGCTGGCTGCTGCTGGTCCCCCCGCCGGGCCGGATGCTGCTGACCGCCGCGGGCGCCCGGGTGCTGCTTGGCGGCGTCGCTCCCGGGGAGTACCCGCGCGGCGGCAAGGTGCACCTGCGGCTCTGGCTGGCCGAGCGCCTCGCCGACGAGCTGGGCGCCGCAGCGCTGGCCGGGGCGCCGTGGATGCGCGCCTACGCCCGCGCCCTGGGGGCCCGCGTGGGCCGGCACGTGGACCTGCACACCGTGCCCCCGGTCACCGGGCTGCTCGATCTCGGCTACGGCAGCTCGGTGGAGAGCGAGGTGGACCTGTCGGGGCACTGGCTGGACGGCGACGTCCTGCACCTGGGCCGGGTATCGGTCGGTCCGGGCGCCAGGATCGGCGCGCGGAGCATGCTGCTGCCCGGCGCCGTCGTGGGTGCCGACGCGGAGGTGGCCGCCGGCTCTGCGGTCTTCGGCACCGTCCCGGACGCGCAGGCCTGGTCGGGAGCACCCGCGGTGCACGTCGGGCGCGCCCGCGGGCCCTGGGAGGAACGGCCGCCCAGCCGCCCGGCGTGGACGGCGGCGTACGCCGCGATGGCCGGGCTGATCTCCCTCGTGCCCGTGCTGGCGGTCACCGCCGGTGTCCTGGTGGCGGCTCCCGCGATGACCGGGGCCGACTCGGTCGCCGGCGCGGCCGTGCTGGCCCTGGCGTACCTGCCCCTGGCGGTCCTGGTGGCGCTGGTCGTCCTCGCGCTCCTGGTCTGGCTGCTGGTCCGGCTGCTCTCCCTGGGGCTGGAGGGCGGCCACTTCCCGGTGCAGGGAGCGCGCGCGTGGCAGGCCTGGTCGGTGCTCCGGGTGCTCGACGAGGCCCGGACGTGGCTCTTCCCGCTCTACTCCAGCTCGCTCACCCCCGCGTGGCTGAGGGCCCTCGGGGCGCGCGTGGGCCGAGACGTCGAGGCGTCCACCGTGCTGCTGATCCCCGCGCTCACCACGGTCAACGACGGCGCCTTCCTGGCCGACGACACGCTGCTCGGCGGCTACGAGCTGGGGGGCGGCTGGCTGCGGGTGGAGCGGGTGAAGGTCGGCAAGCACGCCTTCGTCGGCAACTCCGGGATGACCGCCCCCGGGCGCAAGGTGCCCAAGCAGGGGCTGGTGGCCGTCCTGTCCGCCGCGCCGCGGCGCAAGCACGCCAAGAGCGGCACCTCATGGCTGGGCAGCCCGCCCACCGAGCTGCGCCGGCAGGCGGCCGCGGTCGACGAGAGCCGCACCTACCACCCGCCGACGCGGCTGAAGGCGGCGCGGGCGGCGATCGAGGTGCTCCGGCTGGTGCCGGTCGCCCTGCACGGTGCCCTGGGCCTCGGCGTGGTCGTCGTGCTGGACGTGCTGGCCCGGGAGGGCGGCTGGCTGTTCGCCGCGGTGCTGTCCGGGGTCGTGCTGATGGTCGCCGGCGCGGTCGCCGCCGGCGTCACCGCTGCGGCCAAGTGGCTCCTGGTCGGCCGGCTGCGCGTCTCCGACCATCCGCTCTGGAGCCGCTTCGTGTGGCTCAACGAGCTGGCCGACACCTTCGTCGAGGTGCTCGCCGCCCCGTGGTTCGCCGGCGCCGCCACCGGGACGCCGGTGCTGAACCTCTGGCTGCGGGCGATGGGGGCGCGCGTGGGCAAGGGGGTGTGGTGCGAGACCTACTGGCTGCCCGAGGCGGACCTGGTCGACCTCCGCGACGGGGTGACGGTCAACCAGGGCTGCGTGGTGCAGACCCACCTGTTCCACGACCGGGTGCTGAGCATGGACCGGGTCACGCTGCGCGCGGGGTCCACCCTGGGGCCGAACAGCGTGATCCTGCCCGCGGCCGTGCTGGGGCGGCACGCTAGCGTCGGCCCGGTGTCGCTGGTGATGAGAGGTGAGTCGGTGCCCGACAAGACCCGCTGGATCGGGAACCCGATCGGCCCCTGGGTGGAGGACGAGTCCGCGGAGGGCACGCCGTGAGCGGCACGGCTCCGGTCACCGACGAGTACTTCCCCGAGAACGGCGACCCCGAGTACGACGTGGGCCACTACGACCTCACCCTCGGCTACGACCCGGCCTCCAACCACCTGTCCGGGCGGGCGGTGCTGGACGCGGTCGCGCTCACCGAGCTGTCCGTGGTCCGGCTCGACCTGTCCGGCCTGCGCGTGACCAAGGTGACCGTCGACGCGAGCCGGGTCGCCAAGTACGCCCAGAAGGGCGACAAGCTCGTCGTGCGCCTGCAGGACCGGCTGTCCCCGGAGCAGCCGTTCCGGGTGACGGTCAGCTACCGGGGCCGTCCTCGGCCGGTGCCCGACGGGACCGACGCGATGGGGTGGGAGGAGCTGACGGACGGCGTGATCGTGGCGGGTCAGACCAACGGGGCACCGTCGTGGTTCCCCTGCAACGACCGGCCGGGCAGCAAGGCCAGCTACCGCTTCGAGGTCACCGTCCCCTCGGCCTACCACGCGGTCGCCAACGGCGTGCTCCGCACCCGGCGGCGCGGCGCCGGTGCCACCACCTGGGTCTACGAGCAGCAGGAGCCGATGGCGACCTACCTGGCCACGGTGCACCTGGGCCGCTACGTGGCGCGCGAGGTCGCCGCCGAGCCCGTCCCGATGACCGCCGTCCTCCCCGCCCGGCTGCTGGACAGCTACGACCGGGCGTTCGGCCGGCAGCCGGAGATGATGGAGCTGTTCATCCGCCGGTTCGGCCCCTACCCCTTCCCGGCGTACACCGTCGTGGTCACCGACGACGAGCTGGAGATCCCGCTCGAGGCGCAGGGACTGTCGGCGTTCGGGTCCAACTTCCTCACCGACGACTGGGAGTCGGTCCGGCTGGTCGCCCACGAGCTCGCGCACCAGTGGTTCGGCAACAGCCTGACCCTAGTCACCTGGCGTGACATCTGGCTCCACGAGGGCTTCGCCTGCTACTGCGAGTGGCTCTGGTCGGAGGAGTCCGGAGGACCCACCGCGCACGAGCGCGCGGTGGAGCACTGGGACCGGCTGGCCGGGCTGGACCAGGACCTGCGGCTGGGCGACCCCGGGCCGCAGGACATGTTCGACGACCGGGTCTACAAGCGGGGGGCGCTGCTGCTGCACGCGCTCCGTCTCACACTCGGCGAGGACACCTTCTTCGGGCTGCTGCGCGAGTGGACCACCCGGCACCGCCACGGCTCGGTGACCACGCAGATGTTCATCGACCTGGCCGGTGAGCTGTCGGACCAGGACCTGGAACCGCTCCTCACCAGCTGGCTGTTCCAGGAGGCGCTCCCGCCTCTGCCGCCGGGGTGAGGACCAGCTCGGGGCGTCGCTCCGCGAGCACCGCCACCGCGCCGACATGGTCGTCCGGAAGGACCAGGTCCTCCAACCACACCTGGGTGTCGGGGGGCCCGGGTGCGGTCCAGGCGAGCAGGGCAGGGGCCTGGGTGGCCTCGGTGAGCCGGACCGTGGACGGCTCCACCACCAGGCCGCGCCCGACCGCCTTCAGCAGCGCCTCCTTGCGGACCCAGGTGGTGGTCCGCTCACGCACGTCACCCGGGCGCTCCTCCGGGTGCAGGCACACCAGGTCGAAGCCGGGGAACGACGCCGCGTCGCTGCGCTCGACGTCCACCCCCACCGGGCCGGCGTCGGTGAGCGCCACCACCGTGAGGTCGGCGCTGCGGCTCAGGCTCACGTGGGGAAGCCCGGCGGTCTCCGGAGTCGAGCGGCCGCGCTGGACGAGCACCGGCCGGCCGTGACGGCTGCTGCCGCAGGAGCGGCACCGACGCACCAGGTCCAGGTCCGCGTCGTCCACGCCGAAGCTGCGCCGGGCCTGCTGCACGATGAGGTGCAGCGCCAGCGGGCGGGCGCTCCCGCGGGCCCAGGCCACGACGACCCTGCTCCGGCTCATGCGCTGCGGACCCCGGGCCTCACAGGACGTGGTGGCCGTACATCTCGCCCAGCGGGTCGGCGATCAGCTCCAGACGGGCCCCGTCGGGGTCGCGGAAGTAGACCGACACCTCGCTGTGGACCACGTGCTCCACCCCTGCGGCGGCCAGCTTCTCCACCAGGTGGGACCACCGGTCGGGGTCGACCGAGATCGCGACGTGGTGCAGCCCGCCGAGCACCTCGGCGTAGGGACCCACCTCGAGCCCCGGGAAGTCGAAGAAGGCAAGCAGGTTGCCGTGGCCGATGTCGAAGAAGAAGTGCGAGGAGCCCGGGTAGTCCCGGTTCTCGATCAGCTCGGTGAGGGGGAACTCCAGGAGCTCCTGGTAGAAGCGGATCGTCTGCTCCACGTCGCTGCTGACCAGGGCGGTGTGGTGGAGGCCGCGGGCCGAGGAGGCCGGCCGGTCGCCGGCGGGCAGCAGGTACGCCGCCCGCAGCTCCTGCCGTCGCGCCGCCAGCACGGCCGGGTCTGGTCGGTCGGGGGGGCTGGTGCTCATCGGACTCCTCGGGGGCTGGGGCCACAGGGGAGGGGCGTCCACGAGCGTCCACTCCTCGTCCTGCGTTCAGGATGGCAGACAGACGGTGACGGTCGTGGCACCATCGACGCATGCTGGCCGTACACATCGATGCGACCCCCCTGGAGCGGCTCGGAGCCCTGCTGGAGCCGGACCGGGCCGAGCGGCTGCGGAGGAACGCGGTGCGGGCACGGTCGGTGATCGGTTCCAGGACCGTCTGGAACGTCAACGCCACCGCCACCGGCGGCGGCGTCGCCGAGATGCTGCAGGCGCTGCTCGCCTACGGGCGCGGCGCCGGGATCGACACCCGGTGGCTGGTGCTCGACGGCACTCCGGAGTTCTTCGCGCTGACCAAGCGCATCCACAACCTGCTGCACGGCTCGCCCGGTGACGGTGGCCCCCTGGGTGAGGCCGAGCGCGCCCTGTACGACGCGGTGCTGGCCGAGAACCTCGAGTCCCTGCGCGAGGTGGTCCAGCCCGGCGACCTCGTGCTGCTGCACGACCCGCAGACCGCCGGCCTCGTCGAGGGGGTCCTGGCCACCGGCGCCCACGTCGCGTGGCGCTGCCACGTCGGCCGGGACGACAGCAACGAGCAGACCGACCTCGCCTGGTCCTTCCTGCAGCCCTACGTCGCGCCGGCGCACGCGCTCATCTTCTCCCGCAAGACCTACGCCCCGTCCTGGGTGGACCCCGAGCTCCTGTGGCTGATCCCGCCGTCCCTGGACCCCTTCACCGCCAAGAACGCCGAGCTGCCCACGGCCGACGTCCAGGCCACCTTGCGGCACGCGGGCCTGGTCGGGTTCCCCGAGGACCACGGCAGCCTGGCGTTCCTGCGCCGCGACGGCGAGCCCGGCGTGGTGCGCCGGCACGAGGGACTGATCGCAGGCGGGCAGGAGGTCCCGCACGACGCCCGGGTGGTGCTGCAGGTGAGCCGCTGGGACCGCCTGAAGGACATGCAGGGGGTGCTGACCGGGTTCGTCGAGCACGTGGACCGGCTGCCGGACGACGCGCACCTGATGCTGGTGGGCCCGGACGTCTCGGGGGTGGGTGACGACCCCGAGGGCGCCGAGGTGCTGGCCGAGTGCCTCGCCGTCTGGGAGCGGCTGCCGGTGGCCACCCGGCGGCGGGTGCACCTGTGCAGCCTGCCGATGGACGACATCGACGAGAACGCCCACCTGGTCAACGCTCTGCAGCGGCACGCGACCGTCGTGGTGCAGAAGAGCCTCGTCGAGGGGTTCGGCCTGACCGTGACCGAGCCCATGTGGAAGGCGCGCCCGGTCCTGGCCTCGCGCATCGGCGGGATCCAGGACCAGATCGAGGACGGCGAGAGCGGGCTTCTCCTGGCCGACCCGAGCGACCTCGACGCGTTCGCGGGACTTCTCGGCACACTGCTGACGGACCCGGAGATGTCCGTCCGGCTCGGGACCGCCGCCCGCTCCCGGGTGAAGGACCGCTACCTGGGCGATCGCCACCTGATCCAGTACGTCGACCTGTTCGAGGCCCTGACCTCCTGACCCGGGAGCCGCCGACGGCGGGTCGCGGGGCAGGGCCACAATGAGGACATGAACACCGTGCACGCACCCTCGGCGGGTCGGCCGCACCCGCTCGGCGCGCGGTTCCAGGGCGACGGCACGAACTTCTCGGTGTGGTCGCGCACCGCCGCCCAGCTGGACCTGCTGCTGTTCGACGACGTCGACGACTCCCGGCCCGCTCGCCGGATCGCGTTGCACCCGCAGCGCAACCGGAGCTCGTCGTTCTGGCACGTGTTCGTGCCGGGCGTGGGTCCTGGCCAGGTGTACGCCTGGCGCGCGCACGGCGCCTTCGAGCCCTCCGCGGGTCTGCGGCACGACGTGTCCGCAGTGCTGCTGGACCCCTACGGGGTCGCGGTGGCGGTGCCGGCGGCGTACGACCGCGAGGCCGGCACCCGACCGGGCCGCGACCCGCGTACCGCCATGAAGAGTGTGGTGGCGGACCTGTCGGCCTTCGACTGGCAGGGCGACACCCCGCTCGGCCGGCCGTTCGCGCGCACCGTCATCTACGAGCTGCACGTGCGCGGGTTCACCGCGCACCCCAGCAGCGGGCTGGACCCCGGGCTCGCCGGCACCTACGCCGGGCTGACGGCGAAGATCCCCTACCTGCGCGAGCTGGGGATCACCGCGGTCGAGCTGATGCCCGTGCAGGCCTTCGACGCGCAGGACGCACCGGAGGGGCTGGTCAACTACTGGGGCTACAGCCCGGTGTCCTTCTTCGCCCCCCACGCGGCGTACGCCTCCACCCGCGACCCGCTGGGTGCTCTGGACGAGTTCCGCACCATGGTGCGCGAGCTGCACCGGGCGGGGATCGAGGTCATTCTCGACGTGGTCTTCAACCACACCGCCGAGGGGGGCGCGGACGGGCCGACGTTCTGCTGGCGGGGCCTGGACAACCGCGCCTACTACCTGCTGGACCCGGTGGACCAGGCGTCCTACCGCAACTACACCGGCTGCGGGAACACGCTCAACGCCAACCACTCCGTCGCGCGCCGGATGACGGTGGACGCCCTGCACCACTGGGTGGAGCACATGCACGTGGACGGGTTCCGCTTCGACCTGGCCTCGATCATGTCGCGTGACGCCGACGGCACCCCGCTGGTCAACCCCCCGGTCGTCTACGACATCGAGGGCGATCCGGTGCTGGCCGGCACCAAGCTGATCGCGGAGGCTTGGGACGCCGCCGGCCTCTACCAGCTGGGCTCGTTCGTGGGGAGCCGGTGGCGCGAGTGGAACGGCAAGTTCCGCGACGACGTGCGCCGGTTCGTGAAGGGGGACCACGACACCGTGGGTCTGCTGCCGAACCGGCTGCTGGCCAGCCCGGACCTGTTCGGGGCCCGGCCCGCCGAGATCGAGCACAGCATCAACTTCGTCGCCTGCCACGACGGGTTCACGCTCAACGACCTGGTCAGCTACTCCCACAAGCACAACGAGGCCAACCTGCTCGACAACAGGGACGGCGCCGACGACGACCACTCCACCAACCACGGGGTCGAGGGCCCGACCGACGACCCGGACATCGAGCGGCTGCGCCACCGGCAGGTCAAGAACCTGCTGGCGATCACGATGATCGCGATGGGTGTGCCGATGATCGCCATGGGCGACGAGGCCCGGCGTACCCAGCAGGGCAACAACAACGCCTTCTGCCAGGACAACGAGATCAGCTGGTTCGACTGGACCCTGGCCGACAAGCACGCGGACCTCCGGCGCTTCGTCCGGGGCCTGATCGACCTGCGGCTGAGCCTGGACATGACCCGGGTCGAGCACGGCCTGCCGCTGCGGGAGTTCCTGGCGCAGTCGCTGGTGGAGTTCCACGGGGTCCGGCTGTACCGGCCGGACTGGTCCGCCGACTCCCACACCCTGGCGCTCACCGTGCGCAGCGTGATCGGCACGCGGATGGTGCATGCGATCCTCAACGCCTACGACCGCGACCTGGACTTCGACCTGCCCCCGGTCGCGGACGAGTCGCTGCCCTGGCGGCGTCTGGTGGACACCGCCCTCGACCCGCCCGGCGACGTCGCGGGACTCGGGGGCGGACCGGCCGTGACCACCGACTCCTACCGAGCCTCGGCACACTCGATGGTGTTCCTGGCGGCGGACCTGGGCTAGGGCGCGACACCTGCTCGGGGTGACCCCTGAGCCGGGTCAGCCCGCCCGGCGCAGCCGCACCACGACCAGGGCGACCGACGCGGCCAGCCCGGCGCTTCCGGCGAGGAGCAGTGGCACGACGCCCTCGCCGGGGCCGACGTTCCACAGCAGGCCGGCCCACAGGCCCGCGACCAGCACCGCACCGCTGGTGAGCCCCTGGAACACCCCCTGCGCCCGGCCGCGGTGCTCCACAGGCACCAGCGAGGACACCCAGGCCTTGCCCACCCCGTCGGTGAACGCCGGGAACAGTCCGTAGGCGGCCAGCAGCACGAAGACCGCCGGACCGCCGTCGGCGAGACCCAGCCCCAGGTAGCCGGTGGCGAACGCGACCAGGCCGACGGCGTACACGTAGGGACGCGGCCACCGGTCGGTGAGCGCGCCCGCAGGGTAGGCGCCCAGCGTGTAGACCGTGTTGAACAGCACGTAGCCGAGCACCACCTCCGTGGTGGAGAAGCCCAGGTCGGAGACCCGGAGCAGGAGCAGCGTGTCGGAGAAGTTGACCAGCGAGATCACCACCAGCACTCCGGCGACCAGCCAGAACCTCCGCGGCAGCGGGGACCGGGCGAGTACGCCGGGGCTCGTGGAGGCGGGGAGCCGCGGGACCGGCCGAGCGGCCGGCCGGTCCCGCACCAGCAGGACCAGGAGCGCCGAGATGCTGGCGGGGACGACGGCCCACCACAGCGCGGCCCGCAGGTCCCCGCCCATCGCCGTGAGCGCCCACAGCCCCAGCAGGGGGCCGATGACCGCGCCCAGCGAGTCGCCCGCGCGGTGGAAGCCAAAGGCCCGTCCCAGGGTCTCCGGCGGGACCGAGGTGGAGATCAGCGCGTCCCTGGGCGCCGAGCGGACTCCCTTGCCGAGCCGGTCGACCACCCGGCCGACGAGCACCAGCGGCCAGGACGCGGCGGCCGCGACCAGCACCTTGCCGACCGCCGCCATGGAGTAGCCGGTGCCGATGAAGACCTTGCGCCCCCTCCGGTCCGACCACCGGCCGGTCAGGTAGCGCGCCAGGCCGGCGGAGGCGTCTGCGGTCCCCTCGATCACGCCGAGGACCACCGGTGGTGCCGCCAGCACCCCGGTGACCAGGAGCGGCAGCAGCGGGTAGAGGAGCTCGCTGGCGGCGTCCTGGAACAGCGAGACCGCGGTCAGGACCACCAGGTTGCGGGTGAGCCACGTCCTCCGGCCAGCGGTCACTCAGCCCACCCTCGGCCCTACGGGGTGGCGGCCAGGTCCTGGCCCCGGGCCTCGAGCGCGACCTCGCGGATCCGAGCCAGGTCGTCGGCGGAGAACACGCCGTTGACGCCGGAGATGGTGGCCAGCTTCATGCCGTGCTTGAGCCCGAGCTTGTAGATCTCCTTGACCTTCTCCCACTCGATGTTGCGGCCGACGGTGAAGGTCTCGTAGCGCCCCTCGAGGGCGAGCACGACGGTCTCGGCCATGCACGCGTAGACGACGCCGGGCGGCAGGCCGATGTCCTTCATCCTCACCTCGCCGGGCAGCTCGATCTCGCCGGACTCGATCACCAGTACGTCGGGACGCTTGGCGACGTCCTCGGCGGACAGGTCCAACGGCCGGGCCACGTCGGTGATCACGCAGCCGGGCTTGACCTGCGTGATGTCCAGGACCCGCTTGCCTGCCCCGGAGGTGGCGGTCACGATCAGGTCCATGTCACCGAGGTGACCGTCGGGGGTGGCGGCGACGTGCACCTCGGCACGCGGGTCCCCCCGCTCGATGTCATGCTTGAGCGCCAGCAGCTTCGCGGTCTCGGGGGAGACCAGCCAGAGCTCGTCGCTGGACAGGGCCAGCAGCCGGGCGCACACCGAGCCGATGGCTCCCGTGGCGCCGACCACCATCGTCTTCCCGCGCAGCCTGCCCTGGTCGTCGATCTCTGCCAGGCCGAGCTGCAGCATCGCCTCGTGCGCGGCCCACAGCGCACCGGAGGCGCTGTAGCTGTTGCCCGTCGTGATCGGCAGCGGGGCCTTCTTGGCCACCGTCACCCCGGCGTCCCCGACGACCTTGGTGAACGCGCCCAGCCCCATCACCTGCGCGCCCAGCTTGCGGGCGGTCTCTGCCGCCATCAGCAGCCGGGCGTAGGTGAACTCCGGGCTGTGCGCCATCAGCTCCTTGGGGGTGCCTCCGACGCTGATCAGCCAGCCCTCGGCCTCCGCGCCGGTGGGGGACTTGATGCCCGTCACGTGGCTGTAGACGAACGGCGGCGCGTAGGCCAGCGCCTTCTCGACCGCGTCCATCACCAGCGGGGGAGTCACCCGCGAGATGGTGCCCAGCGGCTCGACGTTGCTGAAGAACTTCTGTGACAGGGGGTGGATGACGAAGGCGAACCTGCTCTTGCGCTTCTGGCCGTTCGGGTAGAGGACGCGCGGCTCGAGCCCGGCGTCGATGATCATGTCGAGCAGGTCGTCGTTGGTGAGCCGGCCGGCCCCCGCGACCGTGGCCAGCATCAGCGCCTCGAGCACGGCTGCCGACACCGTCACCGGGAACGGCTGCGGCGTGGTGTCGAGCACCATGTCGACGCCGCGGGCCGCGAGGTCCTCGAGCCGCTCGTCGGAGATGGCCGAGGAGACGAGCGTCTTGCCGGCCAGGTCCTCCAGCCCGAACCCGATCAGCTCGTCGTAGGTGGCGACCACCACGTCACAGTCGCGGGCCGCCCTGCGCGCCAGCGCGTTGCTCAGCCGCTGCCCCGGCGCGTTGACCTTGGACTTCACCTGTCGCGGCAGCTTGTGGATGGGCCACATCCCGGCGTGCGCGGCCATCCCGAGCACCGGCTTGGAGTCCACCTTGGCCGGCAGGTCGAGCCGCAGCAGCGGGTCGGCGAACTCGAGGTTCTGGGTGTACTCGCGCAGGATGCGGGTGGTGCGGTCGTGGTTCACCCCGCCCAGGACGACGGTGCGCGCGTTGTTGAAGAACCCGGGCATCTCGGTCTGCACGTGCCGGATGGCCCACTCCTGGAGCACGTCGAGCAGGGCGTGGCCGTCGGTCACCGGGACCGCCGTGGTCGCCTGCATCACTCGCTCGACCGCCGCCAGCTCGCCGTCGTACAGTCCCGCGGCCCGCGCCTCGCGGATGCCGGTCACCGCGATGGCGGCGGCCTCCTCGGCCCACTGCTCGACGAACGCCTCGGCGGTCTCCACGTCCCCGTTGGTGCCTACCCGGACGATCCGGAAGGGGCGGTGCAGGAAGGTCACCCGCTCGTCGTAGTCCCGGTCGGCGCCGGCCAGGCTGACGTTCACGACGAGGGTGGGCTTGGTCTTGGTCATCGTCGCTCCTCCTGGGTCAGCCGGCACCCACGACTCTAGTCCTTCCCGCCCCGCAGCCACCTGCCCCGGTGGCCGGCCGGGAGGGCGTCGAGCACGTCTTGGTACCCAGGGGCGAGCTCCTCGGCGTACTGGTGCTCCTGGCGCCGCAGACGCTTGAAGAGCCCGCGCGTTCCTGTGCCCCGCAGCGCCGCGCGACGCAGGTCCTGGAGGGTGTCGGCGGTGACGATCGCGTCCTGGTGCTCGCCGAGGAGGTCCTGGAGCTCGGTGCAGGCACGGACCAGCTCCTCGGCCGGACCCCCGAGGACCGGCACCGCCGACTCGGCGGCGTAGCGCAGCCGCTTGGCGGCCTTACGCACGTCGTGGAGAGCTGCGGCGCGTTCCTGCCGTCCTGCTCCGGCCGCGACCTTGGTACGCCGGCGCAGCCGTTTCCAGTCGCGACGGAGCAGCCGGACCGCCTCGTCGCGCGCCCGCCGCTCGCCGCGGTCGGTGAGCGGAGGCGCGGCCAGGAACTCCTCCAGCGCGTCCAGCAGCCGGAAGTACCGCGGACCGCTGAGCTCCGCCCGCGCCGTGATCGCGGCGAGCTCGTGGCGTGCGTCCATGGTGGTCTCCACCTGCGCGGCGGCCGCGGCCCGGACCGCGTCGTCAGGCTGCTCCTCCAGCAGCCGCTCGATCCTGCCCCGGATCACCTCGGTGTCGCGAGCGGCACCGAGCTCGGACCCCAGCCACCGGAGCTCACCGCGCAGCCACGCACCTGCCCCCTCCGCCAGCAGCGGCTCGTAGGTCGCCAGCGCCGAGCGGGCCCGGCGGGCGGCGACCCGCATCTTGTGCACCGCGTCGGGCGCGTCCACCCGCACCAGGGGGTCCATCCGCACCAGCTGGTGCGCCTGCTGGCCGAGGTAGGCCAGGAGCAGACGGCTGGCCGGCCCCTCGGGCGAGGGTGGCCCCTCGTCGTCGTCGGCCGGGCGCCCCGGGGCCTGGAGACCCAGCGCGCGGGCGAGCTTGGAGGGACCGGCGGCCGGCACGGCACCCGCGTCGAGCAGCCGCTGACCGGTCTCCTCCAGCAGGTCCCCGGATCCCCCGACCAGCTCCACCTCCCACTCGCGCCACGACTGGGGGGTGCCGTCCTCGAGGAGCCTGCTGGCCACGACGTGGTCGTCGCAGACCTCGGCCACCACCGCGCCGGCGGCGTCGAGGAGCCGGTGCACGAGGCGCTCGTTCTCCAGCCGCACCACGGCCACCACCGGCCGGTCCCTCACGTGCACCAGGACCCGCTCGAGCAGTGCCGCGGGGACCTCCTCGCTCTCGTCGGTCAGCGGCAGCCGGACCTCCTCGCGGCGGTCGCCGGAGACCGGAAGCTTCAGGTGCCAGCCGGCGTCGTCCCCGCCGGTCCGTCGCCGCAGGGTGATGCTGGCCCGGGCCAGGGCCAGGTCCGCGGTGTCGTGGTAGACGGCCACCAGTCGCTGGGCCACCGGCTCCGCGGTGGCGCTCACCCCGGGCAGGCCGACCAGGTCGGGGAGGGGGAGGTCGTCGGCCGCGTCGTACTTGCGTTCGATCTCGGTGAAGGTGGGCGCGGCCATGGAAGGATCATCCCTGTGCCGCGGTGTCGGCGGCGAACCGGGGTGAGCGCCCCGGCCGGACCGGAACGAAGGAGCGCGTGATGGCGGACGTGTCGTACGAACGGAAGAAGAACCTGTCCCGGGAGGAGGCGGCGGTGTGGCTGACCGCGCTCGCCAAGGGCTTCGCCGGGGACGGCACGGTGGACCTGCCGGTGGGCGGTGGAGGGACCATGAGCCTCACGCTTCCCGAGCAGGTGCGGGCCGAGTTCGAGGTCGAGGTGGACGGCGACCAGGTCGAGATCGAGATCGAGTTCTCCTGGTCCACCTCGGGGGAGTAGCAGCGGCCGGTCCCGGACGCAGCAGGCGTCCGGGACCGGAGCCGGTCCTCAGGAGCCGAGGATCTTCGCCTTCTGGGCAGCGAACTCCTCCTCGGTGAGGATGCCCTGCTCCTTCAGCTCCGCCAGACCCTTGAGCTGGGCGACCACGTCGACCTCGGGAGCCGCGGCCGCAGGGGCGGGCGCGGGTTCCGCGTAGGCCTGGGGCGGCGGCGCCGCCTGCTGCTGGTAGGCGGCCTCGCGGTCGGCGTAGATCTGCGCGTCGCGCTCGGCGTACTTCTCGGCCTGGCGGCGCTGGACGCGGCCGCTCACGGCGGTGGCCGTTCCGGCGACGACGGCGGTGCGGGCGACCCCGCGGATGAGTCCGGGCATGGTGGTTCTCCTCAGTTGGTGGTGGCGTCGAGCGCGTCGAGGGCTGCCATCACGTCGGTGGCAGGGATCCGTGCGCTCGCGATGACCTCGCCGCCGCTGTTGCGCGCCGCCGCGACGAAGGGGATGGCCCAGCTGTTCTCGTAGACGATCAGGGCGGCGGTGGTGCCCTCGCGCATCGCCTCAGCCGCCTCACGCACGTCCTCGTCACCGATCAGCCCGGACGAGGCGGCGGCGAAGTAGGAGAACCCGCCGGCCAGCTCGGGGTCGGAGAGCTCGACGGTCTCGACGGCGCCCCCCTCGTGCTTGCGGACGACCAGCAGGTCGTAGAGGCGCACGATCCCGCGCTCGACCAGGTCGAGCAGTGCCGGGCCCGCCTCGCCGGTGAGGTTCTCGTTCTCGAACTCGATCAGCAGGAAGTCGATCGGCCCGTGGACGTCGGGGGTTGCTGCGGTCATGTGGTTCTCCTGGGGTGTTGGCTGGTCGGACTGGGCTCGGTGGTCAGCTCTCGGCGATGTCTCGCCCGTGCACGGTGGCCGCCCAGATGACGAAGACCCCGAAGGTGATCACGGTGAGGCTCCACCAGGGGTAGTACGGCAGCCACAGGAAGTTGGTGACGATGCTCAGGGAGGCGAGGAGGACGGCCACGGTCCGGGCCCAGACAGCCCCCCGGAACAGGGCGACGCCGGCGAGGACGATGACGATGCCCAGGAGCAGGTGGATCCAGCCCCAGGTGGTGGCGTCGAACTTGAAGAGCCACTTCTCGGTCTTGACGAAGAACTCGTCGTTGGCGATCGCGACCAGGCCCTCCAACGCCTGGAGCACCCCGCCGACCATCATCAGCACCGCAGCGAACACCAGCACGCCGACGGCACCTGCGCTGTAGCCCCGCTGTCCGGTCTGCGGGCTCGACCCCTGGTGCGACATCTCCACTCCCTCCGACTCGCGGGCACCCGTGCGGCCCGCAGCACTCATGTGCGTTCCGGTTCCTTTCTACGGCCGCCGCTCGTGACGGCGCCTCATCCGGACGGGATGAGCCGCACCCTATCCGCACCCCGAGCCGGGGTCCCGGGTCAGCCGCCCGCGCGGATCTCCGACCCGTGGCGCACCAGCGCGACCACGACCACGACGTCCAGCGCGATCACGCACAGCGCCCCCACCGGGTGCGTGGCCAGGAACGACAGGCTGGCCAGCGCGCTCAGGACGGCCACCACGACGCCGACCGCGCGCGCCCACCTCCTGCCGGCGAACACGAAGAACCCTGCCAGCAGCGTGACCAGGCCGGTGACCACGTGCACCCACCCCCAGGCGGTGTCGCTGACGCCGTCGAGCAGCGAGCTGTCACGCAGCCAGAACCGGTCCCCGGCCACCAGCGCCCCGATCCCCTGGACCAGGTGGAACGTCCCCAGCAGGGCCAGCAGCACGCCGGCCAGCGCCACCCAGACCACCCAGCCCGAGGTGCCCGAGGCACCCGGCTCCGGGGTGGTACGCCGGCGGCCGGGCTGGTCAGTCACCGTGGCCGTCCTGCGTGCCGAGCCGCTCGGTGGGCTCGCTGTCGGCCGTCGTGCCCGCCGAGACCGGAAGCGGCACCGTGTCCTCGGCGGCCGGGGCGGGGGAGGCCGGCGCGGGCGGGCGGCCGAGGAACTCGATGACGCCGAGCACGAGCACGGCGAGCAGGGCGACGCCGAGGACGGTCCACAGGGTCGGCCGGTCCCAGAACATCAGCCACACGCCTGCCGCGATGAGCGTGCTCACCCGCAGGCCGATCCGGTGCCGGTAGACCCACTGGCCGAAGCGGCCGGTCTGGAACCCGGCGGCCTCCGCACTGCCGCGCATGGAGCCGATGCCCTGCTGCAGCGAGGTGCGGGTCCGGACGGCGGAGCTCGACGGCCCGGCGAGGTACGCGCCGAGGGCGAGGACGAGGCCGAGGACGGCGGTGGCTCGCAGCCCGGTGCGCAGGAACCGGATGAGGTCGTCGTACACACGGCCGGCGGCGTCCGGCGTCAGGACCCCGGCCGGCGTGCTCTGCACGTACCACAGCCGGACCATGGTCAGCGTGGCGCCGAGCAGGACCAGCGCGGCGGTGATCCCCAGGGCGCCACGGAGCAGGGCGCGCCGTCGGTCGTGGGCCAGGGCGACGCCGACCACGAGGAGGCCCAGAACGATGAAGGGCAGCCAGGCGCCCATCGCGTTGAGCACCCGGTAGAGGCGCTGGACCTTGGAGATGCCTTCGTTCTGGACGAGCACGAAGGACTTGTCGACGGCGGGCACGTTCGAGGCCAGGGTGAAGCCGCGGTCGACCAGGCGCTGCTTGACCTCCTCGATGATCGGCGCAAGGTTGAGCGTGACGGTGTCGTTCTGCGCGCTCACGGCCCCGCCCTGGTTGCCCTCCAGCAGCGCCACGACCTGCTCGTGGGCGATCCGGTTGACCTCGGCCCAGACCACGTCGAAGTCGTCGCTGGCCAGGAAGCTCTCGACCTGGTCCTGGGTGAAGCTCTCGATGCCGTTGGTGAGGGGTACGGCGAGCGCGGGCAGCGCCGCGGCGATCCGTGGCGGCATGTTGGGCTGGTCGGCCAGCGTCTGGAGCGCCTCGGAGGTCAGCCCGCTCACGTCCAGGCTGTCCATCACGGCCGTGGTGACCTGGTCCGCGATCGCTGCCTGGACGTCGGGGTCGTCGGCGATCGGGGCCACGGTCCTGACGTAGGCGTCGGTGTCGGAGATCTGCGTACTGGCCCAGACGGAGGTGACCGAGAGCGGCGCCAGCACACACGCCAGCGTGAGCGCCACCGCGGAGGTGACCGACCTCCACACCGACCTCGTCCGGTGCTTCTCCTCGCTCCTGGCAGCCTCGTCGGCCGCGAGCTGCGCCTCCAGCTCGGCCACCCGGGCCTGGAGCCGGGTCACATCGTCAGCATTGTTCATGTCGGGTCCGTTCCTGCGCAGGGGTCCGTCGGGACCACGCTCTCACCAACCGGAGGCGGCTGGCGTCATCCGGCCGGGATGACTCGGCGGCCGAGCAGAACCGGTCGAGAGGGTGAATCACTCCGTCCGGACGATGTGGCGGCCGGCCACGTCACCCACGATGGCCGCATGCATGGAACCCGACAGCACCTGGCCGCGCTCGCTCTTCTGGTCGGCTCGGCGTGGGGGCTCTCCGCCTGCGGCGAGGACGCCTCGCCGGTGTGTGAGGACGCCGACCAGCTGCGCTCCTCGCTCGCCGGGCTGCAGGACATCAAGATCCAGCAGGGGATGGCGGACCAGCTCCAGACCCAGCTGCAGCAGGTGCAGACCGACCTCGACCAGCTCGCCGGGGACGCCTCCAACGAGCTCTCCGACGAGGTGACGGCGGTCAAGGAGGCCGCGAGCACCCTGCGCGGGAGTGTCGGCGCCGCTGTGGACAGCCCCTCGGCTGCGGCGCTGGGCCAGGTCTCCACCGACCTCTCCGGGCTCGTCACCGCCATCGGCGACCTGAGCGACGCGCTCGCCGGCACCTGCTGAACCGCCTGAGCCGGGCTGTTGACGTCCCGGTGTGATCCGGACCACACTCGTCGGAGCAGACCGGAGGGTGCGTGACGCTCGGGAGTCGGCCTGCACCCTCGCCATCACGACAACGGTGCTCGTCTCCGCGAGCGCCACATGGGGAGTCGTCATGCGATACCAACTGCTTGCCGCTGTCACGTGCGCCGCCGCCGCGGCAGCTCTCGTCGCCCAGGGCCCGGCCTCCGCGCACCGGGGGAGCCCGGAGCCCGAGGTCGTCTCGTCGGACTTCGCCGCACCTTTCAACCTGGAGGTCACCCGCGACCGGGTCCTGGTCGCGGACGGATTCATCGGCGCCGTCTTCAGCATCGACCGGCACGGAGGGGTCTCCCCGCTGGTGCCGGACGTCATCGGCGCCGCCGGCGTGGCGACCGCGCGGGGCGGCAAGCTCCTCGCCTACACGTCCTCGGTCGGGGACGAGACCGGCTTCACCTCGACCGAGCTGCACATCGTGGGCAAGCACGGCTTCCACGCCGTGGGGGACACGCTGGCGCACGAGAACGCGGAGAACCCGGACCAGCACATCCACTACGGGCTCACCGATCCCACCGAGTGCCAGACCCAGACGCTGGAGTCGATCGGCTTCCCGGTCGACTACTACGGGGCGCTCGACTCGCACCCGTACTCCGTGGCGGCCTTCCACGGCAAGTGGGTGGTCGCTGACGCCGGTGCGAACGCCCTGCTGCTCGTGGACAACAAGGGGAACGTGCGCACGTTGGCGGTGCTGCCGGCGCAGCCGGCCCCGATCACCCAGGAGGCGGCCGACATGTTCGGTCTCGACCAGTGCGTGGTCGGCGCGGAGTACGCGTTCGAGTCGGTCCCCACGGACGTGGAGGTCGGCAAGGACGGCTTCCTCTACGTGACGACCCTGCCCGGCGGTCCGGAGGACCCCTCGCTCGGTGCTCGCGGATCGGTCTACAAGGTCGACCCGTGGACCGGCAAGAGCCGGCGGATCGCCACCGGCTTCTCCGGTGCCACCAACCTGGCCCTGGACGGGGACGGCCACATCTTCGTGACCGAGCTGTTCGCCGGACGCGTGTCGATCGTCAAGCACGGGCACCCCGCGCCCTTCGTGGACCTGCCGGGTGCGGTGTCCGTCGAGAGCGCCCGCCACGGTGGCCTGTGGGCGGGCACCGTCGACCTGAGCGGGGCCGGCCCGGGGACCGTGGTGCGCATCGCCGCCGGGAAGCACTGGCACCACCGCTGACAGCGTCGCTTCCGACCTGGCCCGGCACGGGCCGGGCTAGGTTGGAGGCGTGCACCGTCACGAGCAGCCGCAGCCGGTGACCCAGGTCCCGTGGCCGCTCAGCGAGCAGCAGCGGCGCCGGCGCCGGTGGTACCTGGTGATCATGGGGCTGTGCTTCGCGCTCATCGTGCCGGCCTGGACCGTGGTGAGGCTGTGGTCCACACCGGTGGCGGTGGCGATGTCGCTGGTCGCCGCGGTGCTGCCGCCGGTGGCGGCGATCGTCGCGAACCGGGGCACCCGGGGGTAGGGGAGACGAGGCGGCCAGGGCTCAGCCGGCGGTGAGGAACGCGATGCTGCTGGCCATGGTGGCCAGCCGGGGGTAGTCGTCCTCGGCGATGGGCACCCCGGTGCGACTGCTCAGCGCCTCGACGAAGGACAGGAAGTCCAGCGAGTCGAGCTCGAACTCGGTGCGCAGCACCGCGTCGTCGCCGGCCTCCGCGAAGTCCGCGTCGGGGACGATCAGGGCGACGGCGTACTCGACCGCGGCCCGGGCCTCGGTGGCGGTGGGTCTCATAGCTCCTCCGGACGCTGTAGTCGTTCGTCGATGGTGGCCAGGAATCGGGCGCCGGTGAACCCGTCGGTGGCGCGGTGGTCGGCGGACAGGGTGAGCGTGGTGAGCGGACGGGCGCCCAGCAGGCCGTCGACCGCCCACGGCCGCTCCGCCACTCGCCCGAAGCCGACCAGCGCGACCTGCGGCGGGTAGATCACCCCGAAGACCGCCTCCACCCCCTGCTCGCCGAGGTTGGTCACCGTCAGCGTCGGATCGGTGAGCTCGGTGCCGCGCAGCCGGCCCTGGCGGCCGCGCACCACCAGGTCCCGCATCCCGGCCATCACCTGCTCGACGGTGAGGGTGTCCGCGTCGTGCAGCGCGGGCGTGACCAGCCCTCCACCGCGCAGCGACACGGCGACGCCGAGGTGGACGCCGGTCCCAGGCACGAACGCCTCGTCGAGCCAGAACCCGTTGAGCTGGGGGTGGGCCCGGGCCGCGAGGGCGGTGGCCTTCAGCAGCAGCGCGGCCGGGACGATCCGTTCGGCCAGCGGCAGCTCCCGGTTGCGCTCTCGCATCCAGCGCAGCGCACTGGTCAGGTCGACGGTGGTCTGCAGGTAGTAGTGCGGGATCTCGCGCTTGGAGCGCGCCATCAGCCGGGCGATGGCCTCGCGCATGGCGGCCTGGCGCTGGGCGGCGGGCGCGGGC
>NZ_DAOMFK010000037.1:0-19684 GCF_035429765.1 Nocardioides sp. | reverse complement strand
ACCCTCGAGGCCGGCTGCTCCGCGCCGGTCGGCGCGCCCGCCGAGGTGGCCGAGGGGGAGGACGGCGAGGAGCTCTGGATCCGCGCGGTCGCCCTCTCCCCGGACGGCCGGGCCTCCGTCCGGCTGTCCGCCTCCGGATCACCCGCTGACGCCCGAGGCGTCGGAACCCGCCTGGCCGAGCAGATGCTCGAGGAAGGCGCCACCGCACTGATGGAAGCACCAGCGAGAAAGCAGCACGCATGACTCGACGCACCACCTCCCCGACCGGCCGCGCCGGCTCCGCCACCCGCCCGGCAGCCTCCCGTGCCGCAGCGCCGACCTCCCGCGGCCGGGTGTCCTTCGTCGGCAGCGGCCCCGGCGACCCCGGCCTGCTCACGGTCCGGGCCCTGGAGCTGATCCGGGACGCCGACGTGGTGATCACCGAGGTCGCCGAGCACGAGACGCTGGTGCGTGGCCTGCTCGGGCTGCCCGCCGAGGCCGGCCCCGACGAGAAGGGTCCGCTGTTCGTCGACGGCGGCTTCGGCGAGGACGGGCAGCCGCTGACCCAGGCCGCCCGCGCCAAGGTGGTGGTGCGGGAGGCGAAGAAGGGCCTGCGCGTGCTGCGGCTGATCGCCGGGGACCCGTTCCTGTGCGCCGGCGGCTCGGAGGAGGCGCAGGCGTGCGTGAAGGCCGGGGTCGGGTTCGAGGTGGTGCCGGGAGTGGCCCCGGCCTCCGCCGTCCCGACCTACGCCGGCATCCCGCTCACCGGTCGCGGCAGCGACGAGGTCACCGTGGTCAGCCCGACCCGCGCGACCGACTGGAGCCGGTACGCCGGCTCGGCCACCCTGGTGCTGCAGACCACGGCCGACGGCGTGGGTGAGGCCGCCGCGTGCCTGGTCGCCGCCGGTCGCTCCCCGGAGACCCCGGTCGCGATGACCCGCGTCGGGACCACCACCGAGCAGCAGACCCTGGTCTCCACGCTGGAGTCCGTCGCCGCCGACGCACGGGTCGCCCGGATGAGCGGCCCGACGGTGACCGTGGTGGGCGACCTGGTCCGGCTGCGCGACACGCTGTCGTGGTTCGAGACCAAGCCGCTGTTCGGGTGGCGGGTGCTGGTGCCGCGCACCAAGGAGCAGGCCGGCGTGCTGTCCGCCCGGCTGCGCGGCTACGGCGCGGTGGCCGAGGAGGTGCCGACCATCTCGGTCGAGCCTCCGCGCAACCCCCAGCAGATGGACAAGGCGATCCGCGGCCTGGTCGAGGGCCGCTACGAGTGGATCGCGTTCACCTCGGTCAACGCCGTCCGCGCGGTGCGGGAGAAGTTCGAGGAGTACGGCCTGGACGCCCGCGCCTTCTCGGGGCTGAAGATCGCGGCGGTCGGCGACAAGACGGCGGCGGCGATCCAGGCCTGGGGCCTGCGGCCGGACCTGGTGCCGACCGGGGAGCAGTCGGCCGCCGGGCTCCTGGAGGACTGGCCCGAGTACGACGCGCTGCTCGACCCGATCAACCGGGTGTTCCTGCCGCGCGCCGACATCGCCACCGAGAGCCTCGTCGCCGGCCTGGTGGAGCTCGGCTGGGAGTGCGACGACGTCACCGCCTACCGCACGGTCCGGGCGGCGCCGCCGCCGGCGCCGACCCGCGACGCGATCAAGACCGGCAGGTTCGACGCGGTGGTCTTCACCTCGTCCTCGACCGTGCGCAACCTGGTCGGTATCGCCGGCAAGCCGCACGCCTCGACGGTGATCGCGGTGATCGGCCCCGCCACGGCCAAGACCGCCGAGGAGCACGGGCTGCGGGTGGACGTGCTGGCGCCACGGCCCGACGTCGAGCTGCTGGTGGACACCTTGGCGGACTTCGGGGCGGCCCGTCGGCTGGCGCTGCTCGAGTCCGGGCAGCCGGTGACCAAGCCGTCGGACCGCAAGCCGTCGGCGCGCCGCCGGGCGGGCACGAAGTAGTGGCCGCCGAGATCACCGGGCCCGTCATCCGGCCCCGGCGGCTGCGCCGGACCCCGGCGCTGCGCCGGATGGTGGCGGAGACCTCGGTGGACCCGCGCCAGCTGGTGCTGCCGCTGTTCGTGCGGGAGGGCCTGGACGAGCCTCGGCCCATCGGGTCCATGCCCGGGGTGGTCCAGCACACCCGCTCCACCCTGGTCCGGGCGGCGGTGGAGGCGGCCGAGCTCGGGCTCGGCGGGGTGATGCTCTTCGGTGTCCCCGAGCAGCGCGACGCGCGCGGCTCCGGGGCCGTCGACCCGGCCGGCATCCTCAACCTCGCGATCACCGACGTGGTCTCCGAGGTCGGCGACGAGCTCACCGTGATGAGCGACCTGTGCCTGGACGAGTTCACCGACCACGGCCACTGCGGCCTGCTGACCCCCGACGGCCGCGTCGACAACGACCGCACGCTCGCGGCGTACGCCGAGATGGCGCTGGCCCAGGCCGACGCGGGCGTCGACATGGTCGGCCCGAGCGGGATGATGGACGGCCAGGTGGGCGTGATCCGCGAGGCGCTGGACGCGGCCGGGCACGCCGACGTCTCGATCCTCGCCTACTCCGCGAAGTACGCCTCCGCGTTCTACGGTCCCTTCCGGGAGGCCGTCGACTCCTGCCTGGTGGGCGACCGCAGGACCTACCAGCAGAACCCCGCCAACGCCCTCGAGGGGGTCCGGGAGGCCCTGCTGGACGTGGCGGAGGGCGCCGACCTCGTGATGGTCAAGCCGGCCCTGGCCTACCTCGACGTGGTCCGCCAGGTCCGCGACTCCGTGGACGTCCCGGTGGCGGCGTACAACATCTCGGGGGAGTACGCCATGGTCGAGGCCGCAGCGGCTCAGGGGTGGATCGAGCGGGAGCCGGCCATCCTGGAGACGCTGACCTCCATCCGTCGCGCGGGGGCCGACGTCATCCTCACCTACTGGGCCGTCGAGGCGGCCCGGCTGCTGCGCCGCTGACCCGGCGGTGCCCCGGCCGTGGGGCTCGGTAGGGTCGCGCCATGGACGACGAGGGGCGCAAGAGCTACCTGCTGGTCGACGGCGAGAACATCGACGCCACGCTGGGGGGATCGATCCTGGGCCGCCGCCCGCAGCCCGAGGAGCGGCCCCGCTGGGACCGGCTGCTGGACTTCTGCCGCGACCGGTGGGGGAACCCGGTGCAGGGGCTGTTCTTCCTCGCCGCCAACAACGAGCTGCCGCTGCCGTTCGTCCAGGCCCTGCTGGCCATCGGCTACCGGCCCATCCCGCTGTCCGGCCCGCCGCACGAGAAGATCGTCGACATCGCCATCCAGCGCACGATCGTGGCGCTGCGGGACCGGGCCGCCGACGTCATGCTGGTCACCCACGACGGCGACTTCCTGCCCCAGCTGGGGGAGCTCTGCGACGGGGAGCGCCGGGTCGGGCTGATGGCCTTCCCCGAGTTCCGCAACCGCGGCTTCATGGCCCTCGCCGAGCGCGGCCTGGAGTTCTACGACCTCGAGGCGGACGTGAAGGCGTTCAACGTGACGTTGCCGCGGATCCGGATCATCCCGATCGAGGAGTTCGACCCGGTCGCCTTCCTGTGAGCCGCTGAGCCCGACCGTGGCCGGTTGGGACCCATCGGTCACAATGTCGGGGTGAATCCCTCCGGCACCGGGGCGTCGGCCGCCCTCTTCGAGCGTGCCCGGGCCGTCACCCCCGGAGGGGTGAACTCCCCGGTCCGCGCGTTCGACGCCGTCGGCGGGACCCCCCGGTTCATCCGCTCGGCCCAGGGTGCCTGGCTGACCGACGTGGACGGCAACGAGTACGTCGACCTGATCTGCTCGTGGGGCCCGATGCTGCTCGGTCACGCCCATCCCGGGGTGCAGGCCGAGGTGGCGGCCGCGGTGGCCCGGGGCACGTCGTACGGCACCCCGACCGAGCCCGAGGTGGCCCTCGCGGAGGAGATCGTCGCCCGGACGCCGGTCGACCGGGTGCGGTTCGTGTCCTCCGGCACCGAGGCCACCATGTCCGCGATCCGCCTGGCCCGCGGCTTCACCGGCCGGGACGTGGTGGTGAAGTTCGCCGGCTGCTACCACGGGCACGTCGACTCGCTGCTCGCCCAGGCCGGCTCGGGGCTGGCCACTCTCTCCGTGCCCGGCACCCCCGGCGTACCCGACTCCTCCACCGCGCTCACGCTCGTGCTGCCCTACAACGACCGCGAGGCGGTGGCGGCGGCGTTCGCCGAGCACGGGCCGCGCATCGCCTGCCTGGTCACCGAGGCCGCCCCCGGGAACATGGGCGTGGTCCCGCCGGAGCCGGGGTTCAACCGGTTCCTCAGCGAGACCTGCGCCCGGCACGGGGCGCTGTTCGTCTCGGACGAGGTGATGACCGGCTTCCGGGCGACCCGGCTGGGCCACTGGGGTCTCGACGGCGCGGTCGAGGGATGGCGACCGGACCTGATGACCTTCGGCAAGGTGATGGGCGGCGGGTTCCCGGCCGCCGCCTTCGGCGGGCGCGCCGACGTGATGGCGTACCTGGCCCCGGAGGGGCCCGTCTACCAGGCTGGCACGCTGTCGGGGAACCCGGTGGCCACCACCGCCGGGCTCGCCACGCTGCGCCGGGCCACTGACGAGGTCTACACGCAGCTCGCCGCCACCGCGGAGGTGCTCCGGACGGCCACCGGGGAGGCGCTCACCGCCGCCGGCGTCCCCCACGTGGTGCAGAGCGCCGGCACGATGTTCTCGGTGTTCTGGGGCCCGAGCGGGGCGACCCCCGGACGGGTGCGCGACTTCGCCGACGCCTCCACCCAGCACGTCGCTGCCTACGCCGCCTTCTTCCACGCCATGCTCGACCGAGGGGTCCACCTGCCGCCGTCGGCGTACGAGACGTGGTTCGTCTCCGCCGCCCACGACGACCGCGCCGTGCAGACGGTGCTGGACGCCCTCCCGGCAGCCGCACGGGCCGCCGCCTCCGCCGAAGGGACCCCATGAGCGACCAGACGATCGTGCACCTGCTCCGGCACGGGGAGGTGCACAACCCCGACGGGATCCTCTACGGCCGCCGGCCCGGCTACCACCTCTCCGACCTCGGCCGCCGGATGGCCGAGCGGGTGGCCGAGTCGGTGCGGGACCGCGACATCGTCCACCTGGTGTCCTCCCCGCTCGAGCGCGCCCAGGAGACCGCGCGGCCGCTCGCCGTGCTGCGCGACCTGGACGTGGTCACCGACCACCGGGTGATCGAGTCGACCAACGTGTTCGAGGGCAAGGCCTTCGGCGTGGGGGACGGCGCGCTGCGCTCGCCGGCCGCCTGGCGGCACCTGTGGAACCCGTTCCGGCCCTCGTGGGGCGAGCCGTACGTCGAGGTCGCGGCCCGGATGCGCGCGGCCGTGAAGGCCGCCCGCGACGCCGCCCACGGCCACGAGGCGCTCGTGGTGTCCCACCAGATGCCGATCTGGATCGCCCGGCTCTCCGCGGAGGGTCGCCCCTTCCTCCACGACCCGCGGCGCAGGCAGTGCACGCTGGCGTCGCTGACCTCCTTCCACTTCGACGGCGCCCGGCTGGCCCGGGTGAGCTACTCCGAGCCGGCCGGCGACCTCATCCCCGTGCGGGACAAGAAGGCGCCGTTCTCGGCCGGCGGCGCCCCCGAGCAGCACCGTCCCTGACCGATGGCCCGACCCGTCCTGCGCGCGCTGGCCGCCGTACTCACCCTGCTGCTCACCACCGCTGCCTGCTCGTCGCTGGAGGGCACCGGGGACAAGGGCTACATCTCCGGGAACGGGCAGATCACCGTGGTCGACCCGGGTGAGCGGGGGGAGCCGGTGGAGCTGGAGGGCACCACCCTCGACGGCGAGCCACTCTCCCTGGCGGACCTGCGCGGGAGCGTCGTGGTGGTCAACGTGTGGTGGTCGGCGTGCGGGCCGTGCCGCTCGGAGGAGCCGAAGCTGGTCGCCGCCCACGGGCAGGCGGAGGACGCCGAGTTCGTCGGGGTGAACATCCGCGACTCCTCGGTGGAGCCGGCGCAGAGCTTCGTGCGGCGCTTCGACGTGCCGTACCCCTCGATCTTCGACCCCAGCGGCAAGGCGCTGCTGGCGTTCGCCGGAACCCTGAGCCCCCGGACCATCCCCAGCACGGTGCTGCTGGACCGCCAGGGCCGGATCGCGGCCAGCGTGATCGGCGAGATCCCCAGCACGCTCACCCTCACCGACCTGGTCGCCCAGATCGCCGACGAGCCCGCCGATGGGTGAGTGGTTCAGCGAGCAGGCGGCCGCCGGGTCGCTCGTGCTCGCCATCCCGGTCGCGCTCGTGGCGGGGCTGGTCTCCTTCTTCTCCCCCTGCGTGATCCCACTGCTGCCGGGCTACCTCTCCTACGCCACCGGTCTCTCCGGAGCCGACCTGCAGGACGCCGAGATCACCCGCCGTCGGCGCGGCCGGATGCTGCTGGGCTCGACGCTGTTCGTGGTCGGTTTCTCGGTGGTCTTCGTCCTCATCGGTCTGGCGTCGGGGGCCGCCGGGGCGTGGCTGGTCACCTGGCAGCGCGAGGTCTCGGTGGTGCTGGGCACCGTGACGATCGTGCTCGGCCTGGTGTTCGCCGGGCTGGTGCCCGTCGGGCAGCGGGACTGGCGGATCCACGCGGTCCCGGCCGTCGGCCTGGCCGCGGCGCCGCTGCTCGGCTTCCTCTTCGGGCTGGGCTGGACCCCGTGCCTCGGGCCCACGCTCGGGGTGATCACGAACC
This sequence comes from Nocardioides sp., assembly GCF_035429765.1. Lineage (GTDB taxonomy): Bacteria > Actinomycetota > Actinomycetes > Propionibacteriales > Nocardioidaceae > Nocardioides. The sequence goes on along the minus strand of NZ_DAOMFK010000037.1, from coordinate 13,032 downwards.
TGGCCATCAACGAGGCCACCGCAGCCCGGGGCGCGCTGCTCTCGGCCTGCTACGCGCTGGGTCTGGGCGTGCCGTTCATCCTCGCCGGCGTCGCCTACGAGCGGATGCTCGGGGCGATCCGCGGCGTCCGCCGGCACCAGGCCTGGGTCACCAGGATCGGGGGGCTGATGATGGTCGCGGTGGGCGTCCTGCTGGTCAGCGGCTGGTGGGACCAGATGGTCTCCTGGCTCCAGCTCCGACTCGTGGACTCCTTCACGGTGAGCGTATGACCACGCTGCCCACCGACCCCGGGTTCCAGGAGACCCCCGAGCGGCGCCCCCCCGACCTCGGCTTCCGCGAGCTGCTGCGCTGGGCCTGGCGCCAGCTCACCTCGATGCGCACCGCGCTCGTGCTGCTCCTGCTGCTCGCACTTGCCGCGATCCCCGGCTCGGTGATCCCGCAGGAGGGGGTGGACTCCCTCAAGACGTCCCAGTGGCAGGACGCGCACCCGACGCTGACCCCGGTCTACGAGCGGCTGGGCCTCTTCTCGGTCTACGACTCCCCGTGGTTCTCGGCGATCTACCTGCTGCTGATGGTCTCCTTGGTGGGCTGCATCCTGCCGCGCACGGCCGTGTACTGGCGCGCGCTGCGCGCCGCGCCGCCACGGGCGCCACGCAACCTCTCCCGGCTGCCCCAGCACACGGCGTACTCCACCCAGGAGGAGCCGGAGGTGGTGCTCGCGCGTGCCCGGGAGGTGCTCCGGGGACGCCGCTACCGGCTCGCGACCGACCCCGGCGGCGGGGACTCGGTGGCCGCCGAGCGCGGCTACCTGCGCGAGGCGGGGAACCTGCTCTTCCACGTCTCGGTGCTCATCGTCCTGGTCGGCTTCGCCGTCGGCAGCCTCTTCGGCTACAAGGGCGGGGTCATCGTCGTGGTCGGCAACGGCTTCGCCAACAACCTCACGCAGTACGACGACTTCTCCCCCGGCAGTCTCTTCGACCCGGCTCGGATGGAGCCGTTCTCCTTCACCATCGACGACTTCGACGTCGAGTGGGTCACCGAGGGGCGGGCCCAGGGTATGGCCCGCAGCTTCGTCTCCCACCTCACCTACCAGACCTCTCCGGACGCGGCGCCCCAGCGCTACGACCTGAAGGTCAACCACCCGCTGACCGTCGGCGGTACCGACGTGTTCCTGATCGGCCACGGCTACGCCCCGGTGATCACCGTGCGCGACGGCAACGGCGAGGTGGCCTACAGCGGGCCGACGATCTTCCTCCCGCAGGACAAGTCGTTCCTGTCCTTCGGGGTGGTCAAGGCGCCCGACGCCGAGCCGACCCAGATCGGGCTGGAGGGGCTGTTCTACCCGACGTACCTCAAGGTCGACGGCGACCCCGTCAACGTGATGGGGGACCTGAAGAACCCGACGCTCTCGATGCTCGCCTACACCGGCGACCTGGGGCTGGACGACGGCAAGCCCCAGTCGGTCTACGTCCTGGACAAGTCGCGGGCGACCCGGCTGGTCAAGCCGGACGGGTCGATGTTCCGGGTCGACCTGCAGCCCGGGCAGACCATCCAGCTGCCCGAGGGGGCCGGCAGCGTGAGCTTCGACGGGGTCGAGCGGTGGAACCGGATCCAGATCAGCCGAACGCCCGGCAAGTACGTCGCACTGCTGGGCGTGGTGCTGGCGCTGCTGGGTCTGCTGGGATCGCTCTTCATCCGTCCGCGCCGGATCTGGGTTCGCGCCCGGCCGGGCGAGGAAGGCACACTGGTCGAGGTCGGGGGCCTGGACCGCTCCGAGGGCGGCGACCTGGCCGCCGTACTGGCCGGTATCGTGACCGCACTGCGTGAAGGCGAGGGGCAGAAGGTGGACGTGCATGAGTGACGCCGCGTGGGAGACGCTGAGCAACCAGGCGGTCGCGGTGGCCGGCGTGGTCTACTTCCTGGCGCTGCTGGCCTACGTGGTCGAGTGGAGCGGACTGCGGCGGGTGCCGGCGGTGAGCGAGAGCGCGGTCGCCGGTGCGTCCGTGGGCGGGTCGGTCGCGGTGGCGACCGGTGGGCCGGCCCCGGCGACCCCCCTCCCGCAGCGCAGCGCGATGTTCGAGCGGCTCGGGCTGCTGCTGACCGCGATCGCGTGCGGCTTCCACGGGGTGGCGCTGCTGGCCCGGGGCCTGGCCGCCGACCCGAACCGGGTCCCGTGGGGGAACATGTACGAGTTCACCCTGGCCGGGACGTTCTTCGTCACGCTGATCTTCCTGGTGCTCTACCGGCGCTTCCAGCTCTCCTGGCTGGGCCCGATCGTGGTGTCCTTCGTGCTCGCCCTGCTGATGGTGGCGGTGCTGTGGCTCTACGACCCCGTCGCCCCGCTCACCGAGGCGCTCAACTCGCCGTGGCTGGTGATCCACGTCGTCTCCGCCGTGCTGGCCACCGGGGCGTTCACCCTCGGCGGGTTCACCTCGGTGCTCTACCTGGTCAAGGACCGTCGCCCCGATGCCACGACCGGCTACGTCGCCCGGCTGCCGCAGCCCGCGACCCTGGACCAGATCTCCTACCGGCTGCACGCCTTCGGGTTCCCGGTGTGGACCTTCGCCGTCCTCATCACCGGGCCGATCTGGGCCCACCAGGCGTGGAGCTCCTACTGGAACTGGGACCCCAAGGAGGTCTGGGCGTTCATCACCTGGGTCGTCTACGCGGCGTACCTCCACGCCCGGGCCACCGCCGGCTGGAAGGGCCGCAAGGCCGCGTGGCTCGCCCTGGTCGGCGTCGCCACCCTCTGGTTCAACTTCATCGGCGTCAACTACTTCTCCACCACCAGCCAGCACTCCTACGCCGCCCCGGCCGTGGTGGGGAGGGTGGCGCTGTCGGATTCCCCGGGCGGGGAATCCCTCACTTCGCAGGGGTAGCAACCCGCGACAAGTGACAGTCTGTCGGGCTAGGTCGGGGCCGCTGTTGCGGAGCGCAGACGGAGGTATGCCGGCCCGGCGCCGACAATTTGCGACGGGTCGCCGACAATTTGTGACGGGTCGCCGACAATTTGTGACGGGTCGGGGAGGGGTGTCACCAGCCGGTTCGGAAGCACTGCTGGTAGAGCTGCTGGTACGTCGCCGACTCCGTCCCCGCGTCGCTGATCGGGCCACCGGCGAGGGCGAAGAACCGGTCGAAGGTGACGAAGCTGCCCTCGGCCGAGCTGCACTTGCGGACCTCGCTGACCTCGAGCACGTCGTCCGCGCCCACGCAGCCCCGGTAGTCGGCCGGCAGCGTCCCGCCGTCGACCCAGACCTCGCTGCACCCCGGCAGCGTCTCGCTGAGCGGAGTGACCGACCCCTGCTGGCCGCACCCGGCCAGCAGCAGCACAGCGGCGGGGGCGAGCAGGAGCGGACGCAGCGACATGCTCGCCACGCTAGCCCGGAAGCGGGCGGTCAGGTGTCGGTTTCGCCGCGTTGGCGCCGCTTGCGGTCCAGGTCGCGGAGGAACTCGGGGTCGTCGTCGGGGGCCAGCGGACGCGGTGCGGGCCTGCTGCGGCCGGGTCGCTCCCCCTGGAGCAGCCGGATCCCGTAGTAGACGGCGACCGCGAGCAACGCGACGAGGAGGAGGAACTTCAGCACACCTCCACAGTAGGGCCACCCCGGTGACCACCTACAGTGAACCCGTGAAGGAGTTCGTCGTCTACAGCCTGCTGCGGCTGGTGCTGTTCGTGGCCGTGTTCGCGGTGGTCCTCGCGATCTGGATCCCGGTGCTCGGCAACGACTGGTCGATCGTGTGGCCGCTGCTGGTCGCGTTCCTCATCTCGGGGGTGCTGTCGGTCTTCCTGCTCAACCGGCCGCGCGAGGCGTTCGCACGGCGGGTCGAGACGCGTGCCCAGCGTGCCGCCGCGAAGTACCAGGACCTGAAGACCAAGGAGGACTAGCGGGACGGCAGGCTTACCGTCCGGCCCACCCCGACCGGCCCGGCAGCGGCGCCCGACCCCTCCTCCAGCCCAGCCGCGAGCGCCACCGCGGCGACCGCGACCACGAGGAGCGCCACCACCAGCGGCCAGACGAAGCGCAGGTAGGCGTCGTAGCCCACCTTGGCGATGGCCAGCCCGCCGACCAGGACCACGCTGGTCGGCGAGACCAGCAGGGTCAGCCCGTGGGCCATGATCCAGGCGGTGATCGTGGTCTCGCGGCTCACCCCGGCGAAGTCGGCCAGCGGCGAGAGCAGCGGCATCGCCAGCGCCGCGTGCCCCGAGCTGGAGGGGATCAGGAAGGCCAGCGGCACGTTGACCACCACGGTGGCGAAGGCGAAGACCGCGGCGGAGGCTCCTCCGACCAGCTGCTCCATCGAGTGCAGGATCGTGTCGAGGGTCTGGGTGTTGTTCATGATCACCGAGACCCCGCCCGCCAGCGAGACGACCATGGCCGGGCCCATCATGTCCGAGGCGCCGGCCGCCACCAGCCGGACGGTCTCCCGCTCGCCCATCCGGGCGATCGCACCGACCAGGGCCGAGGCCACCAGGAACAGCACGGCCAGCTGGGGGAACCACCAGTTCAGCTCGAACCAGTACGGCGCCACGCCGGTCTCGTGGGTGTAGTAGTCCTCGGCCGGGCCGGGTGTGGCGCCGATGATGCTGGACCACGGGATCACCGAGAAGATCATCAGCCCGAAGGCGCCGGCGGTGATCAGCAGCACCAGCTTCTGCGTGCCGGTGAGCGCCTCGGACCCGGCGCTCCCCGGCCCCGGGTCGCCCTCCTCCGGCTCGTCCCAGCCGACCAGCGACGCGGCCGGGTCGCGGCGCACCTTCGCGGCGTACCGCAGCACCCAGGCCACCGACATCGTGGTCAGCACCACCCACAGGACCACGCGCAGCACGATCCCGTCGCCGATGGAGACGCCGGCCTCGCTGGCCGCCACCCCGATCGAGAACGGGTTGACCGTCGCCCCCATCACGCCGGTCAGGGCGCCGAGGATGATCATCGCCGCGGTGACCATCCGGTCGTAGCCGAGGGCGGCCATCAGCGGGATGAACAGCGCGTAGAAGCCGAGGGTCTCGACGGAGAAGCCCATGGTCGAGCCGAGCAGCGAGAACAGCACCATCACGGCGGCGATCAGCAGCCAGCCCTTGTCCCGCAGCCGGTTCGCCAGGGCGGCCACGGCGACCTCGAGGCTGCGGGTGGCGAACGAGACCGAGATGAACGCCCCGATGGACATGATGAAGACGATGACCCCGATCTGGCCGAACATCGTCCCCAGGGTCTCGGTGTCCACGAAGTCCGTGACCGGGTTCAGCAGGCCGTGCACCCCGTTGATGGGCGCCAGCAGCAGCTGCTGCACCGACTCGCCGAAGGTCAGCGGTGAGTCGACCCGGTGGTAGGTGCCCGGGACCGGCGCGCCGTCGGCGTCGAGACGGTACTGCCCGGCCGGCAGGAACAGCGCGGCGACCCAGACCAGCAGCGTGACCAGGACCAGCGTGGTGACCGCGGACGGGAAGGAGAACCGCCGGCGTGGTGGCGCCTTCGGCTCCACCTCGGTCGGGTCGGCCATCAGTAGTCGACTGCGTCCCGCTCGATCGGACAGGTCATGCAGTGCCCGCCGCCCCGACCGCGACCGAGCTCGGCGCCGACGATCGTGACGACCTCGATGCCCTCCTTGCGCAGCAGCGTGTTGGTGTAGGTGTTGCGGTCGTAGGCGAACACCACGCCGGGCTCGGCGCAGACCAGGTTGGCCCCGCTGTCCCACTGGGTCCGCTCGCGCACGTAGTCGTTGCCCCCGGTCTCCACCACCCGCAGCCGGGACAGGCCGAGCGAGTCGGCCACGACCTCCACGAAGGACTTGTCCTCCTGCCGTACGTCGAGCCCGCCGGCATCGGTCGGGCGCAGCGAGAAGGTGTCCACACGGTCGACGATGTCGGGGTAGATCAGCACGCAGTCACGGTCGGCGAAGGTGAACACGGTGTCCAGGTGCATGGCCGCGCGGGTCTTGGGCAGCGCGGCCACGACCACGCGGTCGGCCGCGCCCTGGTCGAACAGGGCACGGGCCACCTGGCCGATGCCCTGCCGCGACGTCCGCTCGCTGAGCCCGATCAGCACGGTGCGGTTGCCGATGGGCATCACGTCGCCGCCCTCCACCGTGGCCTGGCCCCAGTCCTGGGTGGGGTCGCCCCACCAGACGTTGACCTTGCCGGCGAAGTCCGGGTGGAAGGTGTAGATCGCCGTGGTGAGGATGGTCTCCTCGTGCCGCGCCGGCCAGTACAGCGGGTTCAGGGTGACCCCGCCGTAGATCCAGCAGGTGGTGTCGCGGGTGTAGAGGGTGTTGGGCAGCGGCGGCAGCAGGTACTCCGCCACACCCGAGGAGTCCCGGATCAGCCGCATCAGGTCGCTGCTGGCGGTCTCGGGGAACTCGTAGGTGGACAGCCCGCCGATCAGGGTCTCGGCCAGCTCGCGGTCCGGGAGTCCCTCCAGGTAGCCGCGCACCTCGTCGACCAGCTCGACCCCCACCTGGTTCGGGACGATCTGGTGGTCGAGGATCCACGCCTTGGCCTCGGGCACGGCCACGGTCTCGGTCAGCAGGTTGTGCATCTCGAGGACCTCGACCCCGCGCTCGCGCATCTTGGTGATGAAGTCGAAGTGGTCGCGCTTGGCGTTCTCCACCCACATCACGTCGTCGAACAGGAGGTCGTCGCAGTTGCTGGGCGTCAGCCGGGCGTGGGCCCGGCCGGGTGCGCAGACCATGACCTTGCGCAGCGTGCCGACCTCGGAGTGGACACCGAGCTGGGCGCTCATCGCGTGCTCCTTGCCTTGTGGGACGATGCGGAGGCGGTGCGGCGGAGGGCAAGAACCTAGCAGCAGCCAGCGCGCCGAGCACGGGCTCGAGCGGGGTCCCGGCGCCACAGTCCGAGAGGGAGACGTTGACCAGCAGCGAGGCCGAGCCGACCCCCGCACCCCCGCAGCCCGGGCCCCGGCAGCGCCGACCGGGCTGGCGCTGGGTGCTCCCGCGTCCCTACGAGCCGGTCGGGCTGGTCGGGGCCGCGCTCCTGGTCTGGGCCTCGCTGACCCCCTCCCTGCTGCCGCGCGCCGCGGTCTTCCAGGGTGCGGTGAGCGGGGTGTCGGCGGCCCTCGGCTACGGCCTGGGGGTGCTCGGTCTCGCCGTCGTGCGGTTCATGCTGGAGCGGCCGCTGCGCTGGCGTCCCGGACGGCGTACCGGTGTGGTGCTGGCCGCGGTCTTCGTGGTGGTCACGGCGTTCTCGCTGTGGAGGTACGCCGGGTGGCAGGCCGACCTGCGCGAGCTGATGGGGCTCGAGCAGCTGTCCGTGGGCCACTACGCCGGGCTGGTCGCCGTCGCCGCGGTCGTGTCCGTGCTCCTGGTGGGGATCGGGCGGCTGGTCGGCACCGGCACCCGCGGCCTGGTCCGGCTGCTCAGCAAGGTGGCCCCACCCCGGGTGTCCGCGGTCGTGGGCATCGTCGTGGTGCTGGTCCTGGTCGGGGCGCTCTTCAACGACGTGGTCGCCGGGCGGCTGCTGAGCAGCATGGACGCCGGCTTCAAGGCGGTCAACGACGAGACCCACGCCGACTCGCCGGCACCCACCCAGCCCGAGCTGTCCGGAAGCCCGGAGTCACTGGTGACCTGGGGCTCCCTGGGCCGCACCGGTCGGGAGTTCATCGACCGCACCACGACGGTGGCCGACCTCGAGGCGTTCAGCGGGCGCCCCGCCACCCAGCCCGTCCGGGCCTACGTGGGCCTGGACACCGAGGCCACCATCGCCGACGACGCCCAGCTGGCCGTGCAGGAGCTGGAGCGGGCCGGCGGCTTCGACCGCTCGGTGATCTGCGTGGTGACCACGACCGGCACCGGCTGGGTGAACGAGGACTCGGTGTCGGCCGTGGAGTACCTCTACAACGGCGACACGGCGGTCGTGAGCATGCAGTACAGCTACCTGCCCAGCTGGCTGTCGTTCATGGTCGACCAGGCACGCGCCCGCGAGGCCGGCCGGCAGCTCTTCAACGCCGTCTACGCGCGCTGGAACGCGCTGCCGGTGGGCCAGCGCCCCAAGCTGGTCGTCAACGGGGAGAGCCTGGGCTCGTTCGGCGCCGAGACCGCCTTCAGCGGCGTGGAGGACCTGCGCAACCGCACCGACGGCGCGCTGTTCGTCGGCCCGCCGTTCATGAACGACCTGTGGAGCGACCTCACCGCCCACCGCGACCCGGGCTCCCCCGAGTGGCTGCCGACCTACCAGCAGGGCCGCACGGTGAGGTTCATGGCGCGGCCGTCCGACCTGGACCGTCCGACGGCCGCCTGGGACGGGCCTCGGGTGGTGTACCTGCAGTACGCCTCCGACCCGATCACCTGGTGGAACCCCAGCCTGGTGCTCAACCGCCCCGACTGGCTGGAGGAGGAGCGCGGGTACGACGTGCTGCCGCAGACGCGCTGGTTCCCCCTGGTCACGTTCCTGCAGCTGAGCGCCGACATGGCCGTGGGGCACCTGGCGCCGCCCGGCCACGGCCACCGGTTCGGCTCCGACCCCGCCAACGCGTGGGCGGCCATCCTCCAGCCGGCTGGGTGGACCGCGCAGGACACCGAGCGGCTGCGCGCCGTACTCACAGCGAACGCCGAGGAGCGCGAGTCCTAGCCGGTCGCGCTCACAGGACCGGCACCTCGGCGAGGGCGGCGACCAGCGCGTCCTCCGACAGCGGGTCGTCCTCGAGGTGGTCGGCGAGGAAGTCGGCGTAGGCGCCGAGCTCCAGCAGGCCGTGGCCCGACAGTCCCGCGACGATCACCTTCTCCTCCCCGGACTCCCGGCACGCCAGCGCCTCCCGGCGCACCTGGGCGAGCGCGTGGGAGGACTCGGGGGCCGGCACCACGCCCTCGACCCGGCCGAACTCCACGGCCGCCTCGAAGCACTCCCGCTGGTGCAGCGCCGTCGCCTGGATCCACCCCTGGTCGACCGCGTGCGAGACCAGCGGGGCCATGCCGTGGTAGCGGAGCCCGCCGGCGTGGATCTTCGAGGGGACGAAGCCGTGGCCCAGGGTGTACATCTTCAGCAGCGGTGTCAGGCCCGCGGTGTCGCCGAAGTCGTAGCGGTACTCACCCCGGGTCAGCGACGGGCAGGAGGTCGGCTCGACGGCGAGGATGGTCGGGTCCTGGGCGCCGGTCAGCTTCTCGCGCAGGAACGGGAACGCCAGGCCGGCGAAGTTGGAGCCGCCGCCCGCGCAGCCGACGACCAGGTCGACCCGGTCCTCGCCGGCCTTGGCCAGCTGGCGCAGCGCCTCCTCCCCGATGATCGTCTGGTGCAGCAGCACGTGGTTGAGCACCGAGCCGAGGGAGTACTTGGTCGCCTCGTCCTGGGCGGCCACCTCGACTGCCTCGGAGATGGCCAGGCCGAGCGTGCCCGGGTGGTCCTCCGGGAACGCGCGGCCGGACTCGGTGAGCCGGGACGGCGAACGGTGCACCTGGGCCCCGAACACCTCGATCAGGGTGCGCCGCTGGGGCTTGGTGTCGAAGGAGGTGCCGACCTGCCACACCTCGCAGTCGAGGCCGAACAGCGCGCACGCGTAGGCCAGCGCGGTGCCCCACTGGCCGGCGCCGGTCTCGGTGGTCAGCCTGGTCACGCCGTGCTGGGCGTTGTAGTAGACCTGCGGGACCGCGGTGTTGGTCTTGTGCGAGCCGGCCGGGGACACGCCCTCGTACTTGTAGTAGATCCGGGCGGGGGTGCCCAGCCGCTCCTCGAGGCGACGCGCCCGGAACAGCGGGGAGGGCCGCCACTGCTTGTAGACGTCGAGCACCTGGCCCGGGATCTCGACGTACCGCTCGCCGGTGACCTCCTGGGCGATCAGCTCGGGCGGGAACAGGGGTGCGAGGTCGTCCGGCCCGACCGGCTCCCGCGTGCCGGGGTGCAGCGGCGGCGGTGGGGGGACGGGCATGTCCGCCACGATGTTGTACCAGTGCGTCGGCATCTCCGACTCGTCGAGAACGTACTTGTGCTGGCCTTCCACCGGTCGCCTCCCAGGTGTGGTGTGCGTGCGAGGGCCCAGCGTAAGGGGCCGGGTCGCCGGGCAAGTCACCAGGAGGGGGCCGTGACCAGGAGCGGCAGGCTGACCAGGACGGCCCAGGCGAGCTCGCCGGTGCCGGTGTGCTGCAGCACCGGGACCAGCGCCGGTCCGGTCGCTCCGCCCAGCACCCGACGCAACGGTGCCAGCATCCTCCCCAGGAAGCCCAGCCCGAGGAGCGCCCACCAGGTGGTGGCGGCGGCCACCGCCACCACCGCTGCGGCCGCGAGGAGCACCAGGAACAGGTAGAGGTAGCGGGTCCGCTCGTCCCCCAGCACCACGGCGAGGGTGCGCTTCCCGGCTGCCGTGTCGGAGGGGACGTCGCGCAGGTTGTTCACCACGAGGAGCGCGCAGGCGAGCGACCCCACGCCGAAGGCGGCGTACAGCGCCGCCCACTCGAAGGTGCCGGTCTGCACGTACGTCGTGCCGACCACCGCCACCAGCCCGAAGAACACGAACACCATGACCTCGCCCAGCGCCAGGTAGCCGTAGGGCCGCTTGCCGCCGGTGTAGAACCAGGCGGCCACGATGCAGGCCAGCCCCACCACGACCAGCCACCAGGCGGAGGTCAGGGCCAGCACCAGCCCTGCCGCCGCCGCCACGCCGAAGGCCGCGAACGCCGCCGCCTTGACCGCCTCGGGGGTCGCCGCGCCCGACCCGACGAGGCGCATCGGGCCCACCCGCTGGTCGTCGGTGCCGCGGATCCCGTCGGAGTAGTCGTTGGCGTAGTTCACGCCCACCTGGAGGGCCAGGGCCACCACCAGTGCGAGCGCGGCCTTCCACCAAACGGCCCCGGAGGTGTACGCCGCCACGGCGGTGCCGGCGAGCACCGGTGAGACGGCCGCAGGCAGCGTCCGCGGACGCGCGCCGTGGAGCCATTCGGAGGGGGTGGCCATGGGTCCGCATTCAAGCAGGCGGGATCTGACCCTCCCGCGAGCAGGTCGGGTTGGGCTAGACTCGCGTGCGGGGGGGAGCGACTGCATGGGGCATGCTCCCGGGGAGCGAAAGCGGGCCGTCATGTTCGGCTATCGGATTTCTCGTTGGAGTTCACGTTCGGCGTCGGGGGCCACGCACCGGATTGCCCGCTGGCTCACGCTTGGGGTGCTGGGCGCTAGCGCGCTGACGGCTCCCGTGCTGCTGGCCCAGCCGGCGACAGCGGCGCCCTGTCCGGGCGCTGCGCTCAACATCGTCGCCCACGAGGACGACGACTTGATCTTCGTCAATCCCGACATCATCACCGACATCCGATCGGGGCGCTGCGTCCGCACGCTGTTTGTCACCGCCGGCGATGCGGGGAACCCGTACCCGGACAGCCTCTACCGCGAGAACGCACCAGAGGCCTCGTACGCGCAGATGGCTGGCGTTGCGAACAACTGGACCGCCACCGACGACGGGGTTCCCGGGCGCAACATCACCGTGCTGCGGCTGGTCGGGGCGCCGAACGTCTCCATCGCGTTCATGAGGATCCCTGACGGCTTCCCCTCGGGGTCGGGCTCCTCAGCCTACAGCGGGCAGAGCCTGCTCAAGCTGTGGAACGGCTCGATCCCGAGCATCACCACGGTCGACGGGCAGGAGACCTACACCCGCAGTGGCCTGATCAGCGCCATCGCGGCGATGATGAATGACTTCCAGCCGTCGACGATCCGCACCCAGGACTACGTGTCCGCCGTCACCGACGCCGACCACTCCGACCACCTCATCACCGGCCGCTTCGCGCAATCGGCCAACAGCTCCTACCTGACGGCACACTCCCTCATCGCCTACCAGGGCTACCCGACCCAGTCGCGCCCGGAGAACGTGTCGGGCAGCGCCCTGACGAGCAAGCAGGCCGCTCTGCAGGCCGCCTCGGAGTTCGACCCCGGCGCGTACGACCCGTGGGTGGCCACCATGGTGCGGCGGTGCTACACCCTGGACACCACGGTCACCGGTCCGTCCGGGAGCAACCGGGCGCCGGTGGCGAATGCGGGGCCGGACCAGTCGGTGGCGGCGGGGTCGACGGTGTCGTTGTCGGGTGCGGGGAGCAGTGACCCGGACGGTGACGCGTTGACCTATGCGTGGTCGCAGACGGCGGGTCCGTCGGTGACGTTGTCGAGTGCGACGGCGGTCTCGCCGACGTTCACGGCGCCGGCGGCGGGGTCGTCGGTGACGTTCTCGCTGGTGGTGCGGGACGGGTCGTTGTCGAGTCCGGCGGACACGGTGACGGTGACGGTGCCGGCAGCGGTGAACCGGGCGCCGGTGGCCGATGCGGGGCCGGACCAGTCGGTGGCGGCGGGGTCGACGGTGTCGTTGTCGGGTGCGGGGAGCAGTGACCCGGACGGTGACGCGTTGACCTATGCGTGGTCGCAGACGGCGGGTCCGTCGGTGACGTTGTCGAGTGCGACGGCGGTCTCGCCGACGTTCACGGCGCCGGCGGCGGGGTCGTCGGTGACGTTCTCGCTGGTGGTGCGGGACGGGTCGTTGTCGAGTCCGGCGGACACGGTGACGGTCTCGGTGCCGACGGTGGGGTCGACGAACGTGGCGCGGACGTTGAGTGCGACGGCGACGGCGTCGACGCAGAACACCGCGGACGGGCAGACGGCGGCGAAGGCGATCGACGGATCGCCGTTGGGCTACCCGACCGACTACTCGCGGGAGTGGGTCACAGTTCGGCAGGGGGCGGGTGCGTGGATCCAGCTGAACTGGACGAACGCGGTGACCTTGGACCGGGTGGTGCTCTACGACCGGCCCAATGCCAGTGATCAGATCACCAGCGGCACGCTGACGTTCTCCGACGGGTCGTCGGTGGCCGTGGGGGCGTTGAACAACGACGGGTCGGCGGTGACGGTCTCGTTCGCACCGCGCAGCGTGACCTGGATCCGGTTGACGGTCAACACGGTGCGCGCCGGTACCAGCAACGTCGGCATGGCCGAGTTCGAAGCCTGGGGCGTGTAGCCGCATCAGGTGGGCGGCCGGCCCAGTGCGGTCCGGCCGCCCCGAGCGGTTCGGTTAGGTTGCGGGGGTGACCTCCCTGCGTCCGGTGTCCGGCCCGGCCCCCGAG
>NZ_DAOMFK010000036.1:0-19945 GCF_035429765.1 Nocardioides sp. | reverse complement strand
CGACCCCTGCTGCGACGGCTGACGGGGCGGACCGGGGGGTGGCGCCGGCCGACCGGCCTGCGGCTGGGTGGGCATCAGCCGGGTGGCGTCCGGGTCGCCGGGTGGAGTGCCGGGGATCCGCCGGGTGGCGTCAGGGTCCGGCGGGGCGCCGGAGCCGTACAGCCACTCGTACTCGGGCGTGCCCTCCTCGGGGCGTCCGCCGCCCCGGGGGCGCTCGGTCATGCCGCAGACGGTAGCGCGGACCAGTTTCCGGGCCGCTGCGGCGCGTCTGAACCACTGTGACCGGTGAGGCTGGTGATACTGACTTTCACTCACCACTTCCTCCCGAGAGGCGTCTCGATGCAGGCCCGTCCTTCCCCCGGGCTCGACGAGCACCACACGCGCCCGCGAGCCACCAGCGCCGACCGCGCCGCGCGGGTCCGCTTCCGGCGGGCGGTGGCGCTGATGCTGATGACGCTGCTCCTGCCCGGGTCGGCCCAGCTGGTGGCCGGCGACAAGCGGCTCGGGCGCCTCGCGCTGCGGATCTGGGCCGCGCTCGTCCTCCTCGGGCTGCTGACCGGGCTGGCCGTGGTCGTGCACCACGAGCTCGCCTTCACCCTGGCCTCGAACACGCACCTGCTCGGACTCCTCCGGGTGGTGCTGGTCGCCGCGGCCGTCGGCTGGGCCGGGCTGTTCGTCGACGCCTGGCGGCTGGGCCGGCCACTGTCCCTCCAGCAGAACCAGCGCCTCACCGTCGTCGGGCTGAACGGCTTCCTGTCCCTCACGGTCGCGGGGGCGCTGCTGTTCGGCGCCCACCTGGTCACGGTGCAGCGCGACCTGATGATCACCATGTTCGGGGACGGCAGCGCGAGCGGCGCCCACGACGGCCGCTACAACATCCTGCTGCTCGGCGGTGACTCCGGCGCCGGCCGCTGGGGACTGCGCACCGACTCGATGACCGTGGCCAGCATCGACGCCCGCACCGGCAAGACGGTGCTGATCGGCCTGCCCCGCAACATGGCCCACTTCCCGTTCCGCGAGGGGACGGTGATGGCCAGGCAGTTCCCCGACGGCTTCGACTGCCCCGACTGCTACCTCAACGGCGTCAGCACCTGGGTGGGGGACCACAGGGAGCTGTTCCCGAAGTCGGAGAACCCGGGGATCGACGCGACGATCATGGCCGTCGAGGGGATCACCGACCTCCGGATCAACTACTGGGCGATGGTGAACCTCGAGGGGTTCAAGGACCTGGTCGACGCCTTCGGCGGCGTCACCCTGCGGGTGCGCGAGGCCATCCCTGTGGGCGGGCTGGGCGACGACGTCACCGGCTACATCAAACCGGGCGTCCGCAGGCTCGACGGCCACGACGCGCTCTGGTTCGCCCGCGCGCGTGAGGGCTCCGACGACTACTCCCGCATGGCCCGGCAGAAGTGCGTGATGAGCGCCATGCTCCAGCAGGTCAGCCCGCAGACCGCGATCCGCAACTTCTCCGACATCGCCCGGGCCGGCAGCGCCATGGTCTCGACCAACCTGCCGAGGGGCGAGGTCGGCCGGTTCGTCGAGCTCGCCCTGCGTGCGCGGAGCCAGAGCATCGGGACGGTCTCGCTGGTCCCGCCGCTGATCAACACCGCGGAACCCGACATGGACGTGGTCCACGAGGCGATCGCCGCTGCCATCGACCGTTCCGAGAACGGAGCGCCGGCGACAGGCGGCCGGCACCGGCGCCCGGGCGGCCAGCCGGTGACGGGAGGCTCGGTGGGCTCCCTGTCCGACGGGTACGCCGCCAACCAGTCCAACGACCTCGCCGCGACCTGCTGAGCACCCCGCCGCCACGTGGCACGACCCACACCACCGTGGCGGCCGGAGCGCCGCTCGGCGGGCCGTAGGGTGGCAGGCGTGTCCCAGCCAGGTGCCCCGCGCGTCGTCGCCGTGGTGGTCACGTTCAACCGGCTGGCGCTGCTCCAGCGGCTGGTGGCCCGGCTGCGGGAGATCCCCGCGCTGGCCGAGGTGCTGGTGGTCGACAACGCCTCGACGGACGGAACGGCGGCGTGGCTGGCCTCGCTGGCCACCGACAGCGGGGGGCCCGCCGTACGGCACCGCACCCTGGACCGCAACCGGGGCGGGGCGGGCGGCTTCCACGCCGGTCTGGGCTGGGCCCTCCAGCAGGGTGCCGACCTGGTCTGGCTGATGGACGACGACGGGCTGCCGGAGCAGGACTGCCTGGCCCTCCTGCTGGAGCACGTCGGCAGCTTCGACTTCTGGGGTCCCGCGGTGCTGGCCGAGCAGGACCCGTCGCGGCTCTGCTTCCCGATCCGGATGCCCGGCACCGCTACCGTGGTGCACCGGATGGCCGACGTCCGGGCGGCGGCCCGCGACGGGCTGCTGACCGACATCGTCATCCCCTTCAACGGGGTCCTGGTGACCCGGGAGCTCGTGCAGCGGATCGGACTGGTCCGCGAGGACTTCTTCATCTGGGGCGACGACGTGGAGTACCTGTGGCGGGCCCGGCAGGCCGGAGCCCGGGTGGCGACCGTCGTCGACGCGCACTTCCTCCACCCCGCGACCGACGAGCTCGGCACCCCGATGGCCTTCGGGAGGAGCACCTACAACCACAGCCCGAGCGACCTCAAGCACTACTGCATGGCACGCAACAACGTGGTGAACCTGCGCGAGTACCACGGGTCCGCACACGCCGCCGCCTTCGCGCTGAAGACCCTCTGGTTCTACACCTTCACCCGGCCCAGCCTCGCCCGGTTGCGGCTCAGCACCCATGCCATGCTCGACGGCCTGCGCGGTCGGTTCACCGGGCACGAGAGGTTCCTCCGGTGACCGAGTCCGTCGCCGTCGTCGTGGTCACCCACAACCGGGCCGACCTGCTGCGCCGCATGCTCGACGGACTGGCCGCCCAGACCCGGCCGCCCGACGCCGTCTACGTCGTCGACAACGCCAGCAGCGACCACACCCGGGCAGTGCTGGAGTCGCGCCCGGACCTCCCGCTGCGGGTCACCCACAGCACCGAGAACCTCGGCGGCGCCGGCGGCTTCCACCTGGGGGTGGAGCAGGCCTACCGCGCCGGCCACGACCGGATCTGGCTGATGGACGACGACGTCGTGCCCGCGCCCGACTGCCTGGCTGTGCTCGTCCAGCACGACGAGTCCTGCCTGATGGCGGTGCGTGAGGACCGGGAGGGGCGCCTGGTGGAGAAGGCGGCCGTCCACTTCGACCTGCGCCGGCCGCACGCCGTCCGGCCGAAGCGCTCCAGCGTGGAGTCCGTCTACGCGACCCGTGCCGCGCTGCCCGAGCGGGTGCAGATCGAGAACGTCGCCTTCGAGGGGTTCATGGTCCACCGCCGGGTGATCGACGTCATCGGGCTGCCCGACCCCGCGTACTTCATCTTCTACGACGACGTCGACTTCGCGGTGCGGGCGCGGCGCGCGGGGTTCCGGATCTGGGCGGTCCGCGACGCGGTGCTGGTCCGGCAGCTGGCCTTCGACCAGCAGCACGCGCTGGACACCTGGAAGGGGTTCTACATGTACCGCAACCTCTTCCTGGTGCACTTCCGGCACGGGGAGAACACTCTGGTCCGCGCCAAGCCCTACGCCATCGCCGCCGCGGTCGTGGCGCTGAGCCCCTGGCGAGGGGGTCGCGCGGAGGCCCACAACGTGATCCGCGCCATCCGTGCCGCGCGGGCGATGCCGCGCGATGCGGGTGGCCAGACCTCCCCCCGATAGACTTGCCGCCGCCCTCACCCGACCAGGAGTGCTGTTCATTGTCCTCATCAGGATCGTCCCCGAACGAGCCGGGCGCCGCCGACCTTCCCGACCTCGTCGTCGTCGGGTCCGGCTTCTTCGGCCTCACCGTCGCCGAGCGGTGCGCCCAGGAGCTGGGTCTGAAGGTGCTCGTCCTCGAGCGCCGGCACCACCTCGGCGGCAACGCCTACAGCGAGGCCGACCCCGAGACCGGCATCGAGGTGCACGTCTACGGGGCGCACCTGTTCCACACCTCCAACGAGCGGGTCTGGGAGTACGTCAACCGGTTCACCACGTTCACCGGGTACCAGCACCGGGTGTTCGCGAAGTACCAGGGCCAGGTCTACTCGTTCCCGATGAACCTCGGGCTGATCAACCAGTTCTTCGGTCGCTCCCACACCCCCGACGAGGCTCGCGCCCTGATCGCCGAGCAGGCGAGCGAGATCG
The DNA here is from genome assembly GCF_035429765.1 of Nocardioides sp. Classification (GTDB taxonomy): domain Bacteria; phylum Actinomycetota; class Actinomycetes; order Propionibacteriales; family Nocardioidaceae; genus Nocardioides. The sequence goes on along the minus strand of NZ_DAOMFK010000036.1, from coordinate 15,770 downwards.
ACACCGCCCAGGCCCGCAACCTCGAGGAGAAGGCGATCTCGCTCATCGGGCGGCCCCTCTACGAGGCGTTCGTCAAGGGCTACACCGCCAAGCAGTGGCAGACCGACCCGACAGAGCTGAGCCCCGACATCATCACCCGGCTCCCGGTCCGCTACACCTTCGACAACCGCTACTTCAACGACCGCTACGAAGGGCTGCCGACCGACGGCTACACCGCGTGGCTGACCAGGATGGCCGACCACCCCCTGATCGAGGTGCGGCTGGACACCGACTTCTTCGACGTGGTCGACGAGTTCCGCGGGAAGGTCCCGGTCGTCTACACCGGCCCCGTCGACGAGTACTTCGGGCACAGCGAGGGGCGGCTGTCGTGGCGCACGGTGGACCTGGAGAGGTCCGTCGTCGACGTCGACGACTTCCAGGGAACCTCGGTGATGAACTACAACGACGCCGACATCCCCTACACGCGCATCCACGAGTTCAAGCACTTCCACCCCGAGCGCACGCACCCGCCGGGCCGGACCGTGATCGTGCACGAGTACAGCCGGTTCGCCGAGGAGGGTGACGAGCCCTACTACCCGATCAACACCCCCGCCGACCGCGAGAAGCTGTTGCGCTACCGGGCGCTGGCCAAGAAGGAGCCGATGGTGCTCTTCGGCGGTCGGCTGGGCACCTACCAGTACCTCGACATGCACATGGCGATCGGCTCTGCGCTGAGCATGTTCGACAACCAGCTGCGCCCGCACTTCACCGACGGTGCGCCGCTGACGAGCGGAGGTATCGACTCATGACCCTCACCGACCAGACCACGGCCACGGACGTCGCGGCGGCCAGCCCGGCGACGGTGACCCGGCTGCTCCAGCGCCAGATCATGCCCGCGAACCGGGACACCGACGTGATCCGGCTCTACATCGACCCCGACCCGGTCGTGCTGGACGCGGACAAGTACGAGGTCGGCCACAACCGCCAGGCGCAGGAGCTCAACGCCGTCGCGATGCGCCAGGCCGTGGGCAAGGGGACCCAGATCCACCCCGACCAGATCGAGTCCCGCACGGCGTACCGGCTCAAGCTGGGGGAGAAGGTCTCCTTCGGGACCTACTTCAACGCCTTCCCCGCGGCGTACTGGCGACGCTGGACGGTCGTCGACGAGGTCGACCTGACCGTCCGGCTCAGCGGCCAGGGCGCGTCGGTGACCGTCTACCGCTCGCTCGCCAACGGGCGGTCCCAGCGCGTGGACTCGGCGATCAACGAGTCCGGGACCGGGGAGTACGTCTTCTCGCTGCCGCTGAAGCCGTTCGTCGACGGCGGGTGGTACTGGTACGACGTCGTGGCGGCCGACGAGGACGCGGTCGTCGAGTCCGCCGAGTGGACCGCGCAGGTGCCCGCGGACCGGGCCGCGCACGGCACGGTCACGATCGGAATCACCACCATGAACCGCCAGGACTTCTGCGCGAAGCTCCTCGGCCAGCTCGGCCAGTCCGGTCACCTCGCGGAGTACCTCGACCAGGTCCTGGTGATGGAGCAGGGCAAGGAGAAGGTGGTCGACTCGGAGTTCTTCCCGGAGGCCACGCGCCTGCTCGGGGACACTCTGCGGATCATCGAGCAGGGCAACATCGGCGGGTCCGGCGGGTTCGCCCGGGTCCAGTACGAGACGCTGCGTGCCGGCCGCTCGACCTACGCGCTGATGCTCGACGACGACGTCGAGTGCGAGACCGAGGGCATCGTCAGGGCCGTGACGTTCGGCGACCTGTGCCGACGCCCGACGATCGTCGGCGGGCACATGTTCAGCATCTACGCCAAGGCCCAGCTGCACAGCTTCGGCGAGCGCGTCTCGCCGTACACCTTCTGGTGGGGCTCCGCGCCGGGGGTCTTCCCCGGCTGGGACCTCTCGGCCCGCAACATCCGCTCGACCCGCTGGCTGCACGCCAGGATCGACGTGGACTACAACGGCTGGTTCATGTGCCTGATCCCGACGCGGGTGCTGCGCGACATCGGCCTGAGCCTGCCGCTGTTCATCAAGTGGGACGACTCGGAGTACGGCCTGCGGGCGAAGGAGGCCGGCTACCCGACGGTCACCTTCCCCGGCGCTGCCGTGTGGCACGTGCCGTGGACCGACAAGAACGACGGCCTGGACTGGCAGGCCTACTTCCACCACCGCAACCGGTTCATCGCAGCCCTGCTGCACTCCAAGTACCCCCACGGCGGCCGGATGGTCCAGGAGAGCTTCAACCACCAGATCAAGCACCTGGTCTCGATGCAGTACTCCACGGTCGAGCTGCGCCACCAGGCCCTCGAGGACGTGCTGGCCGGCCCCGGCCGGCTGCACGAGGTGCTGTCGACGAAGCTGCCCGAGATCCGCGCGCTGGCCGCGCGGTTCGAGGACGCCCAGCTCAAGTCCGATCCCGAGGCGTTCCCGGAGGTCAAGCGGACCAAGCTGCCCCGCAAGGGCCGGGAGGGGGCGCCGGTCATCTCCGGGCGGCAGGCGACCGTCCAGGCGCTGCTGCAGCCGCTCCGGCAGCTGCGCCGGCCCCGTGAGCTGGCCCAGACCCATCCCGAGGCCGAGATCATGGCCCAGGACGCGAAGTGGCACAAGATCGCGCGCTACGACTCGGCCGTGGTGTCCATGCCCGACGGCACCGCCGCGGCGTTCTACCGGCGGGACCGGGAGATGTTCCTCGACCTGCTCCGGCGCACGGTGCAGATCCACCAGAGGCTGCGTCGTGAGTGGCCGAGGCTGGCGGAGGAGTACCGCTCCGCACTGGGCGAGATCACCGCGCCCGCGGCGTGGGAGGAGACGTTCAGGCCCTGGCTGGAGCCCGCCGATGACTGAGGCCGCCGCCTACCGGGTGGACGCACCCCTGGTCGAGCCGGCCAGCACGACCGGTCTGCTCGAGGTGGTGCGCCGTCGCTACCTGCTGAAGCTGCTGGTACGCCGCGAGGTGCTGGCCAGGTACTCCGGGTCGGTGCTCGGGCTGATGTGGTCCTACATCAACCCGCTCTCGCAGTTCTTCATCTACTTCGTGGTGATGGGCATCCTGTTCAACCTGCACAAGAGCGTGCAGAACTTCGCGATCCACATGTTCGCCGGTCTGGTCGTGGTGCACTTCTTCGCCGAGACCCTCAACGCCGGGACCCGCTCCATCGTGCGCAACCGCGCCGTGGTGCAGAAGATGGCGGTCCCGCGCGAGATGTTCCCGGTGGCGTCGATGCTGGTGTCGGGCTACCACGCCATTCCCTCGATCGTGATCATGGCGGTCGCCGGGCTCGTGGTGGGCTGGCTCCCGGACCCGGTGGGGGTCCTCGCGGGACTCCTCGGGTTCGCCATCACGATCGCCTTCGCCACCTCGCTCGCGCTGGTCTTCAGCGTCGCGAACGTCTTCCTGCGCGACATCAGCAACGGGGTCAACGTGCTGACGAACTTCATCCGGTTCAGCGTGCCGATGATCTACCCCTACACGCTGGTGGCGGTGCGCTTCCACGGCCACACCGACCTCTACCTGTGCAACCCGCTGGCGATCGCGGTGCTGCTCGTGCAGCGCTGCTTCTGGGTGGGGTCGACCGACCATCCCGCCCTGACCATGAAGACCGACATGCCGGACTACCTCTACCTGCGCGGCGGGATCATGCTGCTCATCTCGCTGGTCATGGTCGTAGTGGCGCAGCTGATCTTCTCGCGCTACCAGAACCGGATCCCGGAGCGACTGTGACCAGCGACAGCGCCTCGATCGTGGTGGACCACGTCACCAAGAACTTCACCCTGCAGTACCACCGCACGCTCAAGCAGATCTCGGTGGCGGCGGTGCGCGGGAACACCATCAGCGACACCTTCAAGGCCGTCGACGACGTGAGCTTCACCGTCGAGCAGGGGGAGTCCCTCGGGCTGATGGGCCTGAACGGCTCCGGCAAGAGCACCCTGCTGAAGCTGATCAACGGCGTCATGCGTCCGGACTCCGGCAAGGTGCTCACACGCGGTCGGATCGCCGGGCTGATCGCGACCGGCACCGGCTTCCACCCCCAGCTCAGCGGCCGTGAGAACATCTACCTCAACGCCGCGATCCTGGGCATGTCGGAGGCCGAGACGCGGCGCAAGTTCGACGACATCGTGGAGTTCTCCGAGCTCGGCAAGCAGCTCGACGGCCAGGTCGGTCACTACAGCTCGGGCCAGACCGCCCGGCTCGGCTTCGCGATCGCGATCCACGTGGACTCCGACATCTTCCTGGCCGACGAGGTGCTGGCCGTCGGCGACCGCCCGTTCAAGCGCAAGTGCATGCAGCGGATGCAGGCGGTCCGCGAGAGCGGACGGACCCTCGTCTACGTGAGCCACGCGGCCGGCTCGGTCCGCCGCATGTGCGACCGGGTGATCGTCCTGGAGCAGGGCAGGGTCGGCTTCGACGGCGACGTGGACGCCGGCATCCGCTACCTCAAGTACGACGACGACAGCGAGACCGACCAGCCCTCGAGCGACGAGGAGTCGGTGGACGAGGAGCTCGGCGCAGACATCTGAGCGCCCCGGGTCGTGGGTCAGCCGGCGCCCAGCCAGCAGCGGGCGGCCGCCACCAGCGCCCCTCGGGTCCGGCTCACGGCGTCCGGGTCGTTGACGACGGTGGGTGCGGACTCCAGCGACCGGTGGAGCTCCTCGAGCCGTGCGTCCAGGTCCTCGGGTGTCGTCGGTTCGCCCACACCGGGAACCTGCTGGACGCGCTCTTCCCGGGCAGCGGTCGGCTGCGACGGGTCCCTCCCGAAGGGCCGGAGGCACGGTAACCCCTCCACGCACCCCGTCGCCGGGGTACATTTCTGGCGTCTCTCGGCGTGTCGAGTGGAAATTACAGAGTTGTAGTTACTCAGATTCCCTTGCGGTGACCAGTGGGGCTGGTGTGAAGATTGGTACTCCTGTGAAAACTTCCCCCGCACTGGAGCCTCTGATGAGACCCGGCCAGGCCCGTTTCGTGACCGCCTGCCAGCAGCTGCTGGTGCTCGGCGCCGTCCTCGCGGTGCTGACCCCGGCCGCCAGCGTGATCAGCCTCGACGTGGTCGTCGGCACCCCCAGCGCCGGGGCCCCGCAGCCGCACCCGGCACTGCGCACCGTCGCCGCGCGGGTGCCGCTCACGGCGGTCGACCCGGTGGTGGACGAGTACCTGCTCACCGCGCCGGTCGGGCACAAGACCGTCGCTGGCACCCTCCAGGCCAGGGTCATCCCCGGGACCAAGGCCGGCACGGTCACCCTGCTGAGCCGCCCCCAGGTCGTCACCGGGTACGGCGCGGTCGGCGTCACCTGGGCGCACGGGCAGGAGCTCCCCGACACCAGGGTCGGCTTCCAGGCGCGCACCCGGACGGGCAGCGTGTGGTCCGGGTGGACCGAGCTGCCCTACGACGAGGAGCACGGGCCCGACCCCGACAGCCCGGAGGGCCGCCACGCCCGGCCCGGCACCGACCCGCTCCTGGTCGGCGAGGTGGACCAGGTCCAGGTCCGGGCCGAGGCGAGCGCCGCGCTGCCCCCCGACATGAAGCTCGCCGTGATCGATCCAGGGGCGAGCACCCGGACCGCCCTCGAGCGCCCGGCCATCGACACCGCACAGCTGCCCAGCACGCTGACCACGGGCGCACCCGACGACGACGCGGTGAAGGAGACCGGCGCGGACCTCGCCGATGGCGACCTGGCGCTGCGCGCCGCGACGTACACCCCGGAGCCGAAGATCTTCTCCCGCGCCCAGTGGGGCGCCGACGAGTCGATGCGCGACAAGGGATCGCTGCACTACTTCGAGGTCCACGCGGGGTTCGTCCACCACACGGTGAACGCCAACGACTACACCCGGGCCCAGGTCCCCGCGCTGCTGCGGGGCATCTACGCCTACCACACCCAGTCGCGGGGGTGGAGCGACATCGGCTACAACTTCCTCGTCGACCGGTTCGGCCGGATCTGGGAGGGCCGCTACGGCGGGGTGGACCGGCCAGTGGTCGGCGCGCACACGCTCGGGTACAACGACTACTCCTTTGCGATGTCGGCCATCGGGAACTACGAGACGGCCAAGCCCACGGACCAGGTGCTGCGTGCCTATGGCGCCCTGTTCGCCTGGAAGCTGTCCCTGCACGGGGTGGCCGCCGGCTCGCCCCGCCAGGTCGTGGGGCCCTCGGTGTTCCGGGCGATCAACGGACACCGGGACGCCGCCTCGACCGCCTGTCCGGGGCGCTACCTGTACGCGCAGCTGCCGACGATCCGCGCCTACGCCGCGGCCGACCAGCAGGACTGGTCGGGCCGCGAGCGGCAGACCGACCTGGTCGCCGGCCCGCAGCCTGACCTGCTGGTGCGCCGGGCGGCCGACCGCCGGGTGTTCGTGCTTCCGACGGGCGGGCTCACCCGCTTCCGGCCGGCCCGCACCGTCGCCACCGGACTGACCCCCGAGGACACGGTGGTGGCCAGCCCCGACCTCACCGGGGACGGCGAGGGCGACCTCCTGGTTCGCGGCGCCGACGGGGTGAGCCGGATCTGGCCCGGCACCGGGTCGGGCGGCTACGGCACTCCGATCAAGGCGACCTCCCTCCTCGCCGCCCGGGACCAGGTCGCCGCCGTGGGCGACCTGGACGAGGACGGGCACAACGACCTGGTCGGCCGGGTGCCCGCCACCGGTCGCCTCGACGTCTACCTGGGTGACGGCACGGGCGGCTTCGACCGGCGCGCCCTGGCCGGGGACTGGTCGGCGTACCGGACCATCACCGGGGCCGGTGACGCGGACGGCGACGGCCACGTCGACCTGCTGGTGGTCGATGCGGCGGGAACCGCCTGGCTGCGCCGAGGCGACGGCCGCGGGGCCGTGGCCGCCCCGCAGCCGGTGACCGGCGACTTCGCGGGGCTCACCGAGGTCACCGGGATCGGCGACTTCAACCGCGACGGGCGCGACGACCTGTTCGTGCGGACGTCAGTGTCCGGGGCGGGCGCGGTCCTGCCTTCGCTGGGAGAGGCCGGCTACGGCCACCCGGTCGGCCGGGTCCTGCGTGTCCGCGGCCTCGACGGGGTCACCGCGGCCGATGTCGCGGGCAGCCGTGCCCCGGACGTGGTCGGTCGCCGGGGCGGTGCGCTGGTACTTCTGCGCAACGCCGGCGGCTACGAGACCGGCGCCCCGGTCGACACCGGGCTGCGGCTCCCACAGGCCGACCTGCTCCTCAACGTCGGCGACTGGGACCGCGACGGGCACGGCGACCTGGTCGCACGCCGCGCGGCCACCGGCGCCCTCATGCTGCACCTGGGGGACGGGCGCGGGCACTTCGGCCCGGCGATCCGGATCGGCACCGGCTTCGGAGACGTCAGGCTGCTCGCCGCGGTGGGCGACATGACCGGCGACGGCCTCCCCGACCTGATGGGCCAGCCCGTCGGCGGCGCGATGCGGATCTACCCGGGTGCGGGGACGGCCGGCCTGTGGGCGAGCTACGTGGCCTACCGCAGCATCGACGCCGGTCGGCAGATCGGGGTCGGGCGCTGGGACGACGACGGGGCACCGGACAGCGTGCTGCGCCGCGGAGCCGCGCTGCTGCTCTACCCGGGCAACGGGCCCGGCGGGCTGGTCGACCGCGTCTCGCGGCTGAGCGTCGGCCTGGCCCGCTACGACTGGGTGGTCGGGCTCGGCGACGCCAGCGGTGACGGCCACGCCGACGTCGTGGTGCGCGAGCGCGCGACCGGCCTGCTGTGGCTGCTGCGCGGCAGCCCGACCGGCTTCGCGCCCCGGTGGCTGCTCGGTGAGGGGATGGGCGCCTACGACCTGGTCGGTTGACCGCCGGGCAGGAACCGGGCGTCAGCCCGTTCCACGGCGCACGTCGCCGTCAGCCGGTCCGGGTCCGGGTGCGCGACCAGCACCACCGAGCCGCCGCGGGCGAACGGCTCGGTGAAGCCGGCCAGCCCGGTCGGCGACGCCGGTGCGGCCGTGGTCAGCAGCCGGCCACCGTCGGCCACCAGGCTCCCCGTCGTGGCCGCGCGCCACAGGGCGGCCTGGGTGGTGCCGGGCACCGCGAGGTCGTCGGAGGCCGCCGGGTCCCAGGGCACGAACGAGTCCGGCTGGGACCACACCTCCACACCGAAGTCGTGGAGCCCGTCCGGCAGCGGGTCGCCGAAGCGCACCCCCAGCGGCAGCAGGGCGGTGGCGACGACCGGGACCTCGGCGGCCCGTCGTCCCCACACCGCCAGGCCCTCCGGGCCGCACACCACGGCCTCGGCGTCCCCGTCCCAGACCACTTGGACCCCCAGGGTCCAGGCGGCCCCCAGGAACACCGGTGCCAGCCAGTGCGTCGGCAGGGCCACCAGCAACCTGTCCCCCCGGGACAGGTCGCACTCCTCGACGAGCAGGCCGGCGGTCTTGGCCACCCAGTTGGCGTAGGTGGCGACGGAGAGCTCGGTCCGCTCCCCGGTGGCGTGGTCGTAGAACGTCACCAGGGGGCGTCCCGACGACCGCCGCAGGTGCCGGTCCAGCAGGGGGGCGAAGGTGGTCACCGGGCCAGCGTAGGCTCCGCGGTCATGGCATCCCTTCCGCACCTGTGGGCCGTGATCCCCTCCGGCGGTGCCGGCACCCGGTTGTGGCCGTTGTCCCGCTCGGCGGACCCGAAGTTCCTGCACGACCTCACCGGCTCAGGGGCATCGCTGCTGCAGAGCACCGTCCAGCGGCTGCTCCCGCTGGTCGACGACCGGTTCCTCGTGGTGACCGGGGCGGCGCACGCCGCGGCGGTGCGCGCCCAGCTGCCCGACCTGGCCCCCGGTGCGATCGTGGCCGAGCCCTCGCCCCGGGACTCCATGGCGGCCATCGGTCTTGCGGCCGCGATGCTCGAGCTGCAGGACCCGGACGCGGTCATGGGGTCCTTCGCCGCCGACCACGTGGTGTCCGACGTCCACGGCTTCCGTGCCGGCGTCGCGCTCGCCGAGGCGGTCGCCCGGGACGGCTGGCTGGTGACGATCGGGATCGAACCGACGCACCCGGCCACCGGCTTCGGCTACATCCGGCTGGGCGACCCGCTGCCCGGCCACGCCGGCGTCTGCGTGGCCCTGCGCTTCGTGGAGAAGCCGTCGGCCGAGGTGGCGGAGGAGTACTGCGCCAGCGGCGACTTCCGGTGGAACGCCGGGATGTTCCTGTGCCGGCCAGGGGTGCTGCTCGACCTGCTGGCCGCGGGGCAGCCCCACTTCGCGGCCGCGCTGCGCGGCATCGCCGCCGACCCGGCCCGCATGGCGGAGGTCTGGCCCACCCTGCCCCGGATCTCGGTGGACCACGCGGTGGCCGAGCCCGCCGCGGACGCCGGTCGGGTGGCGGTGGTACCGGCCGCGTTCGGCTGGGAGGACATCGGGGACTTCGCCAGCCTCCGGACGCTTCTCGGCACCGACGAGCCCGGGCTGACGGTGCTGGGCGACCCCGCCCTGGTCCATGGGCTGGACTCGACCGGACTGGTCGTCCCCAGGGCCGACCGGGTGGTCGCCGTGGTCGGGCTGGAGGACGTGGTCGTCATCGACACCGGCGACGCGCTGCTGGTCACCACGACCGCACGGGCGCAGGACGTCAAGACGATCGTCGCCCGGCTCGAGCACGCCGGCGAGCGCCACCTGACCTGACGGCGCCTACATCGCGTTGGGCTCGGGGGAGTCCAGGTAGGGGTACTGCGCCATGAAGGCCTGGACCGCGGCGCCGCTGGGCGCGGTGCAGTACTGCCACACCCCCTGCTGCTCGCCGGTACCGCCCGCCGAGGCGCCGCCGGCGGACCAGTGCGTCAGGGCGACGTGCTGCCCGTCGGGGAAGGCGGCGCCGTCCGTGGACAGCCAGGGAGCCGCCTTGAACTTCAGCCGGAAGTTGTCGGTGCCCTTGTACTTCGCCGCGATGGCCTCGATGTCGGCCATCATCTCGTCGTCGTCGGCGGCGGTCTGGTCGTACCACAAGATCGTGTAGCCGTGCTCGAGGTTGTGCACCAGCTTGCCGAGAGGGGGGCGGTCGTCGGCGGTGTAGAGCTTGCGGTCCATGCTCTCCCAGTCGGCGTAGTGCCTGCCGAACGCAGGCGGTGAGTCGGGGTAGCTCAGTGCGGTCCCCGGGGCCACGTGCTGCTGGTTGCCGTTCGCCGGCTTCGTGGTGACCTCCCCGCAGGCCGAGGCGGGTGCCCCGATCGAGCCCAGCGCGAGCCGCTCGAACTCCCTGTTGTCGTACCACTTCTTGCCGACGTAGGGCACCGCGCTCCCGAACCAGAGCGCCGACCCGAGGATCGCCACGGAGACGAGCACGGAGACGCCGACCACGAGCAGGCCGCGTGAGCGTTCCGCGCTGCGCTGCTGGGCGCGCAGCTGCTCCACGACGGCGCGTCGGTCGTTCCCGGTGTTCTTGCCCACGAGCGAGGTCCTCTGCGAAAGAGACAGGTCGCGCAGAGTCTACGGACCGGGTGGTGCGATCCGGACGAATCCGGAGGAATCGGTCTCGGCGAGCCAGCCGTGGGCGAACACCACCGCGCGGACCACCGACGGGTCCCCCGCCACCCGGAGGGCCGTCCGGCCGGTGGGCCCAGGCGCCTCGACCGGGGTCACGGTGCCGGGGCCGAGGACGCGACGCAGCGCGTGCTCGACCTCGTCGGCGGTGGCCGGCGCACCGAAGACCGCGCGGTCGGACTCCGCGCCCTCCAGGGCGCGGATGACGGCCTCGCGGGCGCCGTACCCGAACAGGTCCTCGGCCTCCTCCCGGACCAGTGCCCGCGCTCCCGGCCCGTGCTCGTCGGGTGGCAGGACCAGGTCCGCGCGGCCGCGCAGCAGCGCGAAGGGTCGTCCGGCGAGCTTGCCCTGGGCGAGCTCGGCGGCGGACGCCAGCTCGTCCGCCACGGCCGGGGCGGTGACCGTGAGCCGGTTGCCGAAGGCGTCGACCCGCCCGGCGTAGGAGTCGAGGAGGACCAGCCCCGCGGCGCCGATCGCCAGGTCGGTCTGACCGTGCCGCCAGGCGCGGCCCGCGGTGTCGGTGACCAGCACCCCCACGTTGGCGCCGGTGCGCGCCCGCACGGCGGCGCGCAGGCTGCGGGCCGACCGGTCGGGGTCGAGCGGCAGCAGCGCGAGCCAGCCGGGCGGCACATTGGACGTGTCCACCCCTGCGGCGGCGAGGGTGAGGCCGTGCCGGGTGCGCACGACCACGGTCTCGCCGCGCCGGGCGACCACCCGTGTGGTCTCCCCGGCCACCGCCGCCGCCCGGTCGCCGGCCACGAGCCGTCCCTCCGCCTTGGCCACCACCTTGCTGGTCACCGCCACGACGTCGCCGTCGCGTGGCGCCAGGTGGGCGAGCAGCACCGCCCCCAGGTCGGTGCCGGGCTCGATCTCCGGGACGCCGTCGGGGGCGTGCACCGACAACGACCCGGTCATCGCACGAGTCCCACGGCGGCCGCAGCCATCGCCGCGGTGGCGTCGTGGTCGGTCATCATCAGCGGGACGGCGCGGCACACGACGCCGGCCGCCTCGACCTCCGGCACGAGGCCCGCGTCGACCTCGTCGACCAGCCAACCGTCGAGCACACCCCCGTCGCCCCGGGACCCGTAGTGGAGGGCGACACCGGAGGCCGTCACCGGCACGCCGACCGCCGTGAGCAGCTGCGCGGCCATCCCCCGGACGTGGCTGCCGCCGACGATGGGGGAGAGCCCCACGACGGGGGCCGAGGTCGCCGTCAGGGCGTCGCGGACGCCGGGCACTCCGAGGATCGTGCCGACCGACACGACGGGGTTGGAGGGTGGGACCAGCACCAGGTCGGCGGTGGTGAGAGCGTCCAGCACGCCCGGCGCGGGTGACGCGTCGTCCAGCCCGACCACGACGACCGCCTCGGCGGGGACCTCGGCACGCAGCCGGACCCAGTACTCCTGGAAGTGGACCACCCGCCGGCCGCTGGGGGAGTCCGGGTCGGCCACGGCCACGTGGGTCTCGACCCGGTCGTCGGTCATCGGCAGCAGCCGGACCCCGGGGTCCCAGCGCCGGCACAGCGCCTTGGTCACCTGGGAGAGGCGGTAGCCCGCGTCAAGGAGCTGGGTGCGGACCAGGTGCGTGGCCACGTCACGGTCGCCCAGCCCGAACCACGTCGGCTCCACGCCGTACGCCGCGAGCTCCTCCCGCACGCTCCAGGTCTCCTCCCGGCGACCCCAGCCCCGGTCGGCGTCGATTCCGCCGCCCAGGGTGTACATCACGGTGTCCAGGTCGGGACACACCTTCAGCCCGTGCACCCACCAGTCGTCGGCCGTGTTGGCCACCACCGTGACGGTGGCGTCCGCGTCCACCCCAGGCAGCCTCCCCGAGCGGAGGCCGTGCAGCAGGCCCTGCAGGAAGCGCGCTCCACCGATCCCCCCGGACAGCACCGTGATCTCTCGCATGCCGCAAGCGTGCCGCACGGGGGGAGTGGCGACCGGACCGGTCCACCTCCCATATCAGACAGAGGCTTGACTTTCGCGGTACGACAGGCATGTAATTCCCCCAGTGTGCTTCGCACGACGGCCCGGGGGCCGACGGATCGGCAGGGCACCGGGAACCAGGCGCACCACCAACGGGTCGAAAGGGCGAGCACCGTGAGGGAACTGTTTCTTCTCGAACCGGAGGCCGAGGAAGCGGGCTGGCAGGAGCGTGCGCTGTGCGCTCAGACCGACCCGGAGGCGTTCTTCCCCGAGAAGGGGGGCTCGACCAGGGAGGCCAAGAAGGTCTGTCTGACCTGCGACGTGCGAGCGGAGTGCCTGGAGTACGCCCTGCTCAATGACGAGCGGTTCGGTATCTGGGGGGGCCTGTCCGAGCGCGAGCGCCGCAAGCTCAAGAAGCGCGCCGTCTGAGACTCCTCCCGGGTCGACGTGGCCGCGGGTCGGTGGTGACCGGCCGGTAGGCTGCAGCGGTGACGGTCGCCGTGCTCCTGGTCAGCCACGGGGGCTCCCGGTGGCTGCCGGCCGTCCTCACCGGCATCGCTGAGCAGACCACCCACCCCGACCGTCGGGTGGCTGTCGACACCGGCAGCAAGGACGACAGCGCGGACCTGATCGCGGCCGCCTGGGGCGAGGACGCCCTCGCCACCGCCTCCCGCGGCACCAGCTTCGGCGAGGCCGTCGACCTCGGCCTGGCCGCCGCCGGGGACGTCGAGTGGGTCTGGCTGCTCCACGACGACGCGAACCCCGCCCCGACAGCGCTGGCCGAGCTGCTCGCCGCCGCCCGGGCGCACCCCGAGGCCGACGTGCTTGGGCCCAAGCTGCGTGAGTGGCCCTCGCTGCGCAGGCTCCTGGAGGTGGGGGTGACGCTCACCGGCACCGGCCGCAGAGAGACCGGGCTGGAGCGGGGTGAGTACGACCAGGGCCAGCACGACGAGGTGCGCCGCGTGCTCGCGGTCAACACCGCGGGGATGCTGGTGCGCAGGAGCGTGCTGGTCGAGCTCGGCGGCTTGGACCGGGCCCTGCCGGTGTTCGGCAACGACCTGGACCTCGGCTGGCGGGCGGCCGCTGCCGGGCACACCACACTGATCGTCCCGCAGGCGCTGGTCTTCCACGCCGAGGCCGCGCACCGCGGCACCCGCAGGACGCCGCTCACCGGCCGCCACACGCACTACCAGGAGCGCCGGGCGGCGCTCTACACGCTTCTGGCGAACGTCCGGACCCGCGGACTGGTGTTCCAGACCGTCCGGCTGGCGGTCGGCACCCTGCTCCGCATGATCGGGTTCCTGCTGGTCCGCTCGGTGGGCGAGGCGCTCGACGAGCTGGCCGCACTGCTGTCGCTCTACGCCCGTCCCGGGCAGATCCGGCGGGCCCGCGCCGCGCGCCGGCCGCACCGGACGGCCGATCCGGCGACGGTGCGCGCGCTGCTGGCCCCGTGGTGGCTGCCCTACCGGCACGGCCTCGACCTCGTGGGCGACCTGGTCGCGGCGGCCTCCCACCAGGCGCAGGACGTGGCGGAGCGCCGGCGCGCGGCCGGCCTGGCCGCCGGAGGTCACCCGGTCCGGCCGCGCGTCGAGGACGACGACGAGCTCGGCACCGACACCGGGCTGGTGGCGCGGTTCCTCACCAGCCCGGTCGCGGTGGCCGCGACGGCGTTCGTCGTCCTTGCCCTGGTCGGGGCCCGGGCGGCGTTCGGGCGCGTCTCGGGGGGTGCCCTGTCGCCCGCGCCCGGAGGTGCGGGTGACTGGTGGCGGCTGCAGGCCGAGTACTGGCACCCGCTGCTCACCGGGACCGACGTCCCGGCACCGCCCTACGTCCCGGCGCTGGCCGTGCTGGCCACGGTGCTGGGTGGCAGCGCGGGCGCGGCCGTCTCCGCGCTCCTCCTCCTCGCCGTCCCCTTCGCCTTCTGGGGGGCGTGGCGGTTCCTGCGGGTGACCGGCCACCTGGTGAGCCCCCAGGGGGTGTCCCGGTGGCTGCTGGTCGGCGGAGCGGCGACCTTCGCGCTCGTGCCGGCCACGAGCGGTGCCTGGGGGGAGGGACGGTTCGGGACGGTGGCCACCGCGGCGCTGCTGCCGTGGCTGGCCCACGCCGCGCTGGGCTTCGGGGACCCCGACCCGGACCGCCGCTGGCGGGCGGCGTGGCGGACCGGCCTGCTGCTCGCCCTCGCGACGGCGTTCACCCCGGCCCTGTGGCTGTTCGCACTCGGCGTGGGGGCCCTCGTGCTCGTGCTGGGACTCCTGGTCGATCGCCGTGCCGTGGGGGACCGGTCGGTGCTCGGCCCCCCGGCCACAGCCCTCGCCGTGGTCCCGGTGCTGCTCGTCCCCTGGCTGCTGCCGCTGGTCCGGGACGGCGCCTGGTCCGGGCTGCTGATGGAGGCCGGCCGGCTCCCCTCCGCCGCGCTCGGGGCGATCGACCTGCTCACCGGCCGGGCGGCGGACACAGGAGCGCCGACCCCGCTCGGGGTGACGGTGCTGGTGCTGGCCGTGCTGGCGCTCGTGCCCAGAGGGTCCCGCGTCGTGGTGCTGATCTGCTGGCTGGTGGCGCTGGTGGCCGCACTCAACGCGCTGGTTCTCGCCCAGGTCTCGGAGGAGCTGGCCGCGACCACCTTTTGGCCGGGGCTGGGGGTCTTCGTCGTCATCCTCCAGGGGGCCTGGCTGACTGCGGTGGTGGTCGCCGGACAGGAGGCGTTGCGCCAGCGCGGCAGGCGTGCCGGCCGGGTGGCCGGCCTGCTGACGGCGACGGTGCTCACGGTGGTGCCCGCGCTGGGCCTGGCCTGGTTCGTGGTCGGAGCCGAGAACCAGCTCAGCGGGGACGCCCGGCCGGCCGTTCCGGCGTACATGGTGCAGAGCTCCGCCCTCGGTCCCGCCCACGGCGTACTGATCCTCGACGGGTCCGTGGAGGACGGGGTGAGCTACTCCGTGCGCCGGGGTGACGGAACCACGGTCGGGGAGGACGAGGTCCAGGCGCTCACCCCGGAGGACCGTGCGTTCACCGCCACCGTCCGGGCCCTCGTCTCGCGTCCCACCACCGCCGTGGTGAACGCGCTGGCCGATCAGGGCATCGAGTACGTCGTGCTGCAGGCTCCTGCGGACAGTCGGGTGGCGGCCACCCTCGACGCCACCAACGGTCTGAGCCAGGCCAGCGCCGAGGACCGCTCGACGCGGGCCTGGCACGTGGACCAGGAGCTCGACCCCGACGCCCTCACCGGCCCGGACTCCTGGCAGCGCACCGCGCTGCTCGTGCTGCAGGCGCTCGCGCTCCTCCTGGTGCTGGTGCTCGCCGGGCCCACCCGCAGAAGGGAGCGCCCATGACCCGCGCTGCCGGCCGTCGGGCCGCCCCGGCGAGGCGCCGGGCCGGGTTCCCGGTCACCGCCCTGCTCGCGCTCGTGCTCCCGCTGG
>NZ_DAOMFK010000035.1:13122-20743 GCF_035429765.1 Nocardioides sp. | reverse complement strand
GACGCCCTCGCCCTCGCGGATCAGGCCGAGCAGGATGTGCTCGGTGCCGATGTAGGAGTGGCCCAGCTGCAGCGCCTCGCGCAGCGAGAGCTCCAGGACCTTCTTGGCGCGCGGCGTGAAGGGGATGTGGCCGCTGGGGGCCTGCTGGCCCTGCCCGATGATCTCCTCGACCTGGGCCCGCACCGCCTCCAGGGAGATGTCGAGGCTTTCCAGCGCCTTGGCCGCCACACCCTCGCCCTCGTGGATCAGGCCGAGCAGGATGTGCTCGGTCCCGATGTAGTTGTGGGAGAGCATGCGGGCCTCTTCCTGGGCCAGCACGACCACCCGCCGGGCGCGGTCTGTGAACCGTTCGAACATCTTCTGCCTCGTTCCTGGAGCTGCTGCGACGTAGCGGCGGGCGACGCCATGCGCCGGCCCACCGCACACCTGAGGTTCAACTCTGCTGACAGCCTACGTGTTCCCCGGGGACCGCAGACCCGCTCCGCTCACAGCGAACAGCCGGCAGCGGCGGCTCAGCCTCCGTGCGCCTCGTCGAAGGCGCGCTGGACCTCGGCGGGCACCCGGCCCCTCTCGGAGACCTGGTAGCCGTTGCTGCGCGCCCAGTCGCGCACCTGCCGGGTGCTGGCGCCGGAGCTCCCGGAACCGCCGGAGGCGGCCGGTCGACGGCCACGACGCGACCGACCCGACACCTTGCGGGCCACCCCGACGTAGCCGGCCAGCGCCTCACGCAGCGCCGCGGCGTTCTCGTCGCTCAGGTCGATCTCGTACGACGTGCCGTCGAGGCCGAACGACACCGTCTGGGTGGCGGCGGACTGGTCGAGGTCGTCGACGAGAACAATGCTGACCTTCTGGGCCATGGGGGCACATCCTTCGAATTGCACGATACGGGCAGAAATGCAGGGTACCGGGATTCCTGACCGCGGGAAATGCGCAGCGCCGTACCATTCATTCTCGCTGCCGAAAAGCCGGATCGGATTTCCGCACAGCGCTTCCCGGCAGCAGCGACCGCATTCTGACCATCGGAATCCCCTGGGATCGACGCGGCCCTGGTGGACTTGTCGAGGCAATCCAGCAGCAGCCCCGGTCACGTGTTCCGGTCGAACACCAGCCCCAGCCCCTGCAGCGTGAGCAGCGGCACGTGGGCGGTGAAGCAGGCGCACTCCTGGGCGACCAGCGGGGCGAGGTGGCCGGTCGAGACCACCTCGACGCTCTCGGCAGGCACGTCGAGCTGGGCGACCATCCGCTCGACCATTCCCTCGACGAGACTGGCGAATCCGAAGACCATTCCCGACTGGACCGCTTCCACGGTATTGCGGGCGATCACCGTCCGCGGTCGGTGCAATTCGACCTGGCGCAATTGCGCCGCGCGGCGGCCGAGCGATTCCAGCGATATCTCCATGCCCGGCGCGATCGCGCCGCCGACGTACTGCCCGCGGGCGTTGAGCACGTCGAAGGTGATTGCCGTGCCGAAGTCCACGATGATCGCCGGGCCACCCCACCGTGCCGCCGCGGCGACGGCGTTGCAGACCCGGTCGGCACCCACCTCACGCGGGTTGTCGGTGAGCACCGGGACCCCGGTCCGGGTGCCCGGCTCGACGAACACGCGGGGCAGCCCGGGGAAGCGCAGGTCGAGGGCCTCCCGCCACTCGTGCACGACCGAGGGCACCGTGGAGCAGACCGCCACGCCGGTGATCCGGGGAGCCGGGGAGACCCGGTCGAGGAGCCCCCGCACCAGCACGTCCCACTCGTCGGCCGTGCGGTGCTCGTCGGTCGAGACCCGCCAGTGCGCGAGCACCCGGTCGCCCTCGAGCAGCCCCAGCATCGTGTCGCTGTTGCCGATGTCGGCGGCGAAGGTCGGCACCGCTACTGCTCCACGAGGTCCAGGCCGAGGTCGAACACCCGGACGGAGTGGGTGAGCGCCCCGACCGAGATGAAGTCGACCCCCGTCCCGGCCACCTCCCGCGCGCGCTCCAGGGTCAGCCCCCCGGAGGCCTCCAGGACGGCCCGGCCAGCGGTGAGCGCGACCGCCTCGGCCATGGTCGCGGTGTCCATGTTGTCCAGCAGGATGTGCCCGCACCCCGCGTCCAGCAGCTCGCGCAGCTGGGCCAGGTCGGTGACCTCCACCTCCACCGGGACGTCCGGGTACGCCGCACGCACCGCGCGGTACGCCGGGACCACCCCGCCCGCCGCCACGACGTGGTTGTCCTTGACCATGGCCATGTCCGAGAGCGAGAACCGGTGGTTCACCCCGCCACCGCACCGCACGGCGTACTTCTGCAGCGCGCGGTAGTTGGGCAGGGTCTTGCGGGTGTCCAGCACCCGGGCCCGGGTGCCTGCCAGCGCCTCGGCCCAGGCCGCGGTGGCGGTGGCCACGCCGGAGAGGTGGCTGGCGAAGTTGAGCGCGGTGCGCTCAGCGGTCAGCAGTCCCTGCGTCGGGCCGGCCACCCGCATCACGACGTCGCCGGGCGCCACGCGGGAGCCGTCCGGGACGCGGTCGGTGACCTCGACGTCCTCGCCCATCACGTAGTGGAACACCAGGGCGGCCACCCCGAGCCCGGCGACCACGCCGGCCTCGCGGGCCGCCACGTCGCCGACCCCCCGGGCCTCGGCGGGGATGGTGGCCGCCGAGGTGACGTCCACCCCGGCGTCCGGCAGGTCCTCCTCCACCGCGCTCTGGATGGCCTCGAAGACCGGGACCGGGTCCAGGCCCGCGTCGTGGAGCTCGGCGAGCAGGTCGACCGGGAGCTCGTGGTACGGCGTCACAGGGCACCTCCGTCGGTGGGGGGCGTGGGGGTGAAGGTCACGGCGACGCCGCCCGCTGCCAGGGTCGCGTCGAAGTGTCCCGACCAGGCCGGGTCGTCCCGGTCCGGGAAGTCCTCCCGCCAGTGGGAGCCGCGGGTCTCCTCCCGGGCCAGCGCCGCCGACGCGAGCGCCGTGGAGAGGGTCAGCAGGTTGGTGGTCTCCCACGCCTCCTGCCCGGTCTCCACCCCGTGGGGGTCGGTCGCCAGGGCGGCGAGCCGGTCCAGGGCCTGGGCCAGGCCGGTGGCCGAGCGCAGGACGCCGGCCCGCCCGGTCATCGTCTCCTGCAGCTCCTCGCGCAGCTTGCCGGCGACCAGCCCCGGCCGGCGTGGGTCGGTGACCGGCGGCTGCCACGGACGCAGCTCCCCGGGCAGCACGGCGGCGATCCGGCGGGAGAACACCAGTCCCTCCAGCAGCGAGTTGGAGGCCAGCCGGTTCGCGCCGTGCACCCCGGAGCAGGCGACCTCTCCGGTGGCGTAGAGGCCCGGCACGGTGCACCTGCCCCACAGGTCGGTGGCGACCCCTCCGGAGGCGTAGTGGCAGGCGGGCGCCACCGGGATGAGCTCGGTCACCGGGTCGACCCCGTGCTCGCGGGCGGTGGCCAGGATGGTCGGGAAGCGGCGCTCCCAGAACTGCGCCCCGAGGTGCCGGGCGTCCAGCCACATGTGCGGGTGGCCGGTGTCGTGCATCCGGCGGGTGATGGCCTTCGCCACGACATCGCGCGGTGCGAGGTCAGCGAGCTCGTGCACGCCGCGCATGAACCGCACACCCTCGAAGTCCACCAGGAACGCACCCTCGCCCCGGACCGCCTCGGAGATGAGCGGCTGCTGGCCCTTGGCGTCGGGCCCGAGGTACATCACCGTCGGGTGGAACTGGACGAACTCCAGGTCGCGCAGCGCCGCACCGGCCCGCAGCGCGAGCGCCATCCCGTCGCCGGTGGAGACCTCCGGGTTGGTGGTCTGCGAGAACACCTGGCCGAGTCCGCCGCTGGCCAGCACCACCGCTCGGCAGTGGACGGCGCCGACGCCGTCGCGCTGCCCCTCCCCCATCACGTGCAGCGTGAGGCCGGCGACCCCGCGGTCGGCGGCGAGGAGCAGGTCGACGGCCAGGGCGTGCTGGATCACCTCGATCTCGGGGGCGCGCTCGACCGCCGCGCGCAGCGCCCGCTGGATCTCGGCCCCGGTGGCGTCCCCGCCCGCGTGCGCGATCCGGTCGCGGTGGTGCCCGCCCTCGCGGGTCAGGCTCAGCTCGCCGTCGAGGTCGTGGTCGAAGTTGGTGCCCAGCCCGATGAGCTCCCGTACGGCGTCGGGGCCCTCGGTGACCAGGGCCCGTACGGCGTCACGGTCGCAGCCCCCGGCACCGGCCACCAGCGTGTCGCGCTCGTGCTGCTCAGGGGTGTCCCCGGGGCCGAGCGCAGCGGCGATACCTCCCTGGGCCCACTGGGTCGAACCGGCGTCCAGGACGTCCTTGGTGACCACCAGCAGCCGTAGCCCGGGCTCACGTGCATGGACGCGCAGCGCCGCGGTGAGCCCGGCGACCCCGGATCCCACGACCACCACGTCGGCGCGGATGGTCCAGCCCGGCTCGGGAGCGGCGAGCCGCTCGGGGACAGGGCGCGGGGTGGAGGCCATTGCCGCAGGCTATCGCTCGGTCCGGCCGAGGATGAGGGGCATGTTGTCGATGAGCCGGGTGCCGCCCACCCGGGCCGCCACGAGCGCCCGGGCGGGTGTCCCCGGGACGATCTCCTCCGGCAGCGGGCCGAGGTCGGGCCGGGTGATCACCAGGTAGTCGACGTCCACGGAACCGACGGTGTCGAGCTCGGCCCGGGCCGCGGCGAGGGCCGGCTCGGGGCCCTCGGCAGCCGCCTGGGCGGCGGCCCGCAGTGCCCGGCTCAGCGCCACTGCGTCCCGGCGCTGCCCGGCGTCCAGGTAGCTGTTGCGCGAGCTCATCGCGAGCCCGTCCGGTTCGCGCCTGGTCTCGGCGCCCACCACCTCCACCCCCAGGCACAGGTCGGCGACCATCCGGCGGATCAGCGTGAGCTGCTGGTAGTCCTTCTGCCCGAACACCGCGACGTCGGGGCGGACCAGGCCGAAGAGCTTGGCGACCACGGTGAGCACGCCCCGGAAGTGGCCGGGCCGGGTCCGGCCCTCGAGAATGGTGCCCAGCGGCCCGGGCTCCACCGTGACCTGTGGCTCTCCCCCGGGGTAGACCTCCCCGACGGCGGGTGCGAAGACCAGGTCGACGCCTTCGGCAGCACAGGTCTCCCGGTCCTTCGACAGGGTCCGCGGGTAGCGGTCGAGGTCCTCGCGCGGCCCGAACTGCAGCGGGTTGACGAAGACCGACACCACCACCGGGCCCTCGCCCACCGCGTCCCTGGCGACCCGCATCAGGCTGGCGTGCCCCTCGTGCAGGGCGCCCATCGTGGGGACGAACGCGACCCGGTGCCTGGCGTCACGCCAGGCCGAGAGGCCGGCGGCCAGCTCGTCCCTGGTGGCCGCCAGCACCGGCTCCCGGCTCATTGCAGGGGAGTCCGCTGCGCCGGAGCGGTCGCCTCGTCGAGGACCCGGCGGATGGCCGCGGCCCGGATCGGCAGCACGCGGCCGTCGGTGACCACCCGGTCGAGCGTGTCGCGGGCCAGGGTGACGTAGGAGGGCAGCGTGTGCGGGGCGTTGCGGGCGATCTCGGCCAGGTGGGCACGGACGGTGTTGACGTCGCCCCGCACGATCGGACCGGTGAGGGCGGAGTCCCCCTGATCCAGCGCGTTGTCCAGCGCCGCGGCCAGCAGCGGCCGCAGCGTGTCGGCCGGGTGCAGGTCGGGGTTGTCCGCTCCGGCCGCGGCCAGCAGCTCCACCGCCTGGCTGACCAGGGTCACCAGGTGGTTGGCGCCGTGCGCCAGGGCGGCGTGGTAGAGGGTGCGCCGCTCCTCGGGGACCCACATGGTGCGCCCTCCGAGGTCGGCCACCAGCTGGTCGACCAGGTCCCGCTCGGACGCCCCCGCGGTCACCCCGAAGATGCAGCCGTGCAGCCGCGGCAGGTCCACCGGCGTACCCGTGAACGTCATCGCCGGGTGCATCGCGATGGTGCGGGCACCGACCGCTGCGGCCTCGGCGAGCACGGTGAGGCCGTGCCGACCGGAGGTGTGCACGACGACCTGGCCGGGCCGGATGGCTCCCGAGGCGCTCAGCACCGAGGCCACGTTGTGGAGCATGTCGTCGGGCACGGTGAGCAGCAGCACGTCGCAGGAGCGGGCGACCGCACTGGGCTTGTCCAGCGGGACGCCGGGCAGCAGGCTCTCGGCCCGGCGGCGGCTCGCGTCGGACTCTCCGGCGGCGGAGACTACCCGGTAGCCCGCCTCACGCAGGGCGGCGGCGAGCACGGCACCGACGCGGCCGGCACCGACCACCCCTACGCGAGGACCGCAGTGGTCGCCCGGGGAGGCGTCAGCGGGCGGGCGGGCGCTGGTGTTCATGGCCGAACCTTTCGTTCCAGTCCCTCCGACCACCCGTGATCGGGCCGGTGTGGGTACCAGACGGTGTTCTGCTGAGGACAACGCAGAGGGTACGCGGCGCCATTCCGGCTGGGAACCGGGCCGGATGGTGACGTAGGTCTCGCCACCCGCCCGAGCAGCCGGCGGACCGGCCCCCGCTACCCCGCGCAGGCGGTCCGCGCCTGTCTAGGCTGGCCCGCATGAGACCGTGGCGCCGCCGGGAGCAGCACCCCGATCTGCCGCTCCTCACGGTGGTGGTCGCGGTGTACGACGCCGCGCCGTGGCTGCCGGAGTGCCTGGACAGCGTGCTGGCCTCGCACTACGGCGCACTGGAGGTCGTCGTCGTCGACGACGGCTCGACCGACGACTCCGGGCGGATCGCCGACGCCTACGCCGCCCGGGACGACCGGGTCCGCGTGGTCCACACGCCCAACCGGGGGCTGGGGGCGGCGCGCAACGAGGGGGTGCGCCGGGCCACGGGGGAGCTCCTGGGCTTCTGCGACGCCGACGACGTGGTGCCGCCCACGGCGTACCCCGTGCTCGCGGGAGCGCTAGGGGTCTCCGGCTCGGACTTCGTCACCGGCTCCCTCGTCCGGTGGGAGGCCGGTGCGCTGGAGGAGCCGCGCTGGATGCGGCGGCTGCACGCGGTCGAGCCGCGGTCCGGGCTCACCGTCGAGGACCATCCCGAGATCCTCGGCGACGTCTTCGCCCCCAACAAGCTGTTCCGGCGCGAGTTCTGGCAGGCCGCGGGGCTCGCGTTCCCCGAGGGGACGCGGTACGAGGACCAGCCGACCACCACGAGGGCCTACCTCCTCGGGCGGTTCGACGTGCTCGTCGACGTCGTGTACCACTGGCGGATCCGCGCGCAGGGGACCTCCATCACCCAGCAGCGCTCCTCGCTCGTCGACCTCGCCGACCGGGCGGAGACCAAGCGCCTGTCGCTGAGCAGCGTCCGCGAGCTCGGCTCCCCGGCGGTCCAGGAGCTGTTCCTCGACCGGGTGCTCGCCGGTGACCTGCACCGGTACTTCGTGGAGATCCCCGGCTGTGACGACGCGTGGTGGGAGCTGCTGCGGGCCATGGTGCTGGAGCTGTGGGGGGAGCGGTCGCTGGTGCACAGCGGGCTGCCGCCGGTGCACCGGCTCACCGGCTGGCTGGTCGAGCAGGGCCGCAGGTCCGACGCGGCCGCGGTGATGGACTACGTCGCCGGCCTCGCCGGCGCACCGGTCCCGCGCGACCGCAGCGGTGCCGTGCCGCGACTGGCCGTCCCCGTGCTGGACGCGGCCAGCGTCGACCCGGCTGCGCTCGCGCTGCGCCCGCACGAGTACTGAACGGGCG
>NZ_DAOMFK010000035.1:0-13022 GCF_035429765.1 Nocardioides sp. | reverse complement strand
CGCGGCCTACTGCAGCAGGCCCTCGCTGGTGAGGAAGTCCTTGGCCACCGCGTCGGGCTGCTCCCGGTCCACCGAGATCCGCCCGTTGAGCTCGGTGAGCTTCTCGGTGGTGAGCGCGGCCATCAGCTGGTTGAGCGCATCGGCGGCGTCCTGGTGGTCGGCGATCCAGCTGGTGGAGACGGCCGGCACCAGGTTCTGTGCGGTCTGGATCCCCTTGTCGTCCTCGAGGAGCACCAGCCCCTGGTCGGCCAGGGTGCCGTCGGTGGTGCTGGTCAGGCCCAGCTGCGCCTCGCCGTCCAGCACCGCCCGGTAGGTCTGGTCGCTGGCGAACCCAAGCGGCAGCACCTTGGTGACGTCGATGCCGTACACCTTGGTGAGGCCACCCTCGCAGTCGCTGCGGCCGGGGCAGTCCTCGGCGGCAGCCAGCACGACGGAGGTGCCCTCGAGGTCGGAGAGCGCGGAGAGCCCGTTGTCCTCGGCGTACTGCTGGGTGACGAAGAAGGCGTTCTGGTCGGTCGCCGACGACGGGTCGAGCAGGGTGATGCCCTTGTCGTCGAGCAGCGGCTGGACGGCGGCGATCGTCTCAGCCGGGTCGTTGGTGGTCAACGACGGCGCGTCGGCACCGTTGGCGGTGGCGTTGAGGAAGTCCACGAGCCCGCCGACGTACTCCGGCACGACCTGGATACCGTCGGGGAACTGGCCCGCGGCCATGTAGACGTCGCGCGTGCCGACCAGCTTCACGCTCGCGTCGTAGCCCAGCGAGTCGAGCAGCTGCTCGTACATGCTGGCCACCAGCGTCGCCTCCGGGAAGTTCTGCCCCGAGATGCTGACCGCGCCCTTGTCGCCCGATCCGCTGCCGCCCGAGTCGGCGCTGCCCCCGTCGTCGCTTCCGCACCCTGCGGCCAGCACCAGGCTCGCCGCCGTGAGGGCGGCGGCGATCGTACGTCGTACCTGCATGTCGGTTCCACCTTCCGTGTCCCGTGGCAGGGTGCCACGCGTGTCCGGTTCTCCGCTCGCTCAGGGGCTCGACGGCGCCGTGCCCTCGAGCGGGTCCGCCCATCGTTGCAGCAAGGACCCCCCGGCTTCGAGTACCAGCGCCACGGCGGCGACCACGATCGCGCCGGCGACACCCTTGCCGTAGTCGGTGTTGGCGAAGCCGTCGGTGATCACCCGGCCGAGTCCGGGGCCGGCCACGAGCGCCGCGATGGTGGCGGTGGCCCACACCTGCACCAGCGCGAGGCGGATCCCGGTGGCCACCAGAGGCAGGGCCAGCGGCAGCTCGACGCGGGTGAACAGCTGCCGGCCACTCATCCCCATCCCCCGGGCGGACTCGCGGACCTCCTCGGGAACCTCGCGCACCGCCACGTAGGCGTGGGTGATGATCGGTGGCAGCGCGAACGCGGCGAGCGCGATCAGCGTGGCGAGGCCGGCACGGCCGTAGGGCCCGAACGTGGCCGTCCCGGGCCAGTCGGCGATGACCAGCAGTGCCAGCAGGGCGTACGTCGGGATCGCCCGCCCGACGTTGGAGATGTTGATCGCCAGGAACCCGCCCCGCCCGAGGTGGCCCAGCCACAGCGCGACCGGGAGGCCGAGCAGCAGGGCCAGGCCCAGGGCGGTGACCGAGATGAGCAGCTGCTGGGCGAGCAGGGCCCAGATGCCCTCCGGGCCGGTCCAGTTGGCCGGGTCCGCGAGGTAGCCGAAGGCGTTGCCGAGGACGTTCACCCGGATTCCGCCCGCCTGGTCCACGGGGTCGCCACCCGCTGCAGGCCCACCACCACGAGGTCCAGCAGCACCGCGAGAAGGACGCACAGCACGCACGCGGCCAGCAGCTCGGCGCGGAAGTTGCTGAACACGCCGTCGGCGATCAGGTTACCGAGTCCGCCGTTGGCCACCAGCGCGCCCACCGTGGTGAGGGCGACCGTGGACACGGTGGCCACCCGCAGACCCGCCATGATCACCGGGAGCGCGAGCGGCAGCTCGACCCGGAACAGCAGGCGGGTCGGGGCGTAGCCCAGCCCCGTGGCCGCCTCGGTGACGTCGTCGGGCACCGAGCGCAGGCCCTGCAGCATGGCCCGCACCAGGATCGTCAGGCAGTAGAGGGCCAGCCCGACGACCACCGTGGTGGCGGAGATGCCCGTGAACGGCACCAGCAGCGGGAACAGCGCCAGCGAGGGGATCGTGTACAGCCCGGTGGCCGTCCCCACCACGGCCGCCTCGAGGCGCGCGCTCCGCCGCGCGAGCAGCGCCAGCGGGAAGGCGATCAGCACCCCGGCCAGCACGGCCACCACGCTGATCCACAGGTGCTGCCAGGTGGCGTCGAGGAGCTCCTGGCGGCGGTCGACCAGGTAGGCGGGGCAGAACCAGTCGTTGACCAGCCGGCTGTAGCACGACGGTCCCGGCTCGTCCGCCGACGGCACCGCCGCGAGTAGGGTCACCGCATGGACGCTACCGCGGATCCGATGATCCGACTGACCGGCGTCGGGAAGACCTACCCGGACGGCACCATGGCCGTGCAGGGGCTCGACCTGGACGTCGCCCGCGGCAGCCTGGTCTGCCTGGTCGGGCCCTCGGGCTGCGGCAAGTCCACGACCTTGAAGATGATCAACCGGCTCATCGAGCCCACCGCGGGGACGATCCTGCTGGACGGCCGCGACGTGCTCGCCCAGGACCCGGTCGCGCTGCGTCGCGGCATCGGCTACGTGATCCAGCAGGTGGGGCTGTTCCCCCACCAGACGGTGGCGGTCAACGTCGGCACCGTGCTCACCCTGCAGGGCGCCCCGAGGGCCACGGTCCGCAGCCGGTCCCTGGAGATGCTGGAGCTGGTCGGCCTGGACCCGGAGGTGTACGCCGACCGCTACCCGCACCAGCTCTCCGGGGGCCAGCAGCAGCGGGTCGGCGTGGCGCGGGCGCTGGCCGCCGACCCGCCGGTGCTGCTGATGGACGAGCCGTTCGGCGCGGTGGACCCGGTGGTTCGGGCGCGGTTGCAGGACGAGTTCCGCCGGCTGCAACGCACGCTGCGCAAGACGGTGGTGCTGGTCACCCACGACATCGACGAGGCGGTCCGGATGGGGGACCGGGTGGCGGTGTTCGCCGCCGGCGGCCGGCTGGCCCAGGAGGGGACACCGGCCGAGCTGCTCGCCCGGCCGGTGGACGAGTTCGTCGCGGACTTCGTCGGCTCCACCCGAGGGCTGCGGCGGCTGGCCGTGACGCGGATCGACCCGGCGTACCTCGAGCCCCTGGACGGGGTGACGACCGGCGACCTCGGTGGGGTGGTGGACGCCGACGCCACGTTGGAGGAGGCGCTGGCCGCGCTGCTGCGCGAGGACCGGCAGGTCGTCGCCGTACGTCGGGGTGGCCAGTTCCTGGGAGTCCTCACCCCGAACGGGGTGCACCGGGCGCTGCGCGCCTCCCTCGCCGACCCGTCGCTGTCTGACCGCTGACCTGTCGCTGTTTGCCCGGTTCTGCACAGGGCACCTGTGGAGGACCCGTCAATCAACGACGGGTCAGCGGGAACCTGCGACGGGTCAGGCGTGGCGGCGGTAGCCCTCGGCTCCCATCGCCTGCCAGGAGGCCAGCTCGGCGCGCAGCACGTCCGCCTCGGCCCGCAGGGCGTCCGTCTCCGCGCGGAGGGTGTCCCGCTCCGCCCGGAGCCCGTCCGCCTCGGCCCGCAGCGCGTCCCGCTCGGCGACCAGGGGCTCCCACTCCTGCTCCAGCTCGGCGACCCGGACGATGGCCTCGGCCGCACGCTGCTCGGAGTCCTCCAGCAGCCGGGCGTACCGCTGACCGTCCAGCTCGGCGCCCTCGGCGCGCGCGGCCTCCGCCGCGACCCGGCGGGTGGCCTCCGCCGCCCGGTGCTGGGCGGTGCACAGGGCGTCCTCGATCTGGCGGAGCGCGGCCTGGGTGCGGGAGAGGCGGGTGCTCATGGAGTCGAGGAAGGTGGCGTTCTCGGCGACGCGCTGCTCGGCCAGAGCGGCGTAGGCCTGGGCCTGGTGGGCTCGGTCCTCGGCCGCCTCACGGCGGGACTCGACGACCTCGGCCCGGGTGACCAGGGTGGCGGCGACGCCCAGCACCGTGGCCACCACCGCGGCGCCGGCGAGCAGCGGCGGGGAGGCGAGGAGGAGGGCGAGGGAGACGACGGCGACGGTCGACAGCAGCAGCAGCGCCGCCACGGTGAGGCGGGTGCTGCGCCGCCGGCGGCGGGTGCTGCGCGGGGAAGGGGCCATGAGGGCAGACTAAGGCGCGTCGTCCTCGGATCGGACGCGACACGCGCGCTCGAGGACGACGGCAGCCGCCAGCATGGCGGCGGCACCCAGCGCGGCCGCGGCCGAGCGGGTGATCCGTTCCGTGGCCAATTCTGACCCACTTCCGACCCAGCTGAGGGCGAAACCGGCATATCCACCGGCCACCACTGCGCCGACCAGGGCGCAGGCGCGAGCCAGGACGAACCGGTTCACCATCCGCTGGGCGTCCGGCCGCTCACGCTCGCCGCGCATCGCGTGCCGTGTCGCGCGGGCGGTGGCGGCGAGCACCACCGCCACGAAGAAGAGCGCCAGCGCCGGAAGCCAGGTCACCAGGGGCGCCGAGCCCTGCCAGCGCTCACTGACCGGGCGGACCAGCCAGCCGACGACCAGCCCGGCGACACCCCACCCGGTGAGTGCGGCGGCCGACACCGGCCGCAGGCGCCCGGTGGGCTCCTGCTCGGGGGGCTGCTGGGTCACGGCAGCTCGAGCACCAGGTCGTCGCGCCGGACCAGGCCGGACCCGTCGCACTCGTCGAGGAGCTCGACCACGGGGCCGGCGTCGGGCAGCACGGCGTCCGGTTCCAGGTCGTGCCACGGCTGCAGCACGAAGGCGCGCTGGGCCGCGCGCGGGTGAGGGAGCTGCAGCGCCTCGGTGTCGCTGCGCCGGTCCCCGACCGCGATCAGGTCCACGTCGAGGGTGCGGGGGGCGTTCGCCTGGCCCGTGCGGGTGCGGTCGAAGGCGTCCTCGATGGCCAGGGCCCGGTCCAGCAGCCGGTGCACCGGCAAGGTGGTGTCGGCGAGCACCACGGCGTTCAGGAACGGCGGGGACCCCGCGGGGGCGTCGACCGGCTCGGTCTCGTACACCGGGGACACCGCGGTCACCCACACGCCCGGGGTGTCGGCGAGCGAGGTGACCGCACCCGCCAGCGTGGTCATCCGGTCCCCCAGGTTGGAGCCCAGCGCGATCACCGCACGCCGGATCGGGTGCATGCCCCCGGTGAGCGTGTCGGTGTCGACGATGTGGGGGTTGGGGGTCTCGGGCACGGCCCTGGTCCCTTCTACTCGGCTGGTCACGGCCTGCGGATGGTGAGGGTGACGTCGGTGAAGCCGGCCTGGATGGGTGCCTCCGGCTTGTGGACGGTGACCTCGGCCCATTCAACACGGGAGTGCCTGAGGCACAGGTCCGCGAGGCGCTGGGCCAGGGTCTCGATCAGGTCGACGGGGTCGGACTCGACCGCGTCCTTCACCTGGGCCACGAGACTCCCGTAGTCCACGGTGTCGCGCAAGTCGTCGGAGCGGGCCGCCGGCCGGGTGTCCAGACCGAGGGTCAGGTCGACCAGGAACCGCTGCCCGTCCCGTCGCTCGAAATCCAGGACGCCGTGGTGCCCGAAGCACTCGATCCCGAGCACGATCAGCCGGTCGGTCACCGGGCCTCCTGCATCCGGGCCGCGACCTCCAGGGCGTCTCTGGTGGCGCGTACGTCGTGCACCCGCAGCCCCCACACCCCACGCTCCGCCAGCAGCGCCACCAGCGCGGCGTGGGCGTGCTCGCGCTCCCCGGTCGGGCGTGGCCGGCCGTCCTCGTCGGCCAGCAGGGTGCCCAGGAACGACTTGCGCGAGGCGCCCACCAGCAGCGGGAAGCCGAGCGCGCTGAGCCGGTCGAGCGAGCGCAGCAGCTCCCAGTTGTGGTGGGGCCGCTTGGCGAAGCCCAGGCCGGGGTCGAGCACGGTCCGCGCCGCGGGGATGCCGGCGGCAGCCATCGCCTCCGCGCGCGCGGCGAGCTCTCGGGTGACCGCGTCGACGACGCCGCCCTCCTCGTCGTACGTCGCGAAGTCCTGCATCCTGGCGCTGTGCGCCCGCCAGTGCATGGCGACCATGGTCACGCCGGACCGGGCGACGACCTCGAGCACCCGCGGGTCGGCGAGCCCGCCCGACACGTCGTTGACGAACCGCGCGCCCACGCCCACCGCGGCCTCGGCGACCTCGGCGCGCATGGTGTCGACCGAGACCATGACGCCGGCGTCGGCCAGCGCAGCGACCACCGGCAGCACCCGCCGCAGCTCCTCGCCCAGCGGGGGCCGCTCAGCTCCGGGCCGGGTGGACTCGCCGCCCACGTCGACCAGGTCCGCGCCCTCGGCGACCATGTCCAGGCCGTGGGCGACGGCGTCCTCCGTCGTCGCCCACCGGCCACCGTCGGAGAAGGAGTCGGGAGTGACGTTGAGGATGCCCATCACCAGAGGGCGGGCGGGCCCGGTCATCGTCGGCCGTGGATGAGCGCCATCGCCTCGCTGCGGGTCGCGCCGCGGTGCATCAGCCCGCGCACCGCGGAGGTGATCGTGCGGGCGCCCGCCTTGCGGACCCCTCGCATGGTCATGCACAGGTGCTCGGCCTCGATCACCACGATCGCGCCGCGCGCCTCGAGGATGCCCATCATCGCGTCGGCGATCTGGGTGGTGAGCCGCTCCTGCACCTGCGGTCGCTTGGCGTAGACGTCCACCAGCCGGGCGAGCTTGGAGAGACCGGTGATCTTGCCGGTCTCGGCGGGGATGTAGCCCAGGTGCGCGACGCCGGTGAAGGGCACCAGATGGTGCTCGCACATCGACCACAGCTCGATGTCGCGCACCAGCACCATCTCGTCGTGGCCGATGTCGAAGGTGGTCGACAGCACGTCCTCGGGGGCCTGCCGCAGCCCCGCGGTCAGCTCCGCGTACGCACGCGCGACCCGGGCGGGGGTGTCCACCAGCCCTTCCCGGTCCGGGTCCTCCCCGATCGCGAGCAGCAGCTCGCGGACTGCGGCCTCCGCGCGCGCCTGGTCGAAGGGCGGGATCTCCTCGGGCGCCCGCTCCACCCGCCCGATCGGGGCGATCATGCCGGCGGCGAGCCGACCGGCGTGTCGCCGTGCAGGTCACCGGGCACGTGCGGCGGGGTGGTGACGACCTCGCCGGCGGTCGGCGCCGGGACGCCGCTGCCGTTCGAGGGGGCGGAGGCCGCAACCCGGTCGCGGATCGCCTGCGGGATCTCCACGGGTGGGATCGCGGACGGGGTGCGGGTGGGCGAGCCCGTCCAGGCAGGGCGCTCGGGGCGGCGGCGCAGCGGCTCGAAGACCCGGGCGACCTCCTCCTTGTCCAGCGTCTCCTTGTCGACCAGCTCGAGGACCAGGGCGTCGAGGACGTCGCGGTTCTCCTCGAGGATGTCGAAGGCCTCTTGGTGAGCGGTCGCGAGCAGCACCTTCGTCTCCTCGTCGACGATGGCCGCCACGTCCTCGGAGTAGTTGCGGGTGTGCCCGAGGTCGCGTCCCAAGAAGGGCTCGGCGTTGGAGTCGCCGAGCTTGATCGCACCGAGGCGCTCCGTCATGCCGTACTGCGTCACCATGGCCCGGGCGAGGTTGGTGGCCTTCTCGATGTCGTTGCCCGCACCCGTGGTCGGGTCGTGGAAGACCATCTCCTCGGCCGCCCGCCCGCCGAGCATGTAGGCGAGCTTGTCGAGCATCTCGCTGCGGGTCTGGGAGTACTTGTCCTCGTCGGGAAGCACCATCGTGTAGCCCAGTGCGCGGCCCCGCGGCAGGATCGTGACCTTGTGGACCGGGTCGGTCCCGGGCAGCGCCGCGGCCACCAGGGCGTGTCCACCCTCGTGGTAGGCGGTGATCAGCTTCTCCTTCTCGCTCATCAGCCGGGTCCGCCGCTGCGGTCCGGCGATGACCCGGTCGATCGCCTCGTCCAGGGACTCGTTGTTGATGAGCTTCAGGCTGCTGCGCGCCGTGAGCAGCGCCGCCTCGTTGAGCACGTTGGCCAGGTCCGCGCCGGTGAAGCCGGGGGTACGCCGGGCGACGCTGAGCAGGTCGATGTCGGGCGCCATCGGCTTC
This sequence comes from Nocardioides sp., assembly GCF_035429765.1. Lineage (GTDB taxonomy): Bacteria > Actinomycetota > Actinomycetes > Propionibacteriales > Nocardioidaceae > Nocardioides. The sequence continues at coordinate 4,921 of NZ_DAOMFK010000035.1, read as the reverse complement.
CCGCGCGAGTGCACCTGAAGGATCATGTGGCGGCCGTTGAGGTCGGGGGCGTCGACCTGGATCTGCCGGTCGAAGCGGCCCGGCCGCAGCAGTGCCGGGTCGAGGACGTCGGGACGGTTGGTCGCGGCGATCAGGATCACCCCGCCGCGCACGTCGAAGCCGTCCATCTCGACCAGCAGCTGGTTGAGGGTCTGCTCGCGCTCGTCGTGGCCGCCGCCCATGCCGGCGCCGCGGTGCCGGCCCACGGCGTCGATCTCGTCGATGAACACGATCGCCGGGGCGTTCTCCTTGGCCTGCTCGAACAGGTCGCGCACCCGCGAGGCGCCCACGCCGACGAACATCTCGACGAAGTCGGAGCCGGAGATCGAGTAGAAGGGCACGCCCGCCTCGCCGGCGACCGCACGGGCCAGCAGGGTCTTGCCGGTGCCGGGCGGGCCGTAGAGCAGCACGCCCTTGGGGATCTTCGCGCCGACGGCCTGGAACTTGCCGGGCTCCTGGAGGAACTCCTTGATCTCGCCGAGCTCCTCGATGGCCTCCACGCAGCCGGCCACGTCGGAGAAGGTGGTCTTGGGCATGTCCTTGGTGATGAGCTTCGCCCGGGACTTGGCGAACTGCATCACGCCCCGGCCACCGCCGCCCTGCACCTGGTTCATCAGCCACAGGAACACCAGGACGATGACCACGAACGGCAGCAGGCTGAGCAGCAGCGAGGTGAGGATGCTCTGCTTGGGGACGTCGACGGTCATCTTCTCGATCTCGCCGGCCTTGACCTGCGCCTCGACCCGGTCGGCGAGCCCGACCTGCTGCCCGTCGACCCAGTAGGTCATCACCTTGGAGCCGTCGTCGAGCGTCGCCTTGATCTGCTGGTCACCGTCGATGAAGGTGATCTCCTTGACCGACCCGTCGCTGATGTCCTCGATCATCTTGGAGGTGCTGATCTCGTCGTACCCACCGCTGGGCGGCAGGTACTGCAGGGCGAGCAGCACGCCCACGACGGCGATGACGATCCACAGCCAGGGGCCCTTGAATATCCGCTTCACAGGCTTCTCTCGAACGTGACTCCGCTGCCGGGCGGCCTGGTCGGCCGTCCGGGTGTGACATTGAAGTGACGACGGTACACGTCGTCCCTCTCGTCATTCTCGCAGGGAACTCAAGCCGCCGGGGCGAGCTCAGGAGTAAACGTGCGGCGCGAGGGTGCCGATGTCGCGCAGGTTGCGGTACTTCTCGCGGTAGTCCAGGCCGTAGCCGACGACGAACTCGTTGGGGATCTCCCACCCGACGTACTTCACCTCCACCGACATCTGGGCCGCGTCGGGCTTGCGGAGCAGGGTCGCGATCTCCACGCTGGCGGGGCTGCGGCTGGCCAGGTTGGACACCAGCCAGCTCAGGGTCAGGCCGGTGTCGATGATCTCGTCGACCACCAGCACGTGCCGGCCGGTGATGTCGGTGTCGAGGTCCTTGAGGATGCGCACGACGCCGCTGGACTTGGTGCCCGAGCCGTAGGAGGAGACCGCCATCCAGTCCATCTCCACGTGGCCGCCAAGCGCCCGGGAGAGGTCGGCCATCACCATCACGGCGCCACGGAGCACCCCGACCATGAGCAGGTCCTTGCCCTCGTAGTCGCGGGTGATCTCGTCGGCCATCTCCTGGATCTTGTCCCGGATCTGCGCCTCGGTGTAGAGGACGCGGACGAGGTCGTTCCTCACGTGGGCGGTGTCCATGGAGGAAGGGTAGTGGGGGCGAGCTCCGGCACTACTCCCCCGGGTGGACGCGCTCGAACACCAGGCCGCCGGTACGCCGCAGGGCGCGCACGTGGCCGGGGAGGTCGATCCACCGCTGGCCGCGCCAGTCGGTGACCAGGGCGTCCACCGCGACGACGTGCTCGTAGAACAGCTCGCCGGAGGGCGACCCCGCCGCCAGCGCCGCCAGCCGGAGCACCCGGCGCCGGACCGCCGGGTGCAGGGCCGAGAGGCCGGCGACCGGCAGCGGCTCACCCAGGTCGGCGAAGGCCTGCCCGGCGAGGTCGTCGAGCAGGTCCGTGTCGTCGCGCAGCTGGTCGGCGGTCCTGGCGAGCGTGGCGGCCACCCCGGGGCCCAGCTCCTCCTCCATCATCGGCAGCACCCGGCTGCGCACCCGGGCCCGGGTGAACCGGGGGTCCACGTTGTGCGGGTCCTCCCAGAACGACAGCCCCTGCACGTGGCAGGCGGTGACGGTGTCCACGCGCGCCACCTCCAGCAGCGGACGCCGGTAGCACTCGAACGAGCGGCGCATCCCCGCGAGCGACCGGCCGCCGGACCCGCGGGTCAGCCCGAGCAGCACGGTCTCCGCCTGGTCGTCCCGGGTGTGGCCGAGGAGGACGACGGCGGCGTCGAGCCGCTGCGCGAGCTCGCCGAGCACGGTGTACCGCGCCTGGCGGGCCGCGGCCTCCGGACCGAGGCCCTCGGCCTCGACCGACACCCGGGCCGCGACGGTCTCGTCCACCCCGAGCGCGACCATCTGCCCGACGACGCGGGAGGTCAGCTCGGCCGACCCCGACTGGAGCCCGTGGTCGACGGTCGCCCCGACCACCCGGAGGTGGGCGGCGCGGGCCTCGGCCACCGTGGCCGCGAGCAGGGCGAGCGAGTCGGCACCTCCGGAGCAGGCGACCACCACCGTGCCGCCCGGCTCCACCTCGTCGAGGGCTCGGCGCACGGCGCGGCGCACGGCGGCCACCGCCGGGTGCAGCGTCATCGCGTTCAGCCCAGGACGCGGGCGACCCAGGCGGAGGGGTCGCCGATCTCGGCGCGGGAGGGCAGGTGCTCGGGCGCGGCCCAGACCGCGTTGAACTCCTCCATCCCGACCTTCGCGACCACGCCCCGCACGAACTTCGCACCGTCGCGGTACTGCGCCATCTTGGCCTCCAGGCCCAGCAGCCGGCGGAGCAGGCGGTCGAGCACGCCCACGCCCTGGCGGCGCCGGTCGAACGCCCGGCGGATCTGGGCGACCGACGGGATCACCGAGGGGCCGACGCCGTCCATCACGACGTCGGCGTGGCCCTCGAGCAGGGACATCACACCCGTGACCCGGTCCAGCACCTCGCGCTGCTCGGGGGTGCCCACGACGTCCAGGAGACTGCCGCCGCCGCGGAGCAGCCGCGAGGCCCCGGCGACGAGGTCCTCGGCCATCCGGGTGGGCTCGACGGTGTCGACCAGGTCCTGGACCTGCGCGAACAGGTGCTCACGCATCCAGGGGACCGCGGTGAACTGCACCCGGTGGGTCTCCTCGTGCAGGCACACCCACAGCCGGAAGTCGGCCGGGTCCGCGCGGATCTGGCGCTCCGCGTGGACGATGTTGGGGGCGACCAGCAGCAGCCGGCCCGACGGATCGTGGAACGGGTCGAACTGGCCCAGCACCCGGCTCCCGAGGAACCCCAGCAGCAGCCCGACCTCGGCGCCGGTGACCCGGGAGCCGAGCGCCTGCGAGAGCCCTGACGGCGCCCCCTTGGCCTCGGTGAGCCGCGCCACGACCGGGTCCATGACCGTCGAGAACGCCGCGGCGTTGGCCTCGACCCAGCCCGCCCGGTTGACCACGAGCACCGGTGCGGTGCGCTCCTCGGCCACCAGCCCGGTGTAGTCGCGGACCAGGCCGGTCGAGCGCTCGGCGTCAGCCCGCAGCCCGGTGACGACCTCCTGCGCCTCCCCGGTGGACACCGCTGGCCCGTCGCCGGCGACGCGCGACCCGAGGGCCACCGCGAGCTCCCAGTCGACCATGTTCGCACTCATGGGGCCGACCCTACGGGTACGCCGAAGCCGGGGACCGCTCCGTCCGGGACCGCCCGGGCGGGTCAGCCGCCGCAGCGGCAGCGGGCCAGCGCCGCCGCGAGGCCGTCCAGCGCCGCCCGAGCGTCGAGGGTGTCGACCGGGTCGATGCGGTCGGCCACCAGCACGAAGACCATCGTGGTGCCGTCGCGGCCCGTGGCCAGCCCGGCCAGCCCGGAGACGCCGGTGAGGGTGCCGGTCTTGGCGCGCACGAGCCCCCGCCCGGGGAGCGCGTCGGAGGTGAAGCGCTCGGCCAGCGAGCCGGTGAACCCCGCGACGGGGAGCCCGGTCAGCACGCTGCGCAGCTCGGGCCGGTCGTCTGCTGCGGCCACCCGGAGCACCCCGAGCAGCGTGGCCGGCTCCAGGCGGTTGGCGCGGGAGAGCCCGCTCCCGTCGAACAGGCGGGCCCCCTCGAGCGGCACCCCGAGCCCGCCCAGGGCCTGCTCGACGCCGGCCACACCCCCCGCGAAGGACCCAGGGTGCCCGGTGGCCAGCCCGACGTGGTGCGCGAGCACCTCGGCGCCCTCGTTGTCGCTGACCTCCAGGACCCGCTCGACGGCCTCCGCCAGCGGAGCGCTCTCGACCGAGGCCAGCGTGGGCGCCGCGCCGGGGGCCTTCGTCGGCACCGGCGAGCCACGCACCGCCACCCCCTGCCGGGTCAGGGCCCGGGCGAAGACCGCGGCGGCGTAGGCCGGTGGGTCGGCGACCCGGTGGAAGCCGTCCGGCGCGCGGCCCTCGTCCACCCACAGGGCGGTGATCGGGGAGACGACGTCGTCGGGCAGGTAGTCGGCCTCCCAGCTCGGGGCCGCGGTCGGGCCGCTGAACAGCGTCGCGTCGTAGCCCAGGCGCACCGCGCGGATCCCCTGGGCCGTCAGGGCGGCGGCGGTGCGCCGGGCGAGGGTGGCGAGGTCCGCGCCGGGGGGCGCGTCGTCCTCCGCCGACCCGGCGCTCAGGTAGGGGTCGCCGCCACCGACCAGCACGATGCGGTCGGTGCGCGGCGCTGCCACCACGCGGGTGGTGAAGACGTGGTCGGGGCCGAGCTCCTCGAGGGCGGCGGTGGCGGTCAGCAGCTTCGTCGTCGAGGCCGGCACGAGCGGGGAGCGGCCGGCGGCGTACACGGCGGG
>NZ_DAOMFK010000034.1:0-21017 GCF_035429765.1 Nocardioides sp. | reverse complement strand
CACCCGGCCACCGACGCCGGTCCCGGTGACCGTGCCGAGGTCCACGCCGAGCTCCGCGGCGTACCGGCGTACCAGCGGTGAGTGCACCTCCGCCGCCGCGGGTGGAGGTGGGGGTGCCGCGGGTGGAGGTGGGGGTGCCGCGGGCGGAGGTGGCGCCGTCGCGGGTGGAGGTGGGGGTGCCGCGGGCGGAGGCGAGGGAGCTGCCGGAACCGCGCCGAGCGGCTGCAGCGTGGCCAGGAGGGCTCCGACCGGGACGGTGGTGCCCACCGGGACCAGGAGCTGCTCGACGACGCCGTCGGTGAACACCTCGACCTCGACCGCGGCCTTGGCGGTGTCCACGATCGCCACGATGTCACCCTTGTGCACACTCTGCCCGGGCGAGACCAGCCACTCCAGCAGCGTGCCTTCGTCCATGTCGGCGCCGAGGGAAGGCATGGTGAAGTCGGTCATGGCTCACCCCAGGGTCCGGCGTGCGGCGGCCACGATGGTGCCGACCTGGGGGAGTGCGGCGTCCTCCAGGTGCTTGGCGTAGGGCATCGGCACCTCCGCGCTGCACACCCTCTCGACGGGGGCGTCCAGGTCGTAGAACGCCTGCTCGGTGATCCGGGCGGCGATCTCGGCCGAGATGCTGCCGCTGCGCCAGCCCTCGTCCACGATCACGGCCCGGTGCGTGCGGCGTACCGATCCCACGAAGCAGGCGTCGTCGAGGGGCCGCAGGGTGCGCAGGTCGACGACCTCCGCCGAGACGCCGTCCTGGTCGAGCTGCTCGGCCGCCTCGAGCGTCTTGCCCAGGCTCCCCCCGTAGGTGACCAGGGTGAGGTCGTCCCCGGACCGCCGTACGGCGGCGTGGTCGAGGTCGACGGCGCCGGCGTCCTCGGCGAGCTCGCCCTTGAGTGGGTAGAGCGAGGCGTGCTCGAAGATCAGCACCGGGTCCGGGTCCTGCAGAGCGGTCCACAGCATGCCGCGCGCGTCCTCCAGGGTGGCTGGAGCGAGGATGCGGAGCCCGGGGATGTGGGCGTACCAGCCCTCGAGACTGTGCGAGTGCTGGGCGGCGAGCTGGCGTCCGGCGCCGGTGGCCATCCGGATCACCAGCGGCACCGGGAACTGCCCCCCGGACATGTGCTGCAGGGAGGCTGCCGTGTTGAGGATCTGGTCCAGGGCGAGCAGGCTGAAGTTCACGGTCATGATCTCCACGACCGGTCGCAGCCCGCCCAGGGCCGCGCCGATGCCCGCGCCCACGAACGCCGACTCCGACAGTGGGGTGTCGCGGATCCGCTCAGGGCCGAACTCCTCGAGCAGGCCGAGGCTGACGGCGAAGCACCCGCCGTAGGCCCCGACGTCCTCGCCCATCAGGAAGACCCGCTCGTCCCTGGCGAGGGCCTCGCGGAGCGCGGCGCGCAGCGCCTCCCGGTAGGTGGTCTCGACGGTCCCGGTCACGACCTCACCTCCCGATCGCTCACCACGAACCTGGTCAGCTCCTCGACCGGTTCGAGGGGTGCGGCGTCTGCAGCCGCGACCGCCTCGTCGATGAGCGCGGCGACCTCCTTCTCCAACCCCGACCACGACGCGTCGGTCAGCTGGCCGTCGGCACGCATCCGGTCCGCGAGGGTGGTGATCGGGTCGTGGGTCCGCTCCAGCTCGACCTCTGCCTTGTCGCGGTAGCGGTCGGGGTCGTACATCGAGTGGGCCCGGAACCGGTAGGTGCGCAGCTCGAGGAAGTGGGGCCCGGCGCCGGCACGGATCTGCTCGACGGCCTGCCGGCTCGACTCCTCGACGGCGAGCGCGTCCATGCCGTCGACCGGCCAGGCGGTCACGCCGTACGTCGAGGCACGCAGCGCCAGGTCGGTGCGCGCGTGCTGGTGGGTCAGCCCGGTGCCCATGGCGTACCGGTTGTTCTCGCAGCAGAACAGCACCGGCAGGTGCCAGAGCGCGGCCAGGTTCAGCGACTCGTGGAACTCGCCCTCGGCGACGGCGCCCTCACCGAAGAAGCAGGCGGTCACGCGGGTGCGGCCCGCGAGCCGGTCGGCCAGGGCGAGACCGACGGCGAGCGGGATTCCGCCCGCAACGATCGCGTTGCCGCCCAGGAACCGGGTGCCGGCGTGGAAGAGGTGCATGGAGCCGCCACGGCCACGGCTGCAGCCGGTCGCCTTGCCGAACATCTCGGCCATGATGGAGTCCATCGGGACCCCCCGCGCGAGCGCGTGGCCGTGCTCGCGGTAGGTCGAGACCACCGCGTCGTCGGGGGTGAGGGTCGCCATCACCCCGGTCGCGACCGCTTCCTCCCCGACGTAGAGGTGCAGGAAGCCGCGGATCCGGGTGGCGCTGTAGAGCTCGGCGCAGCGCTCCTCGAATCGCCGGATCAGCAGCATGGTGCGCAGGAGGTCGCCACGGTCGGCGACTGCCGGGGACGGTGGTGCGGCGGCCGCCGCCCGCCGCTTGCGGGTGCTGGTCATGGACTTCCCTCCAGGGTGGAGACGTCACCGCCCGGCAGGCCGAGCTCGCGGGCCTTGAGCAGCCGGCGCATCACCTTGCCGCTGCGCGTGTGCGGAAGATGCTGGTCGAAGGCGATCTCCTTGGGCGCCAGCCCGCCGAGGCGGCGTCGGCCGAACGCCAGGAGCTCACGCTGCAGCTCCTCGGTGGGTTCGAACTCGGGGCGGATCGTGACGAAGGCCATGACGATCTCCCCGGCCACCGGATCGGGCTTGCCGATCACGCCCGCCTCCACGACGGCCGGGTGCTCCATGAGGGCCGTCTCCACCTCGAACGGCCCGACCAGGTGCCCGGCCGACTTGATGACGTCGTCGGCGCGGCCGACGAACCAGACGTAGCCGTCCTCGTCGACCCGGGCCAGGTCGCCGCTGAGGTAGTAGCCGCCGACGAAGCAGGAGCGGTATCGCTCCTCCTCGCCCAGGTAGCCGCGGAACATCGACGGCCACCCCTGCCGCAGCGCCAGCTCCCCGACCTCACCGGGGCCGGCCACCCGCACCCTGCCCCCGGTCCGGTCGGCGCGGCCGTCCTCGCCGCGGGCCAGCAGTGTCGCATCGATGCCCGGCATCGGCCGGCCCATCGATCCGGGACGCACCTCGGTGCCGCGGTAGTTGCTGATCATGATCGCGCCGGTCTCGGTCTGCCACCAGTTGTCGTGGATGGGCAACCCGTAGGCGTCCTGGCCCCAGATCACCACCTCGGGGTTGAGCGCCTCGCCGACACTGGCGATGTGGCGCAGCGCGCCGAGGTCGTACTCGCGGGCCACGTCGGCGCCCGACCGCATCAGCATGCGCAGCGCGGTCGGTGCGGTGTACCAGACGTTGACCCGGTGCTCGGCCAGCAGGCGGTACCACACCCGCGCCTCGAACTCCCCCGCGTAGCTGACCAGTGTGGCGCGGTGAGTCAGCGGCGCGATGATCCCGTAGGACGTGCCGGTCACCCAGCCGGGATCGGCGGTGCACCAGAACACGTCGCCGGCGCGCAGGTCCAAGGCGTAGCCGGCGGTCACGTGGTGGGCCAGCACCGCGCCGTGCACGTGGATGGCGCCCTTGGGCGTGCCGGTGGTGCCACTGGTGAAGTGGAGCAGCGCCATGTCCTCGGGGTCGGTCGGCGGGATCTCGAAGTCGTCGGGCTGGGCGGCCATCGCCGCACCCAGCTCGGCGGTGTTCTCGGTCTCGCCGCCGACCAGCAGCACGTGCTCCAGCGAGGGCACGTCAGCGCGCAGGCCGGCGATCTTGCGCCGGTAGAGACTGGGCGTGGTGACCAGCACCCGGGCCTCGCCCAGGAGCAGCCGCTGCCGGATCGGTTCCGGCCCGAAGGAGGAGAACAGGGGGGAGAACACGCTGCCTGCCTTGAGCGTGCCGAGAGCGGCCACGTACTGCTCGCTCTGACGGCCCAGCAACGACATCACCCGGTCGCCGCGCCGGACCCCGAGGGCCCCGAGCAGCCGGGCGAACCGGTTCGTCTCGCTGACCAGGTCGCGGTAGGTGTGCTCGGTGCACTCGCCGGTCTCCGCCACGCAGCGCAGCGCCACGTCGTCCCCGTGCCCCTCGGCCAGGTGTCGGTCCAGGGCCTCGTGGGCGATGTTGAGGCCTCCGCCACGGGGCAGCCCCGCGAGGGCGGCGCGGGCGCGCTCCCAGGAGAACTCCCGGCGGGTGCGCTCGTAGTCGAACGCGGGCCCGTCGTCCTCGGAGGATGTACGGACGGACTGGGTACGGACCATGGCGATCACGACGCTTTCTCTGCGTCCATCGTGCTCCGGTGGGGCACCGGGGCTCAAGGCACAGTTGCCCCTGTCACAGCCTTGGTCACAGGTCTCCGGCGTCCGCGCGGCGGCGCAGCCTGAGCACCAGCTTGTGGGCGCCGTCGACGACCACCAGCAGGACCGCCCCGGCCCCCGCAGCCACCCAGCCGCCGACACTGGGCCAGGCCCCGCCGAGCAGGTCGCTCACCCGGGGGAGCCCGACGAACAGCAGCAGCAGCACCAGCTCGGCCACCACCGCGGCCCCCACGAGCGGGTTGTCCCGCAGCCGCATCCGCCAGACCGGGGCGACGGTGCTGCGGCAGGCGAAGGCGTTGGCCATCTGGCACAGCGAGATCGCCGCGAACGTGGTCCCCGACGCGAGGGCGAGCACGCCCGCGGAGGGTGTCTCGCCCCAGCTCCACCCGTGCGAGTGGAGCACCCACCAGAACGCGCCCATGGAGACCACCGCCTCGGTGAGGCCCAGCACCCCGAAGGCGCGCCGGAGCAGGGCCCCGTCGAGGACGCTGCGCTCCGGCCGGCCCAGCATGATCCGGCGGTTGGGCGGCTCGGCACCGAGGGCGAGGGCGGGGAGCATGTCGGTGCCGATGTCCAGCGCGAGCACCTGCAGCACCCCGATGGCCAGCGGCACGTTCGAGCCGGTGAGCGCCCACACCACGAACGGCGCGAGCTCCGCGACGTTGTCGGTGAGGTGGTAGGTGAGGAAGCGCCTGACGTTGCGGAAGGTCGCCCTGCCCAGCTCGATGGCGGTGACGATGGTGCCGAAGTGGTCGTCGAGGAGCACCAGGTCGGCGGCCTCCCGGGCGACGTCGCTTCCGGTGGCCCCCATGGCGACCCCCACGTCGGCCTCACGCAGTGCCGGTGCGTCGTTGACCCCGTCCCCGGTCATCGCAACGACGTGCCCGCAGCTGCGCAGGGCGCGCGCGATCCGGAACTTGTCCGCGGGCGTCACCCGGGCGACCACGGCACCGTCGGGCTGGTCCAGGAGGGCCCCCAGCGCCCGGTCGTCCTCGGGCAGCTCGGCCCCGGTGACCACGACGCCGGTCGGCCCCAGCAGCCCGACCTCGCGGGCGATGGCCTCGGCCGTGCTCGGGTGGTCTCCCGTCAGCATCGCCACGCGCAGCTCGGCGGTACGGCACGAGCGCAGGGCCTCCTCGATGCCCTCACGGGGCGGGTCCTCGACCCCCAGCAGGCCGAGCGGCTCGAGGTCCTGCTCGAGGCGGTCCTCGGGGTCGCCGTCCGACCACGGGCGGGTGGCCACGGCCAGCACCCGGCGGCCGCCGGCGGTGAGCCGGGCGAGCTCCCCCTGCAGCTCCGGCGGCACCGAGCGGCACCGGGCGAAGACCTGCTCCGGGGCGCCGAGCACGCTGACGCTGCCGTCGGTGATCGACGAGCTCACCATCCGGTCCGGGGAGTAGGGACGTCTCTTCTGCGGGCCGTGTCCGGGGGTCACGCCCGCCCGCAGGGCCAGGCAGTGCAGTGCGGCCTCCATCGGGTCCCCCTCGGCCACCCACTCGCCCTCACGCTGCACCACCCGTCCGCTCACGCACGCCGTGGCCCGGGCGGCGAGGTCGGTCACCCGGGGGAGGGCCTCGGGGGGCCCGTGGAGCAGTCCGGTCGGCTCGTAGCCGCGACCCTCGACGCTCACGCGGCCCGCCGGCGTCACCACGTCGACGACGGCCATCCGGTTCTGGGTGATGGTGCCCGTCTTGTCGGTGCAGATGAACGTGGTCGCACCCAGGGTCTCGACCGCGTCGAGGCGCCGAACCAGGGCCCGGCGCTCGGCCATCAGGCGTGCGCCGCGGGCCAGGGACAGCGTCACCGTCGGCAGCAGCCCTTCGGGCACGAGGGCGACGGCCACACCGACGGCGAAGAGGAACGCGGAGACGGTGCTCAGGCCGAGGCTGACCGCGCCCAGGCCCAGCAGGACGCCGGTGGTGACCGCCACGACCGCCACGACCCGCACCACCCGGCTGAGCTGCTGGGACAACGGGCTGGGGGGTCTCTCGGCCGACTGGGCGAGGGTGGCGATGTCGGCCAGGCTGGTCCTGGAGCCGACGGCGGACACCGTTGCCGTGCCCTCTCCCTGCGTCACGAAGGTCCCTGCCAGCAGCGGGTGGCCGACGGCGTGCGGCACCGGCCGGCTCTCCCCGGTGACCAGGGACTCGTCCACGGCCAGGCCCTCGGCGGTCGTGACCACGAGATCGGCGGGCACCCGGTCGCCGGGCGCCAGCTCGACCAGGTCGCCCACCACGACCTCAGTCACGTCCACCTCGACGGGTGCGCCGTCGCGCACGACGCGGGTCCGGGTGGGCAGCAGCCTCCGCAGGTGCTGCGTGGACCGGTCCGCGCGGTACTCCTGCCAGAACGCGAAGACCGCGTTGAGCAGCACGATGACGACGATGGCCACCGAGAGCTCGGGCATCCCCGCCAGCAACGCGAAGAGCGCGGCGACCCACAGCAGCAGCGCCAGCAGGTGGGTGAGCTGTGCGACGAACTGCCGCCACAGCCCCTGACGGGGTGGCTCGGGCATCAGGTTCGCACCGTCACGGGCCAGGCGGGCCCGGGCCTGCTCGGTGGTCAGGCCCGGGGTCGGGGCCTGGACGCTCATGCCGCCAGCCTATTCCTGGCGAGACGGTGTCCCCGGTCGGAGGGGCCGAGGGCGCGCGGTGGTTAGAGTGGTCGCTCACTCCCCGAGCGAAGGACCTCACGAACCGCCCATGGACGGCACCCGCCGATGACGGCCGTGACCCTGCTGCTGGCCTCGCTGCTGCTGATCGCCGCCTCCGGGGTCTTCGTCGCCGCGGAGTTCTCCTTCGTCACCGTCGACCGGGCGGCGGTGGAGCGCGACGCGGCGGGTGGCGACCCCACCGCCCAGGGACTCCAGCAGGCGCTGCGCACCCTGTCCACCCAGCTCTCGGGAGCGCAGGTGGGCATCACCGTGACCAACCTGGCCATCGGCTACCTCGCCGAGCCGGCCATCGCCGACCTGATCAGCGACCCGTTGGCACGCGCCGGCGTGCCGTCAGGCGCCGTGCGCCCGGTGGCGCTGGGCATCGGCCTCACGCTGAGCACCCTGCTCACGATCGTGTTCGGGGAGCTGGTGCCCAAGAACCTGGCGATCGCCCGGCCGATGTGGACGGCCCGCGCCACCCAGCGGTTCCAACGGTCCTTCACCCGGTTCAACCGCTGGCCGATCCGGTTCCTCAACGGCACCGCCAACGCGGTGGTGCGCCGGCTCGGGCTGGAGCCCCAGGAGGAGCTCCGCTCGGCCCGCAGCTCCACGGAGCTGGCGAGCCTGATCGCCCGCTCGGCCGACCGCGGCACCCTGGACGCCGGCACTGCCGAGCTCATCGAGCGCTCGGTCGAGTTCGGCACCCGCACCGCGGGCGAGATCATGACCCCCCGGGTGCGCACCACCACGGTGGAGGACGCCGACCGCGCCGGCGTCGTGATCGAGCTGGCCCGGGAGACCGGGCACTCGCGGTTCCCGGTCCTGGACAGCGACGACGCGGTGGTGGGGACCGTGCACGTGAAGCACGCCGTGGCGCTCCCGGTGCCCGAGCGGGCGACCACCCGGGTGAGGCACATCATGGTGCGTCCCATCGTCGTCCCCGACTCCCTGCGGCTGGACCCGCTGCTGGCCCTGCTCCGCGAGGACGGGTTCCAGATGGCCGTCGTCCTCGACGAGTACGGCGGGCACGCCGGGATCGTGACCCTCGAAGACGTGGTGGAGGAGATCGTCGGGGACATCGCCGACGAGCACGACCCGCTCGCCAGCCGGTCCCAGCAGCGCCGCGACGGAAGCTGGTCGCTGTCGGGGCTGCTCCGCCCGGACGAGGTGGAGGACATCACCGGGACGGCGCTGCCCGAGCACGAGGACTACGACACGATCGCCGGACTGGTGCTGAAGGCGCTGGGCCGGATTCCCGAGGTGGGCGACGTCGCCGAGGTCGCCCTGGTACCCGAGCCCGGTGACGACGAGGACGCCGAGCCCGCGCCTCGCACGGCGATGCTGCGGGTGGACCGGTTGGACGGGCTGCGGATCGACAGGCTCACCCTGAGCGTGCGGCCCGGGCAGGTGGGGCCACCGTGACCCCGGCCGGCGCGGTCGCGCTGTCGGTCCTGCTGCTGCTCGGCAACGCCTTCTTCGTGGGCGCCGAGTTCGCGTTGATCTCGGCGCGCCGCAGCCAGATCGAGCCCCGCGCCCAGGCCGGCTCGTGGGTGGCCCGAACCACCCTTCACGCGATGGAGAACATCGCCCTGGTGATCGGGGTCAACCAGCTGGGGATCACGGTGTGCAGCCTGGTCCTCGGAGCCGTCGGGGAGCCCGCGGTCTCGCACCTGCTGGAGCCCGTGCTGGAGGTCCTGCACGTGCCCGCCGGCCTGCTGCACCCTGTCTCCTTCACCGTCGCCCTGCTCGTGGTCGTCGCGCTGCACGTGGTCGTGGGGGAGATGGTGCCCAAGAACATCGCGCTGGCGGGCCCCGACCGGGCGGCGCTGGTGCTGGGTCCACCCATCTGGGCGACGGTGACGGTCCTGCGCCCGGTGGTGGTGGTGATCAACGCCATCGCCGGCCTGGTGCTGCGGACCATGGGCGTGCGGCTGATGGACGAGGTCGGGTCCACCTACACCCGCGAGGAGGTGGCCGCCCTCGTGGAGGAGTCCCGAGGCCAGGGGCTGCTGGCGGACGCGGAGTACGACCGGCTCAGCGGTGCGCTGGACTTCACGGCCAAGACGGTCGACACGGTGATCATGCCCACCGACTCACTCACCACCGTGCGTCGTGGCTCGAGCGCGGCGGCCGTGGAGGAGCTGTGCGCGGCCACGGGGTTCAGCAGGTTCCCGGTGGTCGACGAGGACGGCAGTCTCAGCGGCTACCTGCACATCAAGGACGTCTTGGAGTACGACGACGCGCGGCGCAGCCGGCCGGTGGAGGACAAGTGGATCCGGCCGTTCGCGAGCGTGCGCGCGGGCGACCCGCTGCGGACCGCCCTGGCGACCCTGCAGCGCCGGGGTGCGCACCTGGCCCGCGTCGTCCGGCCCGACGGAGCCGTGCTCGGCCTGGTCACCCTGGAGGACGTGATCGAGGAGCTGGTCGGCCAGATCCGCGACGCGGCCCACCATGACCAGGCCCCCTGAGCTGCCGGCGCGTCTGACCCGGCTCGATAGGGTGGGAGTCCACCCACCCAGTCCGAACGGCAGGTCCCCAGTGCCCGACGCGTCCACCCGCTCCACCCGGGTGTGGACCGTCCCCAACCTGCTGAGCCTGGCCCGGCTGCTCGGCGTCCCGCTGTTCCTGTGGCTGGTGCTCGGACCGCAGGCCGACGGCTGGGCACTCGTGGTGCTGATGGCGTCAGGAATCACCGACTTCCTCGACGGCTACCTGGCCCGCCGTCTGGACCAGCGCTCCCGGCTCGGAGAGGTGCTCGACCCGGTGGCCGACCGGCTCTACATCCTGGCGGTGGTGGTCGGGCTGGCGCTGCGCGACATCATCCCGTGGTGGGTGGCGCTGCTGCTCCCGCTGCGCGACCTGCTCCTGTGGGGGCTCGTGCCGTTCCTGCGCCGGCGCGGCTACAGCGCCCTGCCGGTGCACTTCCTGGGCAAGGCCGCGACGTTCAACCTGCTGTACGCCTTCCCGCTGCTCCTTCTCGGGGACGGCTCCGGCGTGGTCGCGACGCTGGCGCAGGTCTTCGGCTGGGCGTTCGCGATCTGGGGGATCGGCCTCTACTGGTGGGCGGGGATCCTCTACGCCTGGCAGGTGCAGCGGCTGCTGTCGGAGCCCGGCCGCCGGACGGTGGGGACTGATGCCTGAGTCGCGCCACCAGAAGGGGGCCGGCGCCCACACGGACGCGCAGGGCCAGCCGCTGCCGGCCCACGTGACCCAGCCGCTGCTCGCCCTGGTGACCCAGCAGGCCCTGGACCAGGACTACGCCCAGGCGGCCCGGCGACGCGCCGACTCCACGGCACCGGAGCCGGGCCGGCGGGGTGCGAGCGGCGCCGTCCTGGCCGTCCTGGCGCTGTTCGGGCTGCTTGTCGGCACGGCCGCTGCCCAGACCACGCGCAACGCGGCCGTCGACCAGAGCAGCCGGGCCACGCTCGTGGCCCGGATCGGGGATGGGCGCGACGCCCTGGCGGCGGTGCAGGACCGCATCGGCCGGCTGCAGGCCCGCAACCAGGAGCTGGAGCAGGAGCTGGACGACGTCCGGGCGGAGGAGAGCGCCGCCGTCGCCCAGACGCAGCGACTCCGAACGCGCACCGGCTTCGGCCCCACCACCGGCCCCGGGGTCCGCGCCGTCGTGACCGACTCCCCGAGCGGACTGTCCTCCGAGGCGGTGCGTGACACCGACCTGGCGCTGCTCGTGGACGCCCTGTGGGGGGTGGGGGCGGAGGCCGTCGCGGTCAACGGGCAGCGGCTCACCCCGCTCAGCGGCATCCGCAACGTCGGAGCAGCGGTCCACGTCAACGGGGTCCCGCTCTCCCCGCCGTACGTCGTCCAGGCCGTCGGTGACCCGCGGACCCTGCAGGCGGCCCTGGTGGACAGCGCTCGCGGCCAGCAGTTCCTCACGCTGGTCGACACCTACGGCTTCGGCTTCGACATGACCAACCAGGACTCGATGGCGCTGCCCGGGGCGCCCCTGCGGGCGCTGCGTTTCGCCACCCTGGTCAGCGGCATGGACAATGAGCCGGTACGACCGACGTCCAGCGCCGGCGACGAGGGAGGGGGAGCGCCGTGATCGCGATGATCGGCCTCGTCCTGGGCATCGTGCTCGGACTGGTCTTTCAGCCCGACATCCCCATCGGACTGCAGCCCTACCTGCCGATCGCCGTCGTGGCGGCCCTCGACGCGGTCTTCGGCGGTCTGCGCGCGCTGCTCGACGGCATCTTCGACGACAAGGTCTTCGTGGTGTCCTTCCTCAGCAACGTGGTGATCGCCGCCTCGATCGTCTACCTGGGCGACAAGCTCGGCGTGGGCGGTCAGCTCTCGACCGGCGTGATCGTGGTGCTGGGCATCCGCATCTTCGCCAACGTCGCCGCCATCCGAAGGCACCTGTTCCATGCCTGAGCGACCCTCCGACCAGGACCCGGCACCCCCCGCAGGCGTCACCGACCCGGCCGCCCAGCCGGCCAGGGCGCGGCTGCGGACCGCGCTGCTGCGCCCCTCGCGCGGCCAGGTGGTGGTGGCGGTTCTGCTGGCGGGCCTGGGGTTCGCCGCCGTCACGCAGGTTCGCGCCAACGAGCTGGACAACACCTACGCCGGCTACCGGGAGCAGGACCTCATCGCCGTGCTGAACACCATGACCTCGGCCGCCGAGCGGGCCCAGGGCGAGATCGCCCGGCTCGAGAGCACGCGGCAGGACCTCAGGACCGACACGCTGCGCCACTCCGCGGCCCTGCAGCAGGCCCGGCAGGAGGTGGACACCCTCGCGATCCTGGCCGGGCAGGTGCCGGTGTCCGGTCCGGGGATCCGGGTGACCATCACCGAGACCGACGGCGAGGTCAGCGTGAACTCCCTCCTGGACACCATCCAGGAGCTGCGCACCGCAGGCGCGGAGGCCATCGAGATCAACGACCAGGTGCGGGTGGTGGCCCAGACCTCCTTCGCCGACGCGGTGGGCGGGGTCCTCGTCGGCGGCACGCTGGTCACCTCGCCCTACACCCTCGAGGTCATCGGCGACCCGGCCACCTTGGAGGCCGCCATGGTCTTCCCCCAGGGACCCGTGGACCAGCTGGAGGACGACGGCGCCACGGTCACCGTCGACCAGGTGCCGCTGCTCCGCATCGAGAGCGTCCACACCGCCAGTCGCCCGGAGTACGCCCAGCCCGGCACCGAGCAGTAGGGCCGGTGCGCGGTAGCCTCGTCGCCCGGTAGCCTCACCGGCAGTCCCCGGCCGGGACCGCGGCGCCCGGACGCCGGCCCCAGAAGAAGGAGAGCGACTGTGTACCCCGACGACCTGAAGTACACCAGCGAGCACGAGTGGGTGCGCACACCCGGCGAGACCGAGGGATCGGTGCGGATCGGCATCACGCACTTCGCCCAGGACGCTCTGGGCGACATCGTCTACGTCTCCCTGCCCGAGGTCGGCGACAGCGTGCAGGCCGGCGACACCTGCGGGGAGCTGGAGTCCACCAAGTCCGTCAGCGACGTCTACGCCCCGGTGAGCGGCGAGATCGTGGCGCGCAACGAGGCGCTCGACGCCACCCCCGAGCTGGTCAACACCGATCCCTACGGAGCCGGGTGGCTGTTCGAGGTGGCCCCCTCCGACGAGGCAGCCCTGGACGGCCTGCTCGACGCCGCGGCCTACCAGGAGTCGCTGCAGGGTTGATCCCCCCGACCCTGCCCGGTTCACTGGTAGGTTCGGAACCGACCGTCACCCTCAGCTCCGGCTTGAGAGTTGATCCCGGGTGACGCCCAGCCCCAGGAGGAGTGACCAGATGCCCTTCTGCACCTCGTGCGGACGGCAGAACCCCGACGACGCCAGGTTCTGCTCCCAGTGCGGCACCGCGTTGGTGACCGCCGGTGCGGCAGCGGGAGCTCCGCCCGAACCGCAGCCTGACGTGACCGCCACGATCACCTTCGGCAGCGGCGACAAGGTCGAGACCGGCGACCGTCAGCTGTCGCCGATCGACGCGGCTGCGGTGGACGCCCTGCCGGCGGGGCACGCCCTCCTCGTGGTCCAGCGCGGCCCGGGCGCCGGGAACCGGTTCCTGCTCGACCTCGACCTGGTCACCGCCGGCCGGCATCCCGAGAGCGAGATCTTCCTCGACGACGTCACGGTGTCGCGCCGCCACGCGGAGTTCCACCGGGACGGCACCGAGTTCTCCGTGCGTGACGTGGGGAGCCTCAACGGCACCTACGTCAACCGCGATCGGATCGACCAGGTGGCCCTCAAGGACGGCGACGAGGTCCAGATCGGCAAGTACCGCCTCGTCTTCTACGCCGGGCACGTCAAGGGTTGACGCGTGCCGGGCAGCGCGGTCCCGTCATCTCGGGGGAGGATGAACATCGGGCAGGTGCTCGACCTGCTGCGTCCCGACTTCCCCGGCGTCACGATCCCCAAGATCCGCTTCCTGGAGGACAAGGGGCTGATCAAGCCGGAGCGGACTCCGGCCGGTTACCGCAAGTTCGCCCCCGAGGACGTCGAGCGGCTTCGCTACGTGCTGAGGATGCAGCGGGACCACTACCTCCCGCTGCGGGTCATCGGGGAGCACCTGGACGCCATCGACCGGGGCCTGGAGCCGCCGCCGATCGAGCCGGTCGTCCCCACCGTGCCCACGGTGGCGCTGGCGGCCGACGGCCTGCCCAGCCCGGAGTCGTTCGGCCGGCGATCCGACGTCCGGATCTCCCGGCGTGAGCTGCTCAAGATCGCGGGGATCGACGAGGAGCTGCTCGGACAGCTCGAGCAGTACGCCCTGGTGACCCCGCTGCCCGGGACGGGGCACTACGACACCGATGCGCTCGTGGTGGCCCAGACCGCGAGAGAGCTCGCGGACTTCGGGTTCGAGCCCCGGCACCTGCGCGCCTTCAAGACCGCGGCCGACCGCGAGGTGGGTCTGGTCGAACAGGTCGTCGCCCCGCTCAAGCGCGGCCGCGACACTGCGGCGCGGGCCCGGGCGGAGGAGGCGGTGAACGAGATCGCCGCCCTCTCGGTGAAGCTCCACGCCACGTTGGTGAAGTCGGGGCTGCGCCGGTCCTGACCGGCCCCGCCCGGCCCAGGTCAGGGCCCGTCGGCCGCCGCCGAGGCGGGGTAGGGTGGGGGACGTGCGCGAAGTCGACGTCGTCGGGGTCCGTGTCGAGATGCCCTCGAACCAGCCGATCGTGCTGCTGCGCGAGGTGGGCGGGGACCGGTACCTGCCGATCTGGATCGGTGCGGTGGAGGCCACGGCGATCGCGTTCGCCCAGCAGGGCGTGGTACCCCCCCGGCCTCTCACCCACGACCTGATGAAGGACGTGCTGGAGGCCCTGGGCCGCACGCTGCTGGAGGTGCAGATCACCGACATGAGCGACGGGGTCTTCTACGCGACCCTGGTCTTCGACTCCGGGGTCGAGGTGAGCGCCCGCCCCTCGGACTCCATCGCACTCGCCCTGCGCACCGGCACCAGGATCGTGTGCGCGGACGGGGTCCTGGCGGAGGCGGGCCTCGAAGTGCCCGACGAGCAGGAGGACGAGGTCGAGAAGTTCCGCGAGTTCCTCGACCACGTCACGCCGGAGGACTTCGAGGCCCAGTAAACCCTCAACCTCTACTTGAGAGTTATGGTTGCGACACGCCGCCCGCTGCGTTGACCGGACCGGCCCGCCGTCCTACCGTGAACTGTCTCTGTTGTAACTCCACCGTTGTGGTTGTGCCCGATCGGGTCCACCCGGCGACACCTCCCCGGGAGCTACGCGAAACGGAGTAGGTCGCCGAAAGGGTCGATGTGGCGTGAACGAGAACGAGAAGCAGGCCGACACCACGGCGGGAGCCGAGGCCACCGAACAGGCCGAGGAGCAGGGCCTGCTGTTCACCGACGACGTGTCCCCGCTGCCCAGCGACACCGGTTACCGAGGCCCCACGGCGTGCAACGCCGCCGGCATCACCTACCGCCAGCTCGACTACTGGGCGCGCACCGGCCTGGTGGAGCCCAGCGTGCGGGGGGCCAAGGGCTCGGGCTCGCAGCGCCTCTACTCCTTCCGCGACATCTTGATCCTCAAGGTCATCAAGCGACTCCTGGACGCCGGCATCTCGCTGCAGCAGATCCGCACCGCGGTGCAGTTCCTCCGGGAACGGGGGACCGACGACCTCACCCGCGTGACACTGATGAGCGACGGAGCCTCGGTCTACGAGTGCACCAGCAACGACGAGGTCATCGACCTCCTCCAGGGCGGTCAGGGAGTGTTCGGGATCGCCATCGGTGGCGTCTGGCGCGAGATCGAGGGCACGCTGGCCGAGCTGCCCGCGGAGCGCACCGCCGACGAGGCGCCGGCGGTGGACCCTCGCGACGAGCTCGCCGCCCGGCGGGCGGCCCGGCTCCTCGGGTGACCCGGGCGCCGATGGTAGATTTCAAGCGCTGACGATCCCGCACGGGAGAGTCTTCGCGGGGTCGGCGGACCGCGCGAAGCGCCGAAGGGGCAATCCCTCCCCGGAACCTCTCAGGCGCCCGGACCGTGCGGACCAGGCAACTCTGGAGGTCACCGACCGACAGAGGGGGAGGCGACCGCACGATCGAGGGAGCCCCCGTTGACCGAGCCGACCGTCCGCCCCGCCACGCTGCGCGAGCTCGACGCCGCCCAGCCGTTCCTCACCCGCCACCTCGGGCTGAGCGCGAGCGACGTCGAGACCATGCTGGCCACCGTCGGCTTCGACAGCCTCGAGGCGCTGATGGACGCCGCGGTTCCCGCCGCCATCCGCACGGGCGAGCCGTTGACGCTGCCCTCGGCGCTCTCGGAGGACGGCGCCGCCCGCGAGCTGCGCGCCCTCGCCGCCGCCAACCGCCCCGCCGAGCCCATGATCGGCCTGGGCTACCACGGCACCCTCACCCCCGCGGTGATCCGACGCAACGTGCTGGAGGACCCCAGCTGGTACACCGCCTACACCCCCTACCAGCCCGAGATCTCCCAGGGACGCCTCGAGGCCCTGCTGAACTTTCAGACCGCGGTGGCCGACCTGACCGGGCTGCCGACCGCCAACGCCTCCCTGCTCGACGAGGCCACCGCCGCCGCCGAGGCGATGACGCTGGTGCGCCGGGCCCGGCGCAACGCCCGCGGCGCGTTCGTCGTGGACGCCGACGCCCTGCCGCAGACCATCGCGGTGGTCCAGACGCGGGCGAGGGCGCTGGGCATCGACGTCGTCGTGGCCGACCTCGCTGCCGGTCTCCCGGACGAGGAGATCTCCGGCGTGCTGGTGCAGTACCCGGGTGCCTCGGGCCGGGTCACCGACCCGAGACCGGTGATCGAGGCGGCTCACGAGCGCGGGGCGCTGGCCGTGGTCTCGGCGGACCTGCTGGCGCTCACCCTGCTTGAGTCGCCCGGAACCCTCGGTGCCGACGTCGCCGTCGGCTCGGCCCAGCGGTTCGGGGTCCCGCTGTTCTACGGCGGGCCCCACGCCGGTTTCATGGCGGTCGCCGCCGGACTGGAGCGCCACCTGCCCGGCCGGCTCGTCGGGGTCTCGGTGGACGCCGAGGGCCGCCCGGCGTACCGGCTCGCCCTGCAGACCCGCGAGCAGCACATCCGACGCGACAAGGCCACCTCCAACATCTGCACCGCCCAGGTCCTCCTCGCCGTCGTGGCGGCGATGTATGCCGTCTACCACGGCCCCGACGGCCTGCGCTCGATCGCACTGCGGGTGCACCGGTACGCGGCCGTGCTCGCCCGCGCGCTGGGCGAGGCCGGCTTCACCCTCGAGAACGAGACGTTCTTCGACACGCTCACGGTGCGGGTTCCCGGCCAGGCGGCGGAGGTGGTGGCCGCCGCCAGGCGGCTGGGCCTGCACCTGCGGCTGGTCGACTCGGACCGGGTGGGGCTGGCCACCTCCGAGGTGACCACCCGCTCGACCGTCACCAGCGTGCTGCGCGCCTTCCGGGTGGCCACCGGAGGGGCCGAGACGGCCGTGGACCTCGAGGCGCTGGACTCCGCGGCGCGCTCCGGCCTGCCGGCCGGGCTACGGCGGACCACCGACTTCTTGACCCACGAGGTGTTCTCCGCCCACCGCAGCGAGACCCGGATGCTGCGCTACCTGCGCCGGCTGTCGGCTCGCGACTACGCGCTGGACCGGGGGATGATCCCGCTGGGCTCGTGCACGATGAAGCTCAACGCGACCACGGAGATGGAGCCGATCAGCCTGCCCGGCTTCGCCGACCTGCACCCCTTCGCCCCTGCCGAGGACGCCGCAGGCTACCGGCAGCTGGTGTCCGACCTCGAGGGCTGGCTGGCCACCGTCACCGGCTACGACCGGGTGTGCGTGCAGCCCAACGCCGGCTCCCAGGGCGAGCTGACCGGCCTGCTCGCGATCCGCGGCTACCACCACGCCCGGGGCCAGGACCAGCGCGAGGTGTGCCTGATCCCGTCCTCGGCGCACGGCACGAACGCCGCCTCAGCGGTGATGGCCGGGATGCGGGTAGTCGTGGTGAACGCGGCCGAGGACGGGTCGGTGGACCTCGACGACCTGCGCGCGAAGTGCACGGAGCACGCGGACACGCTGGCGGCGATCATGGTCACCTACCCCTCCACCCACGGCGTGTACGAGGACACCATCACCGAGCTCTGTGACGTCGTCCACGCCCACGGCGGTCAGGTCTACGTGGACGGCGCGAACCTCAACGCCCTGCTCGGCTACGCCAGGCCGGGGGAGTTCGGCGGCGACGTGTCCCACCTCAACCTCCACAAGACGTTCTGCATCCCGCACGGCGGGGGAGGACCCGGCGTCGGCCCGGTGGGGGTGCGCGCCCACCTGGCGCCGTACCTGCCCTCCCACCCGATGCACCCCGAACCCGAGCAGCAGCAGGGGGCCGGGCCGGTCAGCGCCGCACCCTACGGCTCGGCGGGGATCCTGCCGATCTCCTGGGCCTTCATCCGACTGATGGGAGCCGAGGGGCTCACCCGGGCCACGGCGTACGCGGTGCTGGCGGCCAACTACGTGGCCGCCAGGCTCGACGAGCACTTCCCGGTGCTCTACCGCGGAGCCCACGGTCTGGTCGCGCACGAGTGCATCCTGGACCTGCGCGGGCTGACCAAGGAGACGGGCGTGAGCGTCGACGACGTCGCCAAGCGGCTCATCGACTACGGCTTCCACGCGCCCACGATGTCCTTCCCGGTCGCGGGCACCCTGATGGTCGAGCCGACCGAGTCCGAGGACCTCGCCGAGCTCGACCGGTTCTGCGACGCGATGGTCGCCATCCGCGGCGAGATCGCCAAGGTCGCCGCGGGGCGCTGGGCGGCCGAGGAGTCCCCGCTCCGGCACGCTCCCCACACCGGGAGCACCATGGTCGGCAAGTGGGGGCGCCGCTACACCCGGCAGGTGGCGGCCTACCCGGCCGGCCCGGACCCGGACAAGTACTGGCCGCCGGTCGCCCGGATCGACCAGGCCTACGGCGACCGGCACCTGGTCTGCTCCTGTCCGCCGCCCGAGGCGTTCGCCGAGTGAGGGTCGCCGGCACCACCGACCGACGGCTGACCGCCCGACTGGCGGCCGCCCAGCGGACGGGCCGGCTTCCCTCGCTCGTCGCGGTCCTGGTCCGCGCCGGCGAGGTGGTCTGGGCCGGCCACCGCGGCGACCGCACCGGTGCCGGCGAGGCCGCCCCCGAGGACGTGCAGTACCGCCTGGGCTCGATCACCAAGACGTTCACCGCGGTCCGGGTCCACCAGCTCGTCGCGGAGAACCTGCTCGGGTGGCACGAGCGCGTCGGGTCGGTGCTGGGCGGTCTCGACGGGGCGGACCCCACCGTGCGCGAGCTGGTGACGCACACGGCCGGCCTGCCCGCCGAGCCGGGGGTCCCGTGGTGGGAGGCCTCGCCCGGGCGGGGCTGGGCGGAGCTGGTCGCCACGGGACTCGGTCCCGAGCCGGCCCTGGCCGCGCCCGGCCAGTTCCACTACTCCAACGTGGGGTTCGCCCTGCTCGGCGAGGTGGTCGCCCGGCGCTCCGGGCGGTCGTGGTGGGACGGCGTCCAGGAGCGGGTCCTCGGTCCCCTGGACATGGCGCGCACCACCTACCTGCCGCAGCCTCCCGCCGCCCAGGGGTACAGCGTCCACCCGTACGCCGGCACGCTCGCCCTCGAGCCGGCCACCGACACCGGCGTCATGGCCGCGGCCGGCCAGGCCTGGGGGACCGCCGGGGACCTGGCCCGATGGCTCGGCTTCCTGCTCGACGGCCATCCCGACGTGCTGCCGCGCGAGGAGCTGCTGGCCGCGGCCCACCCCCAGGCGGGCGACCGGCACGACCGGCTCGGCGGCGCCCACGGGCTCGGTCTGATGCTGCTGCAGGGGGGCTCCGGACTGCTCGTGGGGCACACCGGCTCGATGCCGGGGTTCCTGGCCGCGTGCTTCGTCGACCACGCACGAGGAACCGGTGCCGCGGTGCTCTGCAACGCCACCACCGGGCTGCGTCCCGGTCTGCTGGCTCGCGACCTGCTGGAGCTGCTGGAGGAGTGCGAGCCCACCGTGGGGGAGCCGTGGACCCCCGCCGACGACGTGCCTGCCCCGCTGCAGCCGCTGCTCGGCGTGTGGTACTGGGGCAACACGCCGGTGGTGATGACCCTCGAGGGCGGCACCGTGGTCGGCCGGGTCGGCGGCGCGCCCGTGCACAGCTTCGGGCTCCGGGACGGTCGCGTGGTCGGGCTCAGCGGCTACCACACCGGCGAGCAGCTGCACGTCGTCCGGTCCACGGACGGGGCGGTCAGCCACCTGGAGGTCTCGAGCTTCGAGCTCACCCGGCGACCAGCTGCGGACCCCGGCTGAGAGGAAGACCTCATCTCCTGCGGCCCTCGAGCGGACTAGGCTGGAGGTGTCCCGGAAGGGTGATGACCATGAGTACAGCACCCCACCAGCACACAGTTCCACGGCCCCACCGCTCGCTGCACCTGGCATGGTGGTCGCTTGGCCTCTTCCCGGTCGCTTTCGTGGCCGCCATGGTCCTGGGGGAGGGGATCCCCGCCTGGTTCGGCTACAACGAGCCGTCCCTTGACACCACACCCTGGTACGTCATCGGCCTCGCCGGGCTGTCCGCGCTGCTGGTCTTCGCCTCACCGGTCCTGGTGACCGCACACTTCAGCAGGCAGGCCGCGCAGGAGGGCGAACCCGATGCCCGGTTGCCCCTGCTCGTCGTGGGGATCGTGGTCGGCGCGTTCGTGCTGCTGAACCTGTTCGGCGCGCTGGCCCAGCTCCTGTTCTGAGTGCGGACCTGGGCCCTGTGGTCACGGTCACGGGTGGGTGCCCCGGGTGCGCAGCGTCGAGCCGCGGGGGCTCTTGACCACGGCCAGCTGCGTCGGGATCCGGTCGGCCATCTCGGGCACGTGGCTGACCACGCCGACCACCCGTCCGCCGTCGCGCAGCGAGTCCAGCGTGTCCATCACGTCCTCGAGCGTGTCGGCGTCCAGGGCGCCGAAGCCCTCGTCGACGAAGAGGGTGTCCAACGCGGCCCCACCGGTCTCCTGGGTGACCACGTCGGCGAGGCCGAGGGCCAGCGCCAGGGACACCACGAAGGTCTCACCCCCCGAGAGCGTGGCCGGGTCGCGCGACTCCCCGGACCAGTCGTCGCGCACGGTGAGGCTCAGACCTCCCCGGGTCTCGCCGGCCCCCCGCCGGGCGGTGTGCTCGAGGGAGTAGCGGCAGTCGCTCATCCCCGCCAGCCGCTCGTTGGCGGCGGCCACCACCTGACGCAGCCGGTAGGCCAGTACGTAGGCAGACAGCCGCATCTGCAACCGGTTGTCGGCTGACCGGCCCTCGACGAGCTGGGAGAGGCCGGTGACCAGCTCCAGCTCCTCGCGCACGGGCGCCCACGCCCGCAGTGCCGCCTGGAGCTCTCGGTCCAACGAGGACAGCCGCTCGGCGCGGGTCTGCCGCAGGGTGTGCGCCGCCAGCGACCGGGTGAGCTCGCCGCGGGCGGCGAGGTCGGCCCGCTCGAGCATCCCGAGGTCGGGGGCCGCCACCTCCTCGGCGGCGAGCAGCCTCGGGTCGGCGAGCAGGAGCTCCTGGGCCGCCAGGGCGGCGTCGTGGCCGCCGAGCTCCGCCTCCAGGCGGGCCTCCTCCTCGCCGGGGAGCACTGCCGACAGGGCCTGCGTCACGTCGGCGAAACCC
>NZ_DAOMFK010000033.1:1218-21724 GCF_035429765.1 Nocardioides sp. | reverse complement strand
GCCGGACACACACCCCGTAGAGGCCACCCACCCGGTGGCCTCTACCCCATTTACCGGAGGTCTCCTCCGGCGCGCATGACCCACAGAGGTACCCCTGCCCTAGGATCGGGCCGGCGGGGGCCGTCGAGAGGAGAGGTGCCCGCCATGGCTCAGGAACGGGGGCGTCAGCGCCCCTCGAGCGCGGGGTCGCGGTCGAGCGGGTCCGGACGCCCGGGCGGGTCGTCGGGCAAGAGCCCCGGTTCGACGGGTCATGGCCGGTCCGCGCCGTCCCGCCCGACGAGGGGGAAGTCCGAGGGGGCGCGACCCCAGGGCGGGGGCGCGGGCACGTCGTCGCGTGGAGACCGTCCTGCGCGTAAAGGGGACTGGAAGCGCCCTGCCGACAAGCAGGTGGAACGGAGCGTCGACCAGGCCACCTACGACGGCCCGCCCCTCCCCGAGAGTGTCACCGGACGTGAGCTCGACCGCTCGGTGTCGGCTCAGCTCAAGGGCCTGCCCGAGAAGCTCGCGGCGCGCGTCGCCCGGCACCTCGCGGCGGCCGGCATGCTGATCGAGCAGGATCCCGAGACGGCGTACCGGCACACCCTTGCCGCCCGGGCCCGCGCCAGCCGGCTGGCGGTGGTGCGCGAGGCCACCGGTGAGGCGGCGTACGCCGCTGGGCACTACGCCGAGGCGCTCGCGGAGCTGCGGGCGGCCAAGCGGATGAACGGAACCACGGCGTACCTGCCGATGATGGCGGACTGCCAGCGGGCGCTCGGCAAGCCGCAGGAGGCGTTGAAGCTGGCCAAGAGCCCGGCCGTCGCCGGGTTCACGCCCGAGGCGAAGGCGGAGATGACCCTCGTGGAGGCCGGGGCCCGGCGGGACCTGGGCCAGCTCGACGCGGCCCTGCGCACCCTCGAGCTCTCGCCGCTGACCTCCAAGAGCCGCGCCGCGTGGGTCGTGCGGCTGCGCTACGCCTACGCCGACACGCTCGAGGCCGCCGGCCGTGAGCGCGACGCGCTTGCCTGGTTCCACCGCACCCACGCGATCGACAGCCAGGAGCTCACCGACGCCGCGGACCGCGCCGAGCAGATCGAGAAGCGCCTGGACTGACCGGTCTGAACCAGTGTCCCAGGACGGAGTCACAGCGCTGGAATTCGCCGGTCTCATCGGTCACAATGGTCACCACAACCACATAGGGTCATCATCACGTCGCTTCATCACGGCACGAGAACGCTGGGGAAGGCGCATCTCCGCGCCGGTGATGAAGGAGGCCCTGGTGACCGCAAGCACTGCCACCCGCGTCGTGACGAGGGGTGTTCTCTTCGTGCACTCCTCACCCTCGGCGCTGTGCCCGCACATCGAGTGGGCGGTCGGTGGTGTCCTTGGTGCTGCCACGAACATGCACTGGACCCCCCAGCCCGCCCAGCCCGGCAGCTACCGCACGGAGATGTCCTGGATGGGCGAGGCCGGCACCGCCTCGGCCATCACCTCGGCACTGCGCGGGTGGAACCACCTGCGCTTCGAGGTCACGGAGGAGCCGACGCCCGCCACCGAGGGGGCCCGCTACTCCTTCACCCCCGATCTGGGCGTCTTCCACGCAGTCACCGGGATCCACGGGGACCTGATGATCCCTGAGGACCGGCTCAAGGCGGCTGTGGTCAAGGCGGCCGTGGGCGCCACCACCTTGGCCCAGGAGATCGACAAGCTCCTCGGGAAGCCGTGGGACGACGAGCTGGAGACCTTCCGGCACGCCGGCGAAGGCGCTCCGGTCCGCTGGCTGCACCAGGTGGTCTGAGCGGGGGCGCTCAGAGCGGGATGTTCCCGTGCGCGCCCCGTCGTACGCCGACCGACTGCACGGCGTCGTCGATGGCCCGCGCCAGGGACGACCGGGTCGCAGTCGGCTCGACGACCTCGTCGACGACGCCGATCTCGATCGCCCTCTCCACCCCGCCGGCGAGCCGCTCGTGCTCCAAGGCGAGCTCGGCCTCCACCACCGGACGCAGATCGGGCTGGACCTCCGAGAGCTTGCGGCGGTGCAGGATGCGTACCGCCGCGACGGCCCCCATCACCGCCACCTCGGCCCCCGGCCAGGCGAAGACCCGGGTGGCGCCGACGGCGCGGGCGTTCATGGCGATGTAGGCGCCGCCATACGTCTTGCGGGTCACCAGCGTCACCCTGGGCACGACGCACTCCCCGAAGGCGTGCAGGAGCTTCGCGCCACGGCGTACCACGCCGTCCCACTCCTGCCCGACGCCGGGGAGGTACCCGGGAACGTCGACCAGCACGATCAGCGGGACGCCGAACGCGTCGCACATGCGCACGAACCGGGAGGCCTTCTCCGCCGACAGCGAGTCCAGGCACCCGCCCAGCCGCAGCGGGTTGTTCGCGACGACACCCACCGTGCGGCCACCGAACCGGCCCAGGGCCGTGACGATGTTGGGGGCCCACCGGGCGTGCAGCTCCTGCGCCGTCCCCTCGTCCAGCACCGCCTCGACGAGGGGATGGACGTCGTAGGCCCGCTTCTTGGACTCCGGGAGGAACCTGGCCAGGTCGACGTCGGTCACCGCGGCCACGTCCAGGCTGCCCGGCGAGCCGAGCAGGTGCCCGACGTCGCGGGCCCGCTGGAGCGCCTCCTGCTCGGACTCGGTGAGGATGTGGACCACGCCGGAACGTCGGCCGTGGGGCTCGGGGCCGCCCAGCCGGAGCATGTCGACGTCCTCACCTGTCACCGAGCGCACCACCTCGGGGCCGGTGACGAAGATGCGACCGTCCGGGCCCAGGATCACCACGTCGGTGAGCGCCGGGCCGTACGCCGCCCCGCCCGCCGCCGGGCCCAGCACGACCGAGACCTGGGGGATCCTCCCGGAGGCCTGCGTCATGATGTGGAAGATCCGTCCGACCGCGTGCAGGGACAGCACTCCCTCGGCGAGCCGGGCGCCACCGGAGTGCCAGAGCCCGATGATCGGCACCCCGTCGATCAGTGCCCGGTGGTAGGCGTCCACCACGACGCGGCAGCCCACGTCCCCCATGGCGCCACCCATCACGGTGGCGTCGGAGCAGAACGCGACCACCGACGTACCCCTGACCCGGCCGACGGCGGCCAGCATGCCGGAGTCGTCCTGGGGGCTGATCAGCTCCATCGTGCCCTCGTCGAGCAGAGCCGCCAGCCGGAGCAGCGGGTTGCGCGGGTCCTCGGCGCGGGGCGGCTTGGCGCTCGCGGGGGCCGTCTTCTCGGGGGTCGCGGCGACCATCACACGCTCCGGAACGCCAGGGCCACGTTGTGGCCGCCGAAGCCGAAGGAGTTGTTGAGGGCGGCCACGTCGCCGGCGGGCAGGTCCCGTCGCTTGTCCGCGAGATCCAGGCCTACCTCCTCCGGGTCCTCGAGGTTGATCGTGGGAGGGACGACCCGGTCACGGAGCGCGAGGATGGTCGCGACGGACTCCAGCGCGCCGGCGGCGCCGAGCAGGTGACCGGTCATCGACTTCGTGGAGGTGACCACGGGCCGCTCCGCCGCGGACCCGAGGGCCGAGCGGATCGCCAGGGCCTCAGCGACGTCGCCCTGCGGGGTCGAGGTGGCGTGCGCGTTGATGTGCGCGACGTCCTCGGGCGCCAGATCGGCCGCCGCCAGGGCCAGCCGCATGGCCCGGGTCGCACCCAGACCGGCCGGGTCGGGTTGGGCGATGTCGTGGGAGTCGGCGGTGATGCCCGCCCCGGCCGCCTCGGCGTACACCCGCGCACCGCGCGCGGCGGCGTGCTCGGCGGACTCCAGCACCACCGCGGCGGCGCCCTCGCCGAGCACGAACCCGTCGCGGCCCTTGTCCCACGGCCGTGACGCCGCCGCGGGGTCGTCGTTGCGCTTGGAGAGCGCCATCATCTGCGCGAACGCCGCCATCGGCAGCGGGTGCACCGCGGCCTCGGTGCCGCCGCAGACCACGACGTCGGCGCGGCCCAGCCGGATCAGGTCGATGCCGAGCGCGATCGCCTCGTTGCCCGAGGCACAGGCGGAGACCGGGGTGTGGACCCCTCCGCGCGCGCCGATGTCCAGCCCGACGTTCGCGGCGGGGGAGTTCGGCATCAGCATCGGGATCGCCAGCGGGGAGACCCGGCGCGGGCCCTTCTCCTTCATGGCGTCGTAGTTGGCCAGCAGGGTCTGGATCCCGCCGATCCCTGAGGCCATCGCGACCGAGAGCCGCTCTGGCTCCACCCCGTCCTTGTCGAGCCCGGAGTCGGTCCAGGCCTCCAGGCCGGCCACCAGCGCGAGCTGGCCGGAGCGGTCCATCCGACGGGCGCGGACCCGGTCCAAGACCTCGGTCGGGTCGACCGCCACGGTCGCGGCGATCCGGGCGGCCAGCGGCTCGGCCCACTCCTCGGTGAGCGCGGTGACGCCGGAGCGGCCCTCGAGCAGGGCGGTCCAGGTGCTGGCCACGTCACCGCCGACGGGCGTGGTGGCGCCCAGGCCGGTGACGACGACTCGGATGGCTGTCATGCAGGGGTCCTCTTCCGTGGGAGTGTGCCGACCCGTCACAAATTGCGCGCAATTTGTGACGGGTCGGCCGCAATTTGTGACGGGTCAGCTCTGGGCGGACTCGATGAAGGCCACGGCGTCGCCGACCGTCTTGAGGTTCTTCACCTCGTCGTCGGGGATCGAGACGCCGAACTTCTCCTCGGCCGCGACGACGACCTCGACCATGGACAGGGAGTCGACGTCGAGGTCGTCGACGAACGACTTGTCGAGCTGGACGTCCTCGGCGTCGATCCCGGCGACCTCGTTGACGATGTCAGCGAGGTCGGCGCGGATCTCTTCGGTGGTGGCCATCAGGCTTCTTTCTCCTCGGTGGTGGGGGTGTGCGTGGGTGACTCGGTCAGGGGACGGTGATGACCTGGGCCGCGTAGGCCAGGCCGGCCCCGAAGGCGACGAGCAGCGCAGTGTCCCCGCTGCGGGCCTCGCCATCGGCGATCATCTGGTTCAGGGCGAGGGGGATCGACGCGGCGGAGGTGTTGCCCTGGTCGGCGATGTCGCGCGCGATCCGGACGTGCTCGGGAAGCTTCATGGCCCGGGCCATGGCGTCGATGATGCGCATGTTGGCCTGGTGCGGGACGAACACGTCGAGGTCCTCGACGCGTACGCCGGCCCGGTCCAGCGCCTGCTGGGCCACCTTGGCCATGGTGAACGCCGCCCAGCGGAAGACGGCGTTGCCCTCCATCACCAGGTGCGGCATCACGCCGGTGCCCGGGTCGTCGTCCGAGCCGACGACGTCACGCCAGTCCTCGCGCTGCCGGATCAGGTCGAACTGCTCGCCGTCGGAGCCCCAGACCACGGGACCGATCGCCGCAGCCTCGCTCGGCCCGACCACCGCGGCGCCGGCGCCGTCGGCGAACAGGAAG
Source organism: Nocardioides sp. (assembly GCF_035429765.1). Lineage (GTDB taxonomy): Bacteria > Actinomycetota > Actinomycetes > Propionibacteriales > Nocardioidaceae > Nocardioides. The sequence continues at coordinate 16,360 of NZ_DAOMFK010000033.1, read as the reverse complement.
GCGGTGCCCCGGTCGTTGACGTCGGTGATGTCGGAGAGTCGTTCGACCCCGATCACCAGCACGTGCCGGGCGCTTCCGCCGCGCACCATGTCCGAGGCGAGGGCGAGGCCGTGGCAGAAGCCGGCGCAGGCCGCGGAGATGTCGAAGGCCGCCGCCTGGTTGGTGCCCAGCTGGTGCGCGATCGCCGTCGCGACGGCGGGGGTCTGCAGCATGTGGCTGACGGTCGCCACGATCACCGCGTCGATCTGCTCGGGGGCCAGCCCGGCGTGCTCCAGCGCGCCTCGCGACGCGGCCAGGCTCATCATGCTGATGGTCTCCTCCGGCGTCGCCCAGCGTCGCTGGCGGATGCCGGAGCGCTGCTGGATCCACTCGTCGCTGGAGTCGATGGCCTCGATGAGGTCGGCGTTGGGGATCACCCGGGAGGGCCGGTAGGACCCGACGCCGAGCACGGCGGTGTGCCGGCTCCCCACGGACTCGTGCAGCGCAGCCATCAGCCGATCCCCTCTGGGTGCAGGCGGAGCAGGGGTTGGCCCGGCGAGACCAGGTCACCGTCCTCGACCAGCCACTCCACCACCTGCCCGCCGTGGGTTGCGGTGACGTCGGTGCGGTCCCGCAGGCTGGCCACCGCGCCGACCGCCGCGCCCACGGGCAGCACGGCGGCCTCGCGGGCCGCGTCGTCGAGGTGGAAGGTGCCCTTGCTCGGGGAGACCACCATCCGCCAGGTCGGGGTGGTCTCGATGACCGACGCCTCGCCGTGCCGCGCGCAGAAGTCGCGGGCCGCGTCGAGCTGGTCAGGGGTCTTGAGCGCGAACGTCTCGACGCCCTTCATGGCGCGCCTGGCGATCCCGGTGAGGGTGCCCGCAGGCGGCATCTCCAGCAGGCCGGTCACGCCGAGGTCGAGCATCGTCTCCATGCACAGGTCCCAGCGGACCGGGCTGGCGATCTGGTCGACGATCCTGCGGACCACCTCCCGCCCGTCGTGGACGACCTGCCCGTCGCGGTTGGAGATCACGGCGGTGCGCGGGTCGTGGGTGGAGACCGACCGGGCGAGCCCGGCGAGCCGGCCCACGGCGGGCGACATGTGGCCGGTGTGGAAGGCCCCGGCCACGCTGAGCGGCGCGAGCCGGGCCCGGGCCGGGGGGTCGGCCGCGAGTGCGGCCAGCTGGTCGAGGGTCCCGGCAGCCACCACCTGGCCCGGACCGTTGTCGTTGGCCGCGGTCAGCCCGTGCCGCTCCAAGGCGGCCAGTACGTCGTCGCGGTCGCCGCCGAGCACCGCGGTCATCCCGGTCGGGGTCTGCGCGGCTGCGGCGGCCATCGCCTTGCCGCGCTCGCGGACCAGCACCATGGCCTGCTCGGCGGTGATCACCCGTGCTCCGGCGGCCGCGGCCAGCTCGCCGACACTGTGGCCGGCGACCGCGCCGACCCGGTTGAAGGCGTCGGTGGGGTGGGGGAAGATCCCGAGCGCGGCCACCAGGCTGGTCGCCACCAGCAGCGGCTGGGCGATCTGGGTCTCCCGGATGGTGTCGGCGTCCGCGGCCGTGCCGTAGTGCACCAGGTCGAGGTCGGCGACGGTGGAGAGCCACTCCAGGCGCGCGGCGAACGTGGGGTCCTCCAGCCACGGCTGGAGGAAGCCAGGGGACTGGGACCCCTGGCCGGGGGCGACGATGACGAGCACGTGGACCACTGTGCCGGGCGGACCGGGCTGGACTCGCCTCAGGCACGCACGAAGTTGGGGACTGATTCGTTGTGGGGTTCCTACAAATCGCCAGGCTGTCCGCGGCCCGACTGCCGTCCCAGGACCAGCGCGATGCGGAGGGTGAAGCCGTCGCGCGGGTCAGCCGGGCTCAGGCCGGAGACCTCCGTGGCCTGCCGCAGCCGGTAGCGCACCGTGTTGGGGTGCACGTAGAGGGCCCGGGCGGTCGCCTCGACCCCCGATCCCTGCGCGAAGTACGTCGACAGCGTGGTCACCAGGGTGCCGCGGGCCTCGCACAGCGGCAGGTAGACGTCCTCGACGAGGTGCCGCCTGGCATGCCCGTCGCCGGCCAGGGCCCGCTCGGGGAGCAGGTCCTCGCTGAGGCACGGACGGGGAGCCTCCGGCCACCCGGCCGCCGCCCGGTGGGCCGACAGGGCCGCCCGGGCCGAGACGTGGGCGTGCCCGAGGTCGGCGGTGACCGGGCCGACCACGACGGCCCCCTCCCCGAACAGGTCCGCCACCACCGAGCCGGCGCGACGCGGGTCGGCCACCCCGCCCAGGACGACCGAGAGCCGCTCGCCCTGGATCGCGCACAGGGCGTCCATCGCGGCGGCGCGGGCGGCGCGGCGTACGTCGTCGAACAGGTCGCTGGCGGTCCGCTCCGGAGGGGTGGGCCCCAGCACCACGGCCACCTCCCCGTGGGAGGACCAGCCAAGAGCGCTGGCCCGGGAGAGGACCGCCTCGTCGGCCTCGCCGCGGAGCACCGAGTCGACCACCAGGGCCTCCAGCCGGGCGTCCCAGGCCCCGCGCACCTCCGCGGCCCGCGCGTAGACCTCGGCGGTGGCGAAGGCGACCTCGCGGGCGTACCAGGAGATCGCCTGGTGCACCTCCGGGGCGTCCTCGGGCTGCACGATGGCGTCGACGTTGCTCTCGACGACCTCGATGCTGAGCCGGATCAGGTCCACGGTCTGCTGCAGGCTGATGACGCCGGTCAGCGCGCGGGGGGCTGCGCCGAAGACCGAGGCGGCGATAGCCGACCCGCCGGCCGCGGGGGTGTGCGCGTCGCGTCGGTACCAGTCGACGAAGTTCCGGATGCCGGCCTGGACGATCAGCCCGACCCAGGAGCGCTCCTGCGCCTCGAGTGCGCCGAACCACGCCAGGTCGGCCAGCATCCGGGCGGTCGCCGCGGTGCTGAGCGTGCCGGTGGCCCGCTGCAGGGCGTCGGCGGCCCGGGCCCGGGACTCGGCGCTCGGCTCAGGGAACACAGCCAGAGGCTACAAGGGGGTGGGGGGTGTGTCGCGGCGCCGTTTCTGGTTGACTGTGCCCCCTTGTGGCACCGGGCCGGTCCGGTGCCACTGCACTCGGGAGGTGGAGATGGGGACCGGGGAGCCGCTCGCTCTGCAGCACCTCACCCTCCACGGCCACCGCCGGGCCTTCCTCAAGGCCGGCTCCGGGCCGGCCCTGCTCCTGCTGCACGGCATGGGCTGCGACCACACCACCTGGGACCTGGTGGTCGAGTCCTTCGCCCGTCGGTACACCGTGATCGCTCCCGACCTGCTGGGCCACGGCGCCTCCGACAAGCCGCGCGCCGACTACAGCGTCGGCGGCTACGCCAACGGCATGCGCGACCTGCTCGCCGCACTCGACATCGACCGCGCGACGGTGGTGGGTCACAGCCTGGGGGGCGGGGTAGCGATGCAGTTCGCCTACCAGTACCCCGAGCTCGCCGAGCGGCTGGTCCTGGTCGCCCCGGGCGGGTTCGGTCCGGAGGTGACCCCGATCATCCGGGCGGTGACCACGCCCGGGTTCCACCAGATCACCGGTCTGCTCACGCTGCCGGGGGTCCGCCAGCTCGGGGTCGCGGGGCTCACCGCGCTCAGCCGCAGCCGGCTCCCGGGGACCAGGGACCTCGGCGAGGTGGCCGCCATCTTCTCCGCGCTGCGCGACCCGCGGGCCCGCGCCGCGCTCGCCCACGTCGTCCGGGCGGTCGTGGACTGGCGCGGCCAGATCATCACCATGAGCGACCGTGCCTACCTCACCGACGACATCCCGATGTGCGTGATCTGGGGCGACGACGACCCCGTCATCCCGGTCAGCCATGCCGAGGTCGCCCGGGTGGTCGCCCCGCACTGCGACGTCGAGATCGTCCCGAACGCCGGCCACTTCCCCCACCGCGACCATCCCGAGCGCTTCGTCAAGCTCGTCAACGACTTCGTCCGCTCCACCGCGCCGGCGCGCTTCGAGTGGGAGCAGTGGCGCGACCACCTGCGCCGGGGCGGCGACGTGCGCATCCGCCAGGCCGAGGCCGGGCACGCGCCGGTGGCACCGCTGGCGTCCGCGCCGTCTGCCTGACCGCCAGTCGCGGGGGCTACCCGGTCGTCACCCGGCGCAGGGCCTCGACGGTCCGGCGTACGTCGTCGGGGCTGGTCGACCAGTTGCTGACCGAGATCCGCAGGACTGCCTGGTCGTGCCAGCGGGAGCCGGTGGTCCACGAGGTGCCGTCCTCCAGCATCGCCTGCACCACGCGGTGGGTGCGTTCGTCGCTGCCGAAGCTCACGCACACCTGCGTGAAGCACACGTCGTGGAGCACGCGGGCTCCGTCGAGGGCTGACACCTCCGTGGCGAGCTCGGTGGCCCGCGCACACATCCGGTCCACCAGCTCGGCCACCCCGGCCCGCCCCAGGGTGCGCAGCACCGCCCAGACCGGCAGCCCCCGGGCCCTCCGGGAGACCTCCGGCACCCGCTCCAGGGGGTCGCCCTGCGGATCGTGGATCAGGTACTCGCCCTGCATGCTCATGGCGGACCGCAGCGCCTCGGGCGACCGCACGACCGCGATGCCGCAGTCGTAGGGGACGTTGAGCGTCTTGTGGGCGTCGGTGGTCCACGAGTCGGCGTCGGCGAAGCCCGCCACCAGGTGCCGGTACGTCGGGGACGCGCCGGCGAAGAGCCCGAAGGCGCCGTCGATGTGCACCCAGGCACCGTGCCGGTGGGACACCTCGATCGCCTCGGTGAAGGGGTCGAAGGCCCCCGAGTGCACGTTGCCGGCCTGGAGCACGACGACCACCGGGCGGCCGTCACCGGCCCCGGACTCCAGCGCGGCGGCCAGGGCGTCGACCCTGATCCGGCCCTGGTCGTCGGCCGGGACCACCTCGGGCCGGCCCAGTCCCAGGTAGCGCAAGGCCAGGTCGACCGTGTCGTGGCGCTCGGCGCCGACGAGCACGCGGACGCCCGGCGAGCCGGTGATCCCGTCGCGCCCGGTGTCCCACCCGGCCCGGCGCAGCACGTCGTCGCGGGCGGCGGCCAGGCAGGTGAAGTTCGACATCGTGGCACCGGTGACGAAGCCCACCGCGGCCCCGCGGGGAAGGTCGAGCAGGTCGAGCAGCCAGCGGCCGGTGAGCTCCTCGACGGCGGACACGGCGGGCGTCACCAGCCGCAGCCCCGCGTTCTGGTCCCATGCGCTCACCAGCCAGTCCGCTGCCAGGGCGGCCGGGTGCGTCCCACCGATGACGAAGCCGAAGAAGCGCCCCGACCCCATCGCGGTCAGCCCGGGCTCGCAGGCCCGGGCCAGCAGGTCCACGGTTCCGACAGAAGGCGACGGGCCGTCGGGCAGGGCCTCGCCCAGGGCCGCGGTGACCTCCTCGAGCGTGGCCTGCGGTGGGACCGGTCGCTCGGCCAGCGAGGCCAGCCACCGGGTCGCGTGCTCGTGCGCCCTCGCCAGGGCGGCCGCGGAGTCCTCCATCCCGCCACCTCCTCGGACGAGGCTAGCGCTGCTCGCGGCGGGGGGCGAGCAGCTGACCACCGGTGATGGGAGAGGATGACGCCGTGACCCCGGACCCGCGGACCGAGCCGCTCCCGCAGGACGTCCTGACCGACCAGCAGCAGGCCCTGCTGGCCAAGGCGCCGCTCCGCGTCCAGCAGGCCACGACCTGGGCGCTCTCGCACTGGCCCGGACGGATCGCGATCCGGGTGGCCACCGGGCTGCGGGAGGTGCAGATCTTCGACCGGGCGATGACGGTCGCCGCCCAGCTGTTCACCTCGATCTTCCCGATCATCATCATGGGGGCGGCGTTCTTCGGAGCCGACCAGACCGCCGGGGCGATCTCCGGCGCCGGCCTGCCCTCCGAGGCCGAGCAGGTGCTCGACGACGTCGTGGTCTCGGGTGGGGTCAGCAGCTTCGGGGTGCTCGGCTTCCTCGTCGTGCTCGTCTCGGCGACCAGTCTCTCCCGCGCGCTCACCCGGGCCTACGACACCATCTGGCAGCACGAGCGCACGCGAACCCGGATCTCGCAGGCCTGGCGCTGGCTGGCCGCGGTGATCGTGCTGGCGATCGCCGTGGTGCTCAGCAGGTACGTCGTGCGGATGGTCCAGGGCATCCCGCCGCCGCGGCTGTGGAGCGCCTCGCTCTCCTTCGCCATCAACACCGGCATCGCCATGTTCGTGCCCTGGCTGCTGATGATGGGGCGGGTCCGGATCCGCCTGCTCGCCCCGGGCGCAGCGCTGTTCGCCCTGGCGATGATCCTCGCGCACCCGTTCTCGGTGCGGTACCTCGGCATCGCCGTCGAGTCGAGCGCTGCGCGCTACGGCGCGATCGGGGTCGCGTTCGCCTACCTGGCCTGGCTGTACGCCGTCTCCTTCATGCTGCTGGCGACCGCCGTGCTCGGTCGCGTCATCGCTACCGACGAGGGTCCCCTCGGTGTGGCCATCCGCGGGAACCCGGCGTCCGGGCAGGAGTGACGCGGGAGGTCAGGCGTCCCCGCCGGCCTGCCGGACGCCACGGACCGCGGTGGGGTCGTCGATGCGGTACTTGGTGAACGCGTCGGCCACCGTCTCCCGGGACACCCGGCCGGCGTCGGCCAGCGCCTGCAGGGCCTGGACCACCACCGACTCGGCGTCGACGTGGAAGAAGCGGCGGGCCGCCGGCCGGGTGTCGGCGAAGCCGAACCCGTCGGTGCCCAGCACCCGGTAGTCCCGCGGCACCCAGCGTGCGATCTGCAGCGGCACCGCCGCCATGTAGTCCGACACCGCCACGACAGGTCCCTCGACCTCGCGGAGCTTGTCGGCGACGTACGCCGTCCGTGGGGGCTCGGTGGGGTGCAGCAGGTTCCACTCCTCGGCGGCGACGGCGTCGCGGGCCAGCTCGTTCCACGAGGTCACCGACCACACGTCCGCGGCCACCCCCCACTCCTGGGCGAGCAGCTCCTGGGCGCGCTGGACCCAGGGCAGGCCGATCCCGCTGGCGAGCAGCTGGACGCGGGGGGCGTCGGCGGCGAGGCCGGTCGGTGGCACCGCGAGGTGGTAGAGCCCCTTGAGCAGGCCCTCCACGTCCAGGTGCTCAGGCTCGGCCGGCTGCACCAGTGGCTCGTTGTAGACGGTCAGGTAGTAGACGACGTCCTCGCCGTGCGGGTGGTCGGCCGGGGAGCCGTACATCCGGCGCAGCCCGTCCTGCACGATGTGGGACACCTCGTAGGCGGTGGCCGGGTCGTAGTGGACCACCGCCGGGTTGGTCGCCGCGAGCAGCGGTGAGTGCCCGTCGGCGTGCTGGAGGCCCTCGCCGGTCAGCGTGGTCCGCCCGGCCGTGGCGCCGATGAGGAAGCCGCGGGCGAGCTGGTCGGTCATCGCCCAGATCGAGTCGCCGGTGCGCTGGAAGCCGAACATCGAGTAGAAGAGGTAGACGGGGATCATCGGCTCGCCGTGGGTGGCGTAGGCCGACCCGGCCGCGGTCGCCGAGGCGATCGAGCCCGCCTCGGAGATGCCCTCGTGGAGCAGCTGCCCCTGGGCGGACTCCTTCCAGGCCATCAGCAGCTTGCGGTCCACCGACTCGTAGGTCTGGCCGGCCGGGTTGTAGATCTTCGCCGTGGAGAACATGGAGTCCATGCCGAAGGTGCGGAACTCGTCGGGGGCGATCGGCACGATCCGGTGCCCGATCTCCGGGTCCTTCATCAGGTCCTTCAGCAGCCGGACGAACGCCATGGTGGTGGCGATCGCCTGCTTCCCGGAGCCCTGCTTGAGCTCGGCGTACATCTCGTCCCCCGGGAGCGTGAGCGCCCGGGCGGTCACCTGGCGCGCCGGCACCGGGCCGCCGAGGGCGCGGCGCCGCTCGCGCAGGTAGGCCAGCACGTCGCTGTCCTCGCCGGGGTGGTAGAAGGGCGCCGACCCGTCGGCCTCGTAGGCGTCGTCGATCTCGCGGTCGGTCACCGGCAGCTCCAGCCGGTCCCGGAACTGCTTGAGGGAGTCGGTGTTGAGCTTCTTCATCTGGTGGGTGGCGTTCTTGCCCATCAGCGCGTCGATCGTCCAGCCCTTCACGGTCTGCGCCAGGATCACCGTCGGCTGGCCGACGTGCTCGGTGGCCGCCTTGAACGCGGCGTACACCTTGCGGTAGTCGTGGCCGCCGCGGGGCAGGTTCTGGATCTGCTCGTCGGTCAGGTGGGCGACCATCTCCTGCAGCCGGGCGTCGCCGCCGAAGAAGTGCTCGCGGATGTAGGCGCCGGTCTCGACCGAGTAGGTCTGGAACTGCCCGTCCGGCGTGCCGTTCATCCGGTTCACCAGGACGCCGTCGACGTCGCGCGCCAAGAGCTCGTCCCACTCGCGGCCCCAGACCACCTTGATGACGTTCCAGCCCGCGCCGCGGAAGAACGACTCGAGCTCCTGGATCACCTTGCCGTTGCCGCGCACCGGCCCGTCGAGCTGCTGGAGGTTGCAGTTGATGACGAACGTCAGGTTGTCCAGCTCCTCCCGCGCGGCCAGCCCGATCGCGCCCAGCGACTCGGGCTCGCCCATCTCCCCGTCGCCCAGGAAGGCCCACACGTGCTGGTCGGAGGTGTCCTTGATGCCGCGGTTGTGCAGGTAGCGGTTGAAGCGTGCCTGGTAGATCGCGTTGAGCGGGCCGAGCCCCATCGACACCGTGGGGAACTCCCAGAACTCCGGCATCAGCCTCGGGTGCGGGTAGGACGAGAGGCCCTGGCCGCGGCCGTGCTGGACCTCCTGGCGGAACCGGCCGAGCTGCTCGGCGGTGAGCCGCTTCATCAGGAACGCCCGGGCGTAGATGCCCGGCGAGGCATGGCCCTGGACGTACACCTGGTCCCCGCCGCCGGGGTGGCTCTTGCCGCGGAAGAAGTGGTTGTAGCCGACCTCGTAGAGGCTGGCGGCGGACTGGTAGGTGGCGATGTGGCCGCCCACCTCCAGGCCCGGCCGGTTCGCCGAGGTCACCATCACCGCCGCGTTCCACCGCACCAGCCGGCGGATCAGCTTCTCCATGTGCTCGTCGCCGGGGAACCACGGCTCGCGCTCGGGCGGGATGGTGTTGATGAAGTCGGTGCTGCGCAGCGCGGGTACGCCGACCTGCTGCTCGCGGGCCCGTTCGAGCAGCCGGAGCATCACGTAGCGGGCCCGCTCCCGGCCTCGCTCGTCGACCATCGCGTCGAACGAGTCGAGCCACTCGTGGGTCTCCTCGGGGTCGATGTCGGGGAGCTGGGTCGGCAGGCCCTCGTGGATCACGGGGAGCTGGGGGCGGCTGCTGCGCGGGCTCGAAGCATCGGTCACCCGGCCATCGTTGCACGCGGGCGGACCCGACGGAATCTACCGACGAGTACGCCGCGGGGCGGTGCGAGCACGCCGCGGCGCAGCGCTGCCGCGCGCACTCCAAGACCGCGTCCATGAGCTTCGACGTGGACCTCGGCCCGGTCAGCTACCTGGGGATCTGAGGGCTGGCCACCGCGGCTGGTGTGACAGGTGTGACGCGGAAGGGTTGCGCGTCGGAGGGAAGTCAGGTGGACTACTGCTCACCTCGTGCACGTCCGAGCACGAGGCCCGGCGCACCCAGCGCCAGTGCAGAGGAGAGCGGGAGGCACACGTGAGCTCCACCGCGGGTGGCGGGACCACCCAGACCCAGGGCCCGGCAGGTCCGGCGGCCCGACTGGGATTCACGCCGGGGATGGTCATCCAGGAGCTCGGCTGGGACGACGACACCGACGACGAGCTGCGTGCGGCCATCGAGGAGCTGGTCGACGGCGACCTGGTCGACGGCAGCTACGGCGACGTGGTGGAGGCGGTGCTGCTGTGGTGGCGCGCCGACGACGGTGACCTGGTCGACGGGCTGGTCGATGCGCTCACCGACCTGGTCCGCGGGGGCGCCATCTGGCTGCTCACCCCCAAGATCGGTCGCCCGGGGGCCGTGGACGCCGCCGACATCGCCGAGGCCGCCCCCATCGCCGGGCTCGCCCAGACCACCACCGCCCCGGTGAGCAAGGACTGGACCGCCACCCGGCTGGTGGCCCCCAAGTCGCCCACGTGATTCACCCGCCGCTCCCACCCGGCGACCTGCTCCCGAGACTGGCCGGCGAGACCGCGCTGGCGGGCGCCGCGGTCAAGGTGCTCGCCCGGTCCGGGGTCATCCGGCCCTACGCCCCGTGGACGCTCGCCGCGCTGGGCGCCACGCTGCTGCGCTGGGGGACCGGCCCGGCCGGAGGGTTCGCCACGATGGCGCTGCGCGAGCCGCGCAGGGTCGCGCTCCTCGACGAGCGCGGGTCGCTGACCTTCGGCGACCTGCACGCCCGCAGCAACGCGCTGGCGCGAGGTCTGGGCGAGCTCGGTGTCCAGGCGGGCGACTCGGTCGCCGTGATGTGCCGCAACCACCGCGGCTTCGTCGACGCCACCCTGGCGGTCGCCAAGCTCGGTGCGGACGTGCTCTACCTCAACACCGCGTTCGCCGGGCCTCAGCTGGCCGACGTGCTCGACCGGGAACGGCCTCGGCTGGTCGTCCTCGACGAGGAGTTCGAGGGCCTGCTGCCAGGCACCCGCCCCGAGCAGCGGCTGCTGGCCTGGACCGACTCGGGGCGGCCGGAGGGGCTGACCCTGGAGGCGCTGATCGCGGCGTACCCCTCCGGAGACCTCCGACCACCCGACCGCCGGCCCCGCACGGTCATCCTCACTTCCGGCACCACCGGGGAGCCCAAGGGCGCCCCCCGCGGCGAGGCCGGTCTGGAGGCCGTGGTCGCCGTGCTGGACCGGATCCCGCTGCGCTTCGGCTGGACCAGCCACGTCGCGGCACCGCTGTTCCACACCTGGGGGTTCGCGCACCTCAGCCTGGCGATGCTGCTCGGCTCGGCGGTCGTGCTGCGCCGCCGGTTCGACGCCGCCGAGTGCCTGGGGGTGCTCGAGGAGGAGCGCTGCGACTCCCTGGCCGTGATCCCGGTGATGCTGCAGCGGATGCTGAGCCTGCCCGAGGAGGTGCTCGCCGAGGCCGACCTGTCCCGGCTGAAGGTGGTGGCTGCGTCCGGCTCGGCGCTCAGCGGCGACCTCGCCGTGACCTGGATGGACCGCTTCGGCGACAACCTCTACAACATCTACGGGTCGACGGAGGTCTTCTACGCCAGCATCGCCACCCCGGGCGACCTCCGCGCGGCACCGACGTCCGCCGGCCGCCCGCCCTTCGGGACCAGGGTGCGCATCCTCGACCACGACGGCCACCAGGTCCCTGCCGAGCACCCGGGCAGGATCTTCGTGGGCAACTCGATGCTGTTCGAGGGCTACTCCGGCGGCGGCCACAAGGAGGTCGTGGACGGGCTGATGTCGACCGGCGACGTCGGCCGCTTCGGTCCGGACGGGCGGCTGTACGTCGAGGGCCGGGACGACGAGATGATCGTCTCCGGCGGCGAGAACGTCTTCCCCAGCGAGGTCGAGCACTGCCTGGCGCGTCATCCGGCGGTGCTGGAGGCGACCGCCGTCGGGGTGGCCGACGAGGAGTTCGGCCAACGGCTCAAGGCCTTCGTGGCGGTGTCGGACCCGGCGGTGTCGGAGGAGGAGCTCAAGTCCTGGGTGGCCTCGCACCTGGCCCGCTACAAGGTGCCGCGGGAGATCGTGTTCCTCGACGAGCTGCCCCGCAACGCGACCGGCAAGATCCTCAAGCGGGTGCTGCACCGGGACGGGGAGCGGTGACGACCCGCGTCGACCCGGATGGCAGGATTCGGGACATGACGGGACTCCGCATCGGTGGGCCGGCCCCCGACTTCACGCTGCGTGACCAGTTCGGGCAGGACGTCACCCTCTCCACGTTCCGCGGCACGAAGGCGGTGGCGATCTTCTTCTACCCCTACGCGTTCTCCGGCGTGTGCACCGGCGAGATGACCGGGATCCGGCTGCGGCTCGACGAGTTCCTCACCTTCGACACCGAGGTGCTGGCCATCTCCTGCGACCCGGTCTACTCGCTGCGCGCCTTCGCGGACTCCGACGGGCTCAACTTTCCGCTGCTTTCGGACTTCTGGCCGCACGGGGCCGTTGCCTCGGCGTACGAGGTCTTCGACGAGACGAAGGGCTGCGCCCGACGCTCGTCGTACGTCGTGGACAAGGAGGGCCTGGTCCGCTGGTCGGTGCACAACGCGATGCCCGACGGGCGCGACCTGGAGGAGCACCTGCGGCAGCTCCGGGCACTGGCCTAGACCAGCAGGCGGGGATTCCTCGCAATGAGCCGGTAACGGATTGTGCAAGTCGGTCCGGGTGTGTATCTTTTGGGGTGTTGAGCCGCTGGTGACCCGAGACGCCAGCGGCTCAGCTCATTTCCGGGCACGATCTTCCTGCCCCTCGCCGCTTTCGCCGTACGCCGCGGCGGAGGCTGCGGAGCCCTCGTGCCGCCGCGGTGCCGCCTCGCGTAGTCTGTGGCCGCTTCGAGGGCGTATAGCTCAGCGGTAGAGCTCTGGTCTTACAAACCAGCGGTCACAGGTTCGATCCCTGTTGCGCCCACCCGCAGACCGGCGCGCTCACTCCAGCAGGTCGGAGACGCTCGTGGGGCGCAGCCCGCCCTCGCGCAGCCGCAGCACCATCGACGGCAGAGCGTCGTAGGTGTGGTAGCCACCCAGGTGCATCAGGACGATCGAACCCGCCTGCGCGTTGCTGACGACCTTGCCCGCGATGGCAGCGGCGGTAGGGCCGCCCTCGGTGACCGGCTCCCAGTCGATGGTGTCCACGTCCCACATCAAGGTCTTGGTGTAGCCCGCGGAGGCGGCCGCGCTCAGCACGCGGTCGTCGTACGCCCCGAAGGGCGGCCGCCAGTACGGCGCGGGCTGCTGGCCGGTGAGGTCGAGGATCACCGCTTCGGCGGAGGTCAGCTCGGTCCGGATCCGTGCAGCCGTGGGTGGGGTGGCGGGGCAGGACGCGCCGTCGCCGCCGTCGCGCAGGTTGCAGTGGTGCATGGTGTGGTTTCCCACCTCGAACAGCTCGGGGTACGCCGCCACGAGGGCCATCACCGTGCGTCCGGTGTCGGTCTGCGCGGCATCGCCGGTGGGGTGGATCGTGGCGCAGACCCGGTCGATGACGAGACGTTCCATGATGTCCAGCGCCGGGTCCAGCCGGCCGCCCATGTCGAAGGTGAGCGCGAGCTTCGGCTCGTCCGTCACGACGCGGGTGAGGACGACGCGAGCGCCGGGAGCCGCCTTGGGCGGGACCGCACAGGTCAGGCGGGTCGCGGTCAGGCCGCGCGGTCGCGGGACAGGCAGCCAGGTGCCCGCCCAGTGCCCGCTGCTGACCAGCACGTAGGCACGCCCGTCGATGACGGCTCGACGAGACGCCTGCGCCGTGGAGGCGGACGCCACGGTCCCCGACACCGTGGAGGCCAGGCCCCAGTCGGCGTCGAAGACGTAGCCGAGGTAGCGCCCCGGCCGGAGGGACACGGTCGCCGGCGGGTCCAGGACAGCGCTCCCTGCGAGCCCCGGGAGGTAGGCCACGGGCGACTCCCGCACCTCGTAGCCGGTGAGGCCCCCGGACGTGATCCGCAGGTAGAACCCGGGCTGGCCGGGTACGGCGTGGCGCAGGTCGGAGGTGACCATCGCCGGCGCGCGGCGGACGGTGATGCGCTGCGTCGCGAGAACCTCGCCCGACGCAGAGAACAGGTAGCCGGTCTGCGGCCCCGGCTCCAGCCGCACGGCGAGACCGGCCGCGGCGGTGTGCGGAGCCTCGACGAGGGTCAGGCTCCCGAGGACGAGGAGTGCGAGGAGCAGTCGAACGAGTGCCGACCTCATACTTCGATCATTGCTCGCCCCGGCCCGCTGGCGAAGGGCTGCGAGAGTGAGGTGCGGCAACCTCGTGCATGCCGGCGGGGTGCCCGGGTACCGCACGCACGTCCGACCTCCCGAGGGGGCCCGCCGAGACGGAAGGACGAGCAGATGTTCAGCTCCTTCTCACCGGCGAACAGCGAGGGACGTGGGTCGGGCGGCACCCAGCAGGGTGCCGCCCGACCCACGTGCCGCGTGCGCTCAGGTGAAGACGCTGACCCCACCGGGGCCGACGAGCAGCCCGACCACGATCAGCAGGGCGCCGACCAGGATCTGACCACGGACGAGCGTGACGATGCCCCAGATGACCAGGGCGACGGCGATGAGCCACAGGATGAAAGCCACAACGAACTCCTTTCCGGTGCCGCTCAAGTTCCCGATCCGGCGGGTTTCATGCGTCGGTGGAGGGGAGATCGGCCATCGGCACGATGTCGAAGTACTCGTCGAGGCGGGTGAGCTCGAGCAGCTCGGCGAGCACCTCGTTGGTGCCGGTGAGCACCAGACCGCCGCCGCGTGCCTCCGCCTCGCGACGGGCGCGCACCAGCGCGGCGAGCCCGCTGGAGTCGATGAACTCCACGGCGGTCATGTCGAGGACGAGCGAGGGCGACAGCTGCTCCATCGCGAACTCCAGCTGAGCCACCAGATCGGGGACGACGGCAAGGTCGACCTCGCCCTCGAGACGGATCAGGCAACGCCCGTCGGGCATCGTGTGCATCGTCTCGGCCGCTCCCGGTGCGAGGGTCACCGCCGTCAGCGCGGTACCTCGCACCATACCGCCTTGCCCGGCGGCTGCGTGCGCCAACCCCAGTCGCTGCTCAGGGTGCCCACGATGCCCAGTCCGCGGCCGCGGACCGCGAGCCCGCCCGAGGTCGGTGAGCGCGGCTTCGGCGTCGTCAGGGACCCGTCGCTGACCTCCACGCCGATCGCGTCCTCGCCGAGGGAGATGCGGATGGCCACGGGCGGGAGGCCGTGCTGCACGGCGTTGCTCACCAGCTCGCTCACCACCAGCAGCAGCCGGTGCCGGGTAGCTGCCTGGAGGGCATGCGCGGCGCTGAGCCGACGGGCGAGGCCGCGAGCCTCGGCGGGCGCCGAGGGCCCCCAGCCCAACGGGAACCAGGCCCCTGACTGCGGGGTGTGGGGTGTCATCCCTCAGATGCCGCCCTTCGGTCCGATCTGCCGCCCGGCCAACCCTCGACCCGGGTCGGGCGGCGCTGCCGATGATGTCAGGCCCCGGAGGTCAACCGGAAGTCACGTACGCCGCCACCCCGACCCCGGTCACGACCGCCGTCACGATCCACCACCCGGCCCGGTAGCGGTCACCGACGGCGGGGTGAGCCGTCCCCTCACGCACGGTGGACCTCCCTCGTCGCTCCGGCGTCGGGGTACCCCTGTCGGCTCGGGTCCATTC
>NZ_DAOMFK010000033.1:0-1118 GCF_035429765.1 Nocardioides sp. | reverse complement strand
CCTGCAGGCGGCTGGCCGTGCGGACCGGTCCTGCGCTCGCCGGCGCGGGAGCCTCAGCGCGAGGCCGGCTGGCCCGGTAGCTCCCGGCTGCTGACCAGCCGCTCGGCCACGTCGCGCAGCTTCATGTTGTTGTCCTGCGAGTAGCGCATCAGCACCGCGAACGCCTGGTCAGGCGTGAGCTGGTAGCGCTCCATCAGGATGCCCTGGGCCTGGCCCACCAGCTTCCGCGCGTCGACCGCCTGCCAGAGGTTCTCGGTGGTGCGCGCGGTCGCCAGCGCGACGGCGGCGTGCCGCGCGAGCAGGTGCGCCACCGCCTGGTCGTCCACGTCGAAGTGGTCCGGCCTCGAGTCGTACAGGTTGAGGGTGCCGACGGTGGAGGCGCTCGTGTACAGCCGCACGCTCAGCATGCTGCGGATGCCGTACGTCGCGACGCGGGCGGCCCAGGCGGGCCAGCGCCGGTCGGCCCGGGTGTCGGAGACCAGCACGCTGACCCGGTCGGAGAGGACGTCCATGTCGGGCCCCTCACCGACCTCCATCTGCACCTCGTCCAGCGCCTCGATGAGCGGGTCGGTGGCGGCGGCGGTCTCCACGCGCTTGCGGCCGTGCACGAAGGTGACGCCGGCGTACTCGCAGTCCACCGCCTTGAGGGAGTAGCGCAGCACCAGGTCGACGGTCTCCTCGACGGTCGGCTCGTCATGGAGCGCGATCGCCAGCTGCGCGAGCTCCTCGGCCCAGGCGCGGCTGGACTCCCCCCGACGACTCGTCCCCATGGCGCTCATTCAACCACCGTGTCGCGCGGCGCCCGCCCGGGACCACGCGGGCGGCGGGTCACAGGACCACGCAGAGGACCACGACGTCGTCGGGCAGCACGTGTCCCTCGGGATGCTGCAGCAACCGGGTGCAGAGGTCCTCGGCGCGCACCGTGGGCCCCAGCGCCTCGACGAGGTGCTGGAGCCGAGCCATCCCGGCACGGATGCCCTGCCCCCGGGTCTCGACCAGGCCGTCGGTGTACCAGAGCAGGAGCGCCGGCTCCGGGAGCTCGACCTCCCCGTTCTCGCGGCGCCGGTCCGGCAGCACCCCCAGGGGCAGGCCGGCTGCATCTGCCAGGAACCGAGCCC
>NZ_DAOMFK010000032.1:4102-21812 GCF_035429765.1 Nocardioides sp. | reverse complement strand
TAGCCGCCCACCAGCACGGCGGCCAGGTCCGGGGCGGGCCGGGCCGAGGCGAGCACGTCGCGCAGCCGGGTGCCGCGGGCGGCCTCGACCACTCCCGGCCGGGCCACCGCACCGCTGATCGTGAACAGCGAGGTGCCCGGGTCCTCGGGAGTGCCGACCGAGCGGAACCACTCCGGACCGAACCGGGCGAGCAGGGCCAGCTGCGCCAGGGTCTCGGCGTTGGCGACCAGGGTGGGCCGGCCCCCGAGCCCGCGCTCGGTCACCCGCGTGAGTGGATCCCGGGGGACCGCGGGCCGCCCCTCCAGCTGGTTGACGAGCGCCGTCTCCTGGCCGGCGACGAAGCCGCCGGACAGCCGGCGTACCTCGATCCGGTGGCCGCGCACGGCGCTCTCGGCGACCTCGGCCGGCACGTCCGGGCCGACGGCCAGGACGACCCGCCGGGTCCGCAGTGCCCGGGCCACCAAGGTCAGCCCGTCGACCACGAGTCGCGGCGCGTGGGTGAGCAGGACCTTGTCCTTGTGGCTGAGCGGCTCGCCCTCCATGGCGTTGCCCACCACGGCGGGTGTCCGTCCCGCGCCCGCGACGGCCCGCAGCTTGACCGCGGTCGGGAAGCCTGCGCCGCCACGGCCGGTCAGCCCGGCCGCCTCCACCAGCCGCACCAGCCCGGCGGCGTCCAGGTCGGGCAGCGGCCCGAGCGGACCGGCGTCGAGCAGCCGTCGGGTGTCGGCGGGTGCGGCGAGGGGCGTCATCAGCGGGTCCTTCCGGAGGTGAGGATGCGGGGGGTCCGCCGCCAGCCACGCTCGGCGAAGGACGGCATGAGCCGCCAGGCGACCGCGCTCGCGACCGCGCCGGTGGAGACCGCGACCAGGCCGACCATCCACGCCGAGGCGGCGTCGGTGCCGTTGCCGAGGGCGTGCAGGACGGCGACCGGCCACAGCAGGTACGTCGCCCAGTGCACCGCCCGGAAGACCCGTGGTCCGACCCGGTGGCGGAGCAGGCTCACGACGGTGACCACTGCGAGGAGGTCGACCGCCAGCGTCCCCAGCCCGAGCCAGAGCGGCTTGGCCACGCCCAGGAACGGGACGACCATGTCCACCAGGCGCAGCTGGGCGTAGGGGTCCAGGAACAGGCTCCCCAGGTGGGCGAGCACCAGGCCGGTGCCGGTCAGCGCGACGGTGCGGTGCAGCTCGGCCGCGCCGAACCGGCCCAGGCCGGGCAGCGGACGTCCCGACCGGGTCACGATGCCCAGCACCAGGGCGAGGGTGAACATCACCAGCGCCACGACGCCGGTGCCTCGCCCGAGCGCCCAGAGTGCTTCGTTCATGCCGCGACCTCCTCGGGCCAGCCACCCAGCAGTCGGACCCGGCGGTCGTGGTCGACCAGCCGGGCGGGCAGACCCTGGGCGGTGAGCCAGGTCAGGCCCTCGTTCCCGCGGCTCAACGTCGCGGTGGCGGCGGCGTTGGCCTCCGCGCAGGTGCCGGCCACGACGCTCACCGTCCGCCAGGGGGTCCGGGCGGGCCGCGAGGTGCGTGGGTCGACCACGTGGTGGACGGTGGCCCCGCCGCGGCGCCAGGTGCGGCGTACCGAGCTCGACGTGGCGACCGCGGTTCCCGCGGCCAGCCCGATGCGGGCCGCCGGGTCTCCGGGGGTGTCTTGGACCAGGATCTGCCAGCCCCCGACGGGGGCCGGCCCGGCGGCGGCGATGTCGCCGCCCAGGCTGACCAGCACACCGCAGCCGAGCCGGTCCGCGACCGCTACCGCGCACCGGTCGGCGGCCACGGCCTTCGCGGTCGCGCCGAGGTCGAGCTCCACCCCGGCGGGCAGCCGGAGAGTGCGGCCGGTGAGCCCGACGACCCGCCAGCCGGGGGTACGCCGTACCCGCGCCACGGGCCGCTCACCGGTCAGGTCGAGCATGGTGATGTCCCGGTCGTAGCCGAGGTCGGCGAGGGTGCCGCCGACCGTCGGGTCCACGGCTCCGTCCGTCCGCAGGGCCGCGTCCAGCGCCGCGGCCAGCAGGTCCGCCAGCACCGGCGAGACGGTCACGGTGCCGTCCGGCCCGGGGCTCAGCGTGCGGATCTCGGAGTCGTCGCGGAACCGGCTGCAGGCCAGCTCCACCTCCGCCAGGATCCCGTCCACGATCTCGCGTGCCGTCGCGAGCGCGGCATCGCGGGTCACCACCAGGCGGGCGGAGGTGCTCCACAGCGACCAGTCCTGTGCGGTGGTCACCTCAGGACCCGGAGCTCTGGGCGGCCGGTGGGGCGGCCGGCTGCTGGGCGGAGGGGGGCTGGACCGGGGTCCACCGCCCGTCGTCGTCCGCCTCCCGCTGGGCGCGTGGGGCCGAGCCGCCGGAGGTGGTGCCGGTGTCGGCGGTGGCCTGCCCGGTGGCCACACCAAGGGCGGCGGCCGTCCCGAGCGCCCCGACGACGCCCAGGCCGACGACCGCCGCCTTGGCCCCGCGGGTGGTGCGGACTCTCGAAGCTGTCATGGACCCCACGGTCCCTGCCGACCCTGTGGCTTCCCTGTGAGCCGCCCAAGGGGCCGGTGTCAATGCAGCGCCGGTGCCCCCCTGCTCCGCTGGGCGCACCCAGGCACAACGCGGGCCGGCCAGCCGGGGAGCGGTAACTCGGTGGCCATCCCCCGGCCCGGCAGCGCAGAATGGCTCCCCGTGGGTCACGTGGACGTCGCCGGGGTGCGCTACGAGCTGCCCGACGGGCGGGTGCTGCTCGACGACGTGTCGTTCCGCATCGGCGACGGCGCGACGGTGGCCCTGGTGGGCGCGAACGGTGCCGGCAAGACCACGCTGCTGCGGCTGGTCACCGGCGAGCTCACCCCCCACGCCGGGGCCATCACCCGCTCCGGCGGGCTCGGCGTGATGCGCCAGTTCGTGGGGCAGGGGGTCGTGGAGGCGCGACCGGATCCCACGGTCGCCGACCTGCTGCTCTCGGTGGCGCCGGCGCGGGTGCAGACCGCCTCGGCCGAGGTGGACGCCTGCGAGCGGGCGCTGATGGACGCCGACGAGGAGAAGACACAGCTGCGGTACGCCGAGGCGCTGGCGGAGTACGCCGACGCCGGCGGCTACGACCTCGAGGTCACCTGGGACGTGTGCACCGTGGCGGCGCTGGGGGTGCCCTTCGACCGGGCGAAGTACCGCCGGCTGGCGACCCTGTCCGGGGGCGAGCAGAAGAGGGTCGTGCTGGAGTACCTCCTCCGCGGCCCCGACCAGGTGCTGCTGCTGGACGAGCCCGACAACTACCTCGACGTGCCCGGCAAGATGTGGCTCGAGCAGCGGCTGCGCGAGTCGGACAAGACCATCCTGCTCATCTCCCACGACCGCGAGCTGCTGGCCAACACCGCGACCAGGATCGTCACCGTCGAGCTCGGCAGCGCCGGCAACCGGGTGTGGACCCACCCCGGCGGCTTCGCGTCCTACCACCAGGCCCGGCGGGACCGCTTCGCCCGGTTCGAGGAGCTGCGGCGGCGCTGGGACGAGGAGCACGCGAAGCTGCGCGCGCTGGTGCTCATGTACAAGCAGAAGGCGGCCTACAACGACGGGCTGGCCAGCCGCTACCAGGCCGCGCAGACCCGGCTGCGCAAGTTCGAGGAGGCGGGACCGCCCACCGAGCAGCCCCGCGAGCAGCAGCTGAGCATGCGGCTGCGCGGCGGACGCACCGGCAAGCGGGCCGTGATCTGCGAGCAGCTCGAGCTGACCGGGCTGATGCGTCCTTTCGACCTGGAGATCTGGTACGGCGAGCGGGTCGCGGTGCTCGGGTCCAACGGGTCGGGCAAGTCCCACTTCCTGCGGCTGCTGGCGGCCGGCGGCAGTGACCCGGACCTGGAGCACCGCCCGGTGGCCAGCGGCCCGGGGGACGTGGCCGCTGCGGTGCCGCACACCGGGAAGGCGCGGCTGGGGGCGCGGGTCCGGCCGGGCTGGTTCGTGCAGACCCACGAGCACCCCGAGCTGGTCGGCCGGACGCTGCTGGAGATCCTGCACCGCGGTGACGCCACGGCCGACGGCCGGGGCCGGCAGGGGATGGGCCGGGAGCAGGCCAGCCGGGTCCTGGACCGCTACGAGCTCGCCCACGCCGCGGAGCAGACCTTCGACTCCCTGTCCGGGGGTCAGCAGGCCAGGTTCCAGATCCTTCTCCTGGAGCTCTCCGGGGCCACGCTCCTCCTGCTGGACGAGCCGACCGACAACCTGGACGTGGAGTCGGCGGAGGCCCTCGAGGAGGGCCTCGACTCGTTCGAGGGCACGGTGCTCGCGGTCACCCACGACCGCTGGTTCGCGCGGGGGTTCGACCGGTTCCTGGTGTACGGCGCGGACGGGGAGGTCTACGAGTCCGACGGCCCGGTCTGGGACGAAGGCCGGGTCCGTCGGGCTCGCTGACCGTCCGGGCCTACTGGTCCTGCGCCTGCGCGTCGGAGTCCAGGGTCACCGTGGCGCTCTGGGTCTCGCCGTCGCGGGTCCAGGTGACCTTCACCTGGTCGCCGGGGCGGTAGGCCCGGATCGTGGCCACCAGCGAGTCCGAGCCGGTGATCTGCGTGGCGTCGACCTGGGTGATCACGTCGCCGGCCTGCAGGCCGGCCTTCTCGGCCGCCGAGCCGGCGGAGACCTGCCCCACCTGTGCCCCCACCAGCAGACCGGAGTCGCCGGAGCTGGCCTGGTCGCTCACGCTGACCCCGAGCCGCGCGTGGGTCACCGGGTCGCCGTCGATCATCTGCTGGACGATCGGCATGACCTCGTCCATGGGGATCGCGAAGCCGAGGCCGATCGAGCCGGCCTGGCCGCCGGAGGTGTCGTTGGAGGCCGTGCGGATGGAGGAGTTGATGCCGACCACCGAGCCGTTCATGTCGACCAGCGGTCCCCCGCTGTTGCCGGGGTTGATCGCCGCGTCGGTCTGGATCGCGGGGTACGTCGTGGAGTTGCCCTGGCTGTCGGAGCCGACGTTGACCGGCCGGTTGAGGGCGCTCACGATGCCACTGGTCACGGTGGACTGCAGCCCGAACGGCGAGCCGATCGCGACCACCTCCTGGCCGACCCGCAGGTCGGCCGAGGTGCCGATGGTCGCCGGGGTGAGGCCGGAGACGTCCTCGGCCTGGATCACCGCGGTGTCGGTGAGCGGGTCGGTGCCGACGACCGTCGCGCTCGCGCTGCTGCCGTCGTTGAACGAGACGGCCAGAGTGCCGCCCCCGCCCGCGGCGAGCTCGACCACGTGGTTGTTGGTGAGGATGAGGCCGTCCTGGCTCAAGATGATGCCCGAGCCGGAGCCCGAACCCTCGGGGCCGGACACCAGGATCTTCACCACCGAGGGCAGCACCTCGGCCGCGACCTTCTCCACGGAGCCCTCGGGGGCGGCCGGGACCTGGTTGGCGACCGGCGAGGCGGAGGTGGCCACGGTGCTCGCAGGCTGGTCCTCGGACTGGGTGGCGTCCCAGGCGGCGGCACCCCCGAGCCCCGCGGCACCCCCGAGCAGCACCGACGCGGCGACCACCGAGGCCGCGAACATGCCGCGCCGCGGCGGGCGGCCGCCGGGAGGAGCGGGGGGTGGCGGCACCGGCGTCGGCGGGAGCTGGTCGTCGGTGGCGGTGGGGATCGGGCGCGTCGGCTCGGGGAACTGCTCGTAGGTCATGGCCTCAGTCTCGCGGCGTCGGCTGTGAGCAGGCTGAGTCGTCGCTTGGCTCCAGCCAAAAAGTCCCGGTGCCGGGGTAGCGACGGTAGTAGACCCGTTTGACGGCCTCGTTGGTCACGACGTACGCCACGGCGATGCCGGCGATGGCGAGCAGGAGGTCGGGGCCGGGACGGTCCAGGCCCAGGGCGCTCGCCACCACGGGCAGGAAGGGGATGACGACCACGCTCACCCCGACCGCGACGCTCAGCCCGACGAGCAGCCGGGCGGGTCGCGAGGAGAGCATCGGCCGCCGGGTGCGCAGCGAGAAGAGCACGAGCAGCTCGCTGACGGTGGACTCGATGAACCAGGCGCTGCGGAACTCGGTGGCCGACGCGTCGAGCACCCCGAGCAGCACCGCGAAGGTGACCACGTCGAAGAACGTCGAGACGCTGCCGAAGACGACCAGGAACCGGCGGATGTCGGGCAGGTCCCAGGAGGCGGGGCGGAGCGTCTGCTCCGGGTCCACCTCGTCCTCGGCGATCGCGGTGGAGGGGATGTCGGTGAGGAAGTTGAGCAGCAGGATCTGCCGCGGCAGCAGCGGCAGGAACGGCAGGACGAGGCTCGCCGCCGCCATCGCCAGCATGTTGCCGAAGTTCGCGCTCGTGGTGAGCCGGACGTACTTGAGGGTGTTGGCGAAGGTACGCCGCCCCAGCGTCACCCCGTCCAGGACGACGTCCAGCGTCTTGTCCAGCAGCACGACCGCGGCCGCCTCCTTGGCGACGTCCACGGCCGTGTCCACCGAGATGCCGACGTCGGCCGCGTGCAGTGCCGGGGCGTCGTTGATCCCGTCGCCCAGGAAGCCGACGCCGGCGCCGCCGGTGCGCAGGGACAGCAGCACGCGGCGCTTGTGGTGCGGCTCCACCTCGGCGAACACCTCGACCCGCTGGACCGCCTCGGCCAGAGCGGGGTCGTCCATCGCGTCCACGTGCGGACCGGTGAGGACCCGGTCGGTGGACAGGCCGACGCTCGCGGCGGTGGCCCGAGCGGCCAGGGCGTTGTCCCCGGTGAGCAGGCGGACCGAGACGCCCAGCTCCCGCAGGCGGGTCACCGCCTCGCCGGCCGTGGCCTTGACGGGGTCGTGGAAGGCCAGCAGCCCGCGCAGGGTCAGTCCCTCCTCCGCCTCCGGGCCGAGGTCGCCGGGGTCGCGGTCGTAGCGACGGGTCGCCAGCGCCAGCACCCGGAACCCGTCCGCGCTCAGCCGGGCGAACCGGTCGGTCACGTCGTCGCGGACGTCGGCGAGGTCGACCGCGGTGCCGTCGACCTCCGCCCGGGTGCACACGGAGAGCACCCCCTGCACGGCCCCCTTGGTGACCAGGGTGGGCCATCCGTCGACGTCGGTGAGCACCGAGAGCCGCTTGCGGGTGAAGTCGTAGGGGACCTGGTCGAGCGCCGTGGCGCCGGGTGGCGGTGCCTGCCGGGCGACGATCGCCTGGTCCATGGGGTTCACGAACCCGTCCTGCAGCCCGGCGTTCAGCGCGGCCAGGGTGAGGACGGCCTCCGACTCGCGGCCGGACACGTCCAGGGCCCGGTCCAGCCGTGGGGCGCCCTCGGTGAGGGTGCCGGTCTTGTCGGTGCACAGGATGCTCATCGAGCCGAGGTCCTCGATGACCTCCAACCGCTTCACGATGACCTTCCGCCGGGCCAGCAGCCGCGCACCCGAGGACAGGCTGATGGTGACGATGGCGGGCAGCATCTGGGGGGTGAGGCCCACGGCGAGGGCGAGGGAGAACAGCAGCGAGTCCAGCAGCGGCCGACCCAGGACGGCGTTCACCGCGAAGATGAACACGGTCAGCACCAGCATCAGCCGCACGAGCAGGTAGCCGAACCGGCTGGAGCCGCGCTCGTAGGCCGTGGTCGGGGCGGCGCCGCGCAGGTCCTTGGTCACCCGGCCGAGCTCGGTGTCCCGCCCGGTGCCCAGCGCGACGGCGTTCGCCGTCCCGCTGACCACGTGGGTGCCGAAGAACACGCTGTTGACGCGGCCGGCCACGGGGGTCGCTGCGGACAGCACGACGTCGGCCTGCTTCTCCGCGGGGAACGACTCGCCGGTGAGCGCCGACTCGTCGACCAGCAGCTCATCGGCGCCCAGCAGCCGGCAGTCGGCCGGGATCACGCTCCCGGTGGCGAGGTGCACCACGTCGCCGCGGACCACGTGGGCGACGGGGACCTGCGTGGGCGACCCGTCCCTCAGCACGGTGGCCTCGACCTGGACCCTGGCCGTCAGGGCGGCCACGTCGCGGCCCGCGCGGTGGTCCTGGGCGAAGCCGAGGAGCCCGCTGGCCACGATGATCGCGATGATGATGAGGCCGTCGGTCACGTCGCCCACCGCCATCGAGATCACCGTCGCCGCGAGCAGGATCAGCACGATCGGACTGGTGAACTGCCTGGTCAGCTCGCGGACCCAGCCGGCACGCCGAGGGCCGGCGGCCGGCGGCGCAGCCGCCAGGCGGTCGTCAGCCTCCGCCGCGCTCAGACCCTGGGGCGACGACGCCACGCCGGCCAGGACCGCGTCCGCCGCCGCAGCCCACGGGGCGGGTGCCGCCGGCGGGGCGCTGGCAGCGGTCACACCCCCATGCTAGGACCGGCGCAGACGTGGGACGCTGGGCGTATGGAGCGCCCGAGCTCTCCACGGACCCGACGACGCTGGGTGGTCTGGATCGTCCTGCTCCTGGTCACCGTGCTGGTCCTCGAGCTCACGTCGGTGGACGTGCTGGTCGGGCTGCGCCGGTCCTGGGAGGTCGTCGACTCGGCGCAGCCCTGGCTGCTGGCGCTCGCGCTGGTGCTGGAGCTGGGGTCGTTCGCGTGCTTCAGCGGCCTCACCCGGACCCTGCTGCCCACCTCCCGGCCGGGGTACCCGACGGTCCTCGCGATCGACCTGACCGGGAACGGCTCGAGCCGCGTGCTGCCCGGCGGTGGGGCGTCCGCCGCGGTGCTGCGCTACCGGCTGCTGGGAAGCCACGGGGTGGGGTCGGGAGCGGCGGCCAGCGCGGCGACCGCCGAGACCGCGATCACCACGATGTGGCTGGTCGCCGGCCTCGGGCTGGGCCTGGTCCTCGCGGTGCCGCACCCCGGGACCCAGCCCCTCCTCAAGACCGCGTGCGTGGTGGCGGTCGTGGCGCTGACGGCCACCGGTGGCGTGGTGGCGGTGCTGACGGCTCGGCCCGAGGCCGTGGTGGCGGTGACCCACCGGGTCGCGGCGCACGTGCCCCTGCTGCGGCCGCAGGTGCTCGAGGGCTGGGTCCGCAGCCTGATCGCCCTCGTGCAGACCCTGACCCGCGGCGGCGCCCGCAGCCGGCAGGCGCTGCTCTGGGGCCTCGGGAACTGGGCCTTGGACGTGTCGGCGCTGTGGACCTGCCTGTGGGCCTTCGGGGTGGCCGCGAACCCGGGCGGCCTGGTCACGACCCACGCCGTGGTGTCGCTGATCGCGATGCTGCCGCTCACCCCCGGAGGGATCGGTCTGGTCGAGGGGGTGGCGGTGCCGATGCTGGTGTCCTTCGGTGTGCCCGGGGGTGCGGCCCTGCTCGGGGTGCTGGCCTGGCGGCTGCTGTCGTTCTGGCTGCCCATCCCCGTCGGGCTCGGCTCCTACTCCTGGCTGCGGCTGGTGGGTGCCAGGTCGTCGGCTACCCCAGCAGCCGGTCACCGAGGAACCCGCCCTCGGTGAAGCCGGGCAGGATCGCGAAGGCGGCGCTGCCGATCGCCGTGGTCCACTCGTTGAGCGCGTCGCCCTGGTCCAGCCGTTGCTGGATCCTGGTGAACTGGCTGTCGATGTCGGCCTGGAAGCTGCAGAAGACCAGCCCCGCCTCGCGCCGGCCGGTCCGCGCGTCGTACGCCGTGTAGTTCAGGCCGCGGCGCAGGATCCGCGCGCCGCCGTTCGTCGTGGGGTGGGAGAGGCGGACGTGGGCGTTCGCGGCGATGACCGGCCGGCCCTGCTCGTCGCGGGCGTCGAGGTCCGGCACGTCGGTCTCGGCGGTGCCCGTGAGCGGCGCTCCCACGGCCAGGTCCCGGCCGACGGCCTGCTCCTGCTCGGCCCGGGTGAGGGTGTCCCACAGGTCGAGGTCCATCCTGATCCGGCGTACCACCACCGTGGTGCCGCCGGCGAACCACCCGGGGGTCTTGGCCCACACGGTCGGGTCGAAGAGCGGGTCGTCCACCCGCAGGTTGCCGGTGCCGTCCACCTGGCCGAACAGGTTGCGGCCGGTGTGGGGGGACTGCTGCGCGTCGAGCCCGCGCCAGGAGCCCTCCTGCTCCCACCGCTGGGTGGCGAAGGGCTCGGCGTCCAGCAGCAGCCGGCGCAGCGCGTGGTTCACCGTGGTGTCCTCGGCCGC
The DNA here is from genome assembly GCF_035429765.1 of Nocardioides sp. Classification (GTDB taxonomy): domain Bacteria; phylum Actinomycetota; class Actinomycetes; order Propionibacteriales; family Nocardioidaceae; genus Nocardioides. Next base: position 11,824 of record NZ_DAOMFK010000032.1, on the reverse strand, counting down.
CCCGACCATCAGCAGCAGGTCCCCGCCGGACCAGCGTTCCTCCAGCCGGTCGTGGGTGAACGCCGGCACCTCGGCCAGGGCGGCGGGGCGGGCGGAGACCAGCCCGGTCCGCTCGAAGAGGGAGCGTCCCCATCCCACCGTGACGGTGAGGTCGGTGTTGGCCTGGGCCAGGTCCGGCGCCGTGTCGCCGGGTGCCGGCCGGCCCTGGGTGAGCGCGGCGAGGGTGCCGCTCCACAGCCGCATCAGCCGGGCCAGCGCGTCCCGGTCGACGTCGGCACGCAGGTCCAGCGCCACCAGCCGGTTCGCGCGGGCCGTGGGGGCGGTGACGCCGGGCTGGTGCGGTCCGTACGGGCTGAGGGTGGTCGGGACGGTCGGCTCCGCCCCGGTCGCGGGGTCCTCGCCCAGCCCCAGCGCGATGCCCGCGGCGCCGCCGGCCACCAGGCCCAGCCCCCCCGCACCGGCGTACCCGAGCAGGTGCCGACGGGTCGGCCTCGGCTCCTGGGTCACGTGTGCACCTCCTGGGGTCGCCCCCACGGTACGGCGCGCCCGGGCCGGCACCGGGCCCCGGGGCGGCCGTGAGCCTTGTCACAACGAGGGGATCGTGCCAGATTCGGCGCACCCGGCCGCCACGCACCCAGGGAGACTCCGATGACCGATCCCTCCGCCCCTCCCGAGCCCGTCTTCGTCGACGACCGGGTGGCCTGGTGGGCCGCCCACACCCCCGACGCGGAGGCGGTGAGCTACCTCTCACGCAGCTGGACCTGGGCCGAGTGGAACGACCGGGTCCGCCGGGCCGCGGGGGCGCTGGCCGGGCTCGGCGTCGGCCGCGGGGACGTCGTGGCCTTCCTGGACAAGAACCACCCCGCCTGCGTGGAGGTGTCGCTGGCCGCAGCGTCACTCGGCGCGGCCAACGCGATCGTCAACTGGCGCCTCGCCGGCGACGAGGTGGACTACGCCGTGAACGACTCCGGGGCCAAGGTGCTGCTGGTCGGCAGCGAGCTGATGCCGACCGTCGGGGCGATCCGCGACCGGCTCACGGGGGTCGACCACCTCGTCGAGGTGACACCGGAGGGCGGTGAGGGCGACGAGTACGAACGGCTGCTGGCCGCGGCCGCGCCCCTGGACCGGTCCTCCGACGTCGAGCCCGACGACGTGTGCCTGGTGATGTACTCCTCGGGCACCACCGGGCGGCCCAAGGGGGTGATGCTCTCCCACGCGAACATGGTCCAGCACACGCTCAACGCCCACGACGGCTGGGAGTTCGAGCCGGGTGACAAGTCCATGGTGTCGATGCCGCTGTTCCACGTGGGCGGCTCGTCGTACGTGCTGTTCTCCCTCCACGACGGGATCCCCAGCGTGATGACGCGGGAGCCTGATGCCGCCTCGCTGGCGGGGGCCATCCTCGCCGGCGCGAACCGGACCTTCCTCGTGCCGGCCGTGCTCGCCCAGGTGCTCCAGGCCGGGCCGGACGCCGTCCGGCTGTTCGGCGCGCTCAAGACCTACACCTACGGCGCCGCCCCGATGCCGCCGCCGCTGCTGCGTGCCGCCATGGAGGCCTGGCCGGAGACGGACTTCATCCAGGTCTACGGGCTCACCGAGGTGGCCGGGGTGGCGACGCACCTGATGCCCGACGCGCACCGGGACCCCGACCACCCCGAGCGGCTGGTCTCGGCCGGACAGCCGATCCCGGGCTGCGAGGTGCGGATCGTCGACCCCGGCACGCTCGAGGACGTGCCCACCGGCGAGCACGGCGAGATCTGGCTGCGCACCCCGCAGCTGATGAAGGGCTTCCTCGGCAAGCCGGAGGAGACCGCCAAGGTGGTCACCGCGGACGGCTGGTTCCGCACCGGCGACATCGGCCGGGTCGACGACGAGGGGTTCGTCTTCGTACAGGACCGGCTCAAGGACATGATCATCAGCGGTGGGGAGAACGTCTACTCCCCGGAGATCGAGCGTGTGCTCGCCGAGCACCCCGCAGTGATGGAGGTGGCCGTCATCGGCGTGCCCGACCAGCGCTGGGGCGAGAGCGTGAAGGCCGTCGTCTCGCTGCACCCGGAGGCCGCCGCCACCGAGGAGGAGCTCATCGCCTGGTGCCGGGCGTCGCTGGCGGGGTTCAAGTGCCCGCGGTCGGTGGACGTGGTGGAGCTGCTGCCGCGCAACCCGACCGGGAAGATCCTCAAGCGCGAGCTGCGACGTCCCTACTGGGAGGGTCGGGACTCCGCGATCGTCTGAGCCCGGGTGGCGCGCCGGGCCGCCCGGCGCAGAGCGGCGAGCTCGACGTGGAGGTTCGCCGCGATCGTGTCCACGTCGGGGACCGCGCTGCGGTCGGCGACGAGACCGAACTGCATCCGTCCGCAGTAGCTCATCACCGTGATGTTGAGCGCCAGGCCGTCGGTGACGACCGACACCGGGAAGTGGGCCTCCACCCGGGCCCCGGCGAGGTACATCGGGACCGGGGGGCCGGGGATGTTCGAGATCACCACGTTGAACACCGGCAGGCGGTTGCGCAGGTGCGTGTCGAACACCAGCCGGAACGCCGCGTTGGTGAGGACCGGTGGCGTCAGGTCGGTGGCCTCGTCGAAGAGGCCCTGCGGGATGAGGCCCTGCTGGGCCTTGGCGTGCCGGGTGGCCTCGTGGGCGGCCTCCAGCCGGGCCACCGGGTCGGCCACGTGGGTGGGGACCTGGGCCAGCATCGCCGAGACGCGGTTGCCCATCAGCCCGTGCCCGGACTCGTCGCGGATCGAGACCGGGACCATTGCGGCCAGCGGGTGCTCGGGGAGGGCGTCGCGCTGCAGCAGCCAGGTGCGCAGCACCCCGGCGCTGACGGCCATCACGACGTCGTTCACCGAGACCCCGAAGGCGTTCTTGACCTCCTTGACCTGGTCCAGGCTCAGGGTGGTGAACGCGAAGCGGCGGTGCGGCGTGATGGTGCGGTTCAGCGGCGTGGGTGGGGCCAGCCCCGCTGTGGTGTCGATGGGATGGCCGTCGAGGGCGCTGGTCACCTGGCCCGGGTCACGCTGCCGGGACACCGCCGGGAGCAGCCTGGGCAGCGAGCGCACCGAGTCGACGGCGACCTTGGCCGCCGAGACCGGCCACACCGCGACGTCCCTGGCCGTCCACCAGCCGAGCCGCGCGAGCGAGGGGAGGGGAGGGGGGTTCCACGGCTCCGGGTCGGGCAGCGTGCGGCCGCCGGGGTCGGTGTCGGTCAGCACCGCCAGCAGGTCGGCGCCGCTCACGCCGTCGATCGCGGCGTGGTGGACCTTGAGGTAGACCGCGACCCGGCCGCGGGCCAGGCCGGTGATCAAGGTGGCCTCCCACAGCGGGCGGGTCCGGTCCAGCGGTCGCGCGTGCAGCCGGGCCACCAGCTCGCCGAGCTGCGTGTCGTCGCCCGGGTGCGGCAGGCCGTCCTCGCGCAGGTGGTAGCTCAGGTCGAAGTCGGGGTCGTCAACCCAGTAGGGCCGGTCGATGCCCAGCGGCAGGCCGACCAGCCGCTTGCGCATCACCGGCACCAGTGGCAGCCGCTCGGCGTACAGCGCGGTGAGCCGCGCGAGGTCCAGCGCCCGGGTGGCTGCGGAGGGCGCCAGGATCGTCAGCCCGCCGACGTGCCCGGTGGAGTGGGGCGTCTCCAGAGCGAAGAAGGCCGAGTCCAGACCGCTGAGCCGCTCCATGGGGCCTATTCTGCGCTGACCGCCGGGGTCGCGGAAGTGGGGCTCAGGCCCAGCGCTCGGGGGCCGGCACGAACTCCACTGTCCGCTGCCCGGTGTAGATCTGCTTGGGCCGGGCGATCTTCTGCTCCTTGTCCTGCACCAGCTCCAGCCACTGCGCCAGCCATCCCGGCGTCCGGCCGATGGCGAACAGCACGGTGAACATCTCGGGCGGGAACTGCAGCGCCTCGTAGATCAGCCCGGAGTAGAAGTCCACGTTGGGGTAGAGCCTGCGCGAGACGAAGTACTCGTCCTCCAGGGCGATGGTCTCCAGCTCGTGGGCGATCTTGAGCAGCGGGTTGAGGCCGGTGACCTCGAAGACGTCGTCACATGCCTTCTTGATGATTCGCGCGCGCGGGTCGTGGTTCTTGTACACCCGGTGGCCGAAGCCCATCAGCCGCTCGTTGCCGCTCTTGACCCCCTCGATGAACGCCGGGATGTTGTCCATCGAGCCGATCCGGCGCAGCATCCGCAGCACGGCCTCGTTGGCGCCGCCGTGCAGCGGCCCGTAGAGCGCAGCGATCCCGGCCGCGACCGCGGAGTAGGGATCGACCTGGGAGGAGCCCACGGACCGCACCGCGTTCGTCGAGCAGTTCTGCTCGTGGTCGGCGTGCAGGATGAACAGCACGTCCAGGGCGCGGACCAGGCGCTCGTCGGCGACGTACTTCTGCTCGCTCATCTTGAACAGCATCGAGAGGAAGTTCGCCGTGTAGCCCAGGTCGTTGTCCGGGTAGACGTAGGGCTTGCCCTGCGCGTGGCGGAACGCCCAGGCGCCGAGCGTCGGCATCTTGGCGATCATCCGGATGATCTGGATCTCCCGGGAGTGCGCGTCGGTGATGTTGCGCGCGTCGGGGTAGAAGGTGGAGAGCGCGCCGACCGAGGCCATCAGCATTCCCATCGGGTGGGCGTCGTACCGGAAGCCCTCCACGAAGTTCTTGACGTTCTCGTGCACGAAGGTGTGGTAGGTGATGTGGTACACCCACTCCTCGTACTCGGCCTTGCTCGGCAGGTGGCCGTTGATGAGCAGGAAGGCCACCTCGAGGAACGTCGACCTCTCCGCCAGCTCCTCGATGGGGTAGCCGCGGTACTCCAGCACCCCCTTGTCGCCGTCGATGTAGGTGATCGAGGAACGGCAGGACGCGGTGTTGACGAAGCCGGGGTCGTAGACGGCCAGCCCCTGGGTGCCCTCGCCGGCCCGGATCGCACCGAGGTCGGCGGCCCGGACGGCGCCGTCCACGATGGGAACCTCGTACTCCTGGCCGGTGCGGTTGTCGCGGACGGTCAGCGACGGCACGCCGGTGGCAGGTGAGTCGGTCACGTCGGCTCCTGTGTCGGTCAGGGGGCACCCGGAGGTCGTTGCCGACCAACCTAGACCTCCGCCGGTCACCGGGGTACGCGGGGCGGCTCGTTTTGACCTGGCCGAAGCCGCCCGCGTAGTCTGGGCGGTCGCGACTCCTGCCGCGTCGAGCCCGCCTGCGCGGGCGCGGTGCAGACCCGGACGAGGTGAAGCCGGGCAGTGTTCGTCAGAAGCCGCAGCAGCACCGCCTGCCGGGGAGCCCGGTGGGTCCTACGAACGAAGAAGGTAGTGCACCCGTGCGCACGTACAGCCCCAAGCCCGCTGACATCCAGCGGCAGTGGCACGTCATCGACGCCACCGACGTGGTGCTCGGGCGGCTCGCCGTCCAGACCGCGAACCTCCTGCGCGGCAAGCACAAGGCGATCTTCGCCCCCCACGTCGACACCGGTGACTTCGTCATCATCGTCAACGCCGAGAAGGTCGCGCTGACCGGGTCGAAGAAGTCGACCAAGATGGCCTACCGGCACTCCGGCTACCCGGGCGGCCTCACCGCCACCCCGATCGGGGAGCTGCTGGAGAAGGACGCCCGCAAGGCGGTCGAGAGCGCGGTGTGGGGCATGCTCCCCAAGAACCGCCTCGGCCGCCAGATGCTCAAGAAGCTCAAGGTCTACTCGGGTCCGACCCACCCGCACGCGGCCCAGCAGCCCACCCCGTTCGAGATCTCCCAGGTCTCCCAGTAACCCGAAGGATCGAGTGAAACATCGTGGCTGAGACCACCGAGACCAGCACCCAGGACGAGGCTGTGGAGACCTACCAGGCCAACGCCGAGGGGGTCGCCTACTCCTCCGAGTCGGCGCCCGGCGCCACCAGCACCAAGGTGGCCACCGTGGCTCCCGCCGCGGCCACCGGCCGGCGCAAGGAGGCGGTCGCGCGCGTGCGCATCGTGCCCGGCACCGGCAAGTGGCGGGTCAACGGACGCACCCTGGACTCCTACTTCCCGAACAAGCTGCACCAGCAGGTCGTCAACGAGCCGTTCGTGACCACCCAGATGGAGGGCCGCTTCGACGTCATCGCCCGCATCCACGGTGGCGGCATCACCGGGCAGGCCGGGGCGCTGCGGCTGGGCGTGGCCCGAGCGCTCAACGAGGTGGACACCGAGGCGAACCGCGCGGCGCTCAAGAAGGCCGGGCTGCTGACCCGCGACGCCCGGGTGATCGAGCGCAAGAAGGCCGGCCTGAAGAAGGCCCGGAAGGCTCCGCAGTACAGCAAGCGGTGACCCGGTGGCCCGACTCTTCGGCACCGACGGTGTCCGGGGGCTGGCCAACAGCGAGCTGACCGCCGAGCTCGCCCTGGACCTCTCCGTCGCCGCCGCCCACGTCCTCGGCGACCGGGGCGTGTTCGCCGGCCACCGGCCCCTGGCCGTGGTCGGTCGCGACACCCGGATCTCCGGCCAGTTCCTGGAGGCGGCGGTCGTCGCGGGACTCGCCTCGGCAGGCGTCGACGTACTCCTGCTCGGGGTCCTGCCGACTCCCGGCGTCGCCTACCTGACCGACACGCTCGGGGCCGACCTGGGCGTGGTGCTGTCGGCCTCGCACAACCCGATGCCCGACAACGGCATCAAGTTCCTCGCGCGGGGCGGGCACAAGCTCGACGACGCCATCGAGGTGGCCATCGAGCAGCGGATGCGCGAGGAGTGGCAGCGACCGGTCGGCGCGGGCGTCGGCCGGGTGACCGGCCACCCCACCGCGGTCGAGGAGTACGTCGCGCACCTGGTCCGCACCATCGAGCACCCGCTGGCCGGCCTGCGCGTGGTGATCGACTGCGCCGAGGGCGCCGCGTCGGTGACCGGGCCCCGGGCGCTGGGCGACGCCGGCGCTGACGTGGTCGCCATCCACGCGACCCCCGACGGGGTGAACATCAACGACCGCTGCGGGTCGACGCACCTGGCCGCACTCCAGGCGACCGTGGTCAGCGAGGGCGCCGACGTGGGGTTCGCGCTCGACGGCGACGCCGACCGCTGCCTCGCGGTCGACCACGAGGGCACGGTGGTCGACGGCGACCAGCTGCTGGCGATCCTCGCGCTCTCGCTGAAGGAGTCCGGCCGTCTGGTGAAGGACACCGTGGTCGCCACGGTGATGAGCAACCTCGGCTTCGGCCAGGCCATGAAGGCCCACGGCGTCAACGTGCGGCGTACCAAGGTGGGCGACCGGTACGTCCTGGAGGCGATGAAGGTCTCCGGCTACTCCCTGGGAGGGGAGCAGTCGGGTCACGTGATCCTCCGCGAGCACGCGACCACGGGCGACGGGACGCTCACCGCGCTGCAGGTTCTCGAGCGGATGGCCACCACCGGGAAGAGCCTGCGCGAGCTGGCCGCGGTGATGACCCGGCTGCCGCAGGTGCTGGTGAACGTGCCCGGTGTCGACAAGGCCCGCGCGGACGAGGACGCCGTGCTGGCCGCGGCCGTCGCCGAGGAGGAGGCGCTGCTCGGCGAGAGCGGCCGGATCCTGCTCCGCCCGTCCGGGACCGAGCCGCTGGTCCGGGTGATGGTGGAGGCCCCCACCGCCGACGAGGCCCAGGCCGTCGCCGGCCGCCTCGCGGACGTGGTGCGGGCGCAGCTGTCGCTCACCTGAGCGGTCTGAGTCGGCCGGGCTGGCCTGAGTCGGCGGGGCTGGTCTGAGTCGGCCTCGGATCGGGAGTTCTCCCGATGTGCGACCGGGGGCC
>NZ_DAOMFK010000032.1:0-4002 GCF_035429765.1 Nocardioides sp. | reverse complement strand
GGCTGGTCTGAGTCGGCCTCGGATCGGGAGTTCTCCCGATGTGCGACCGGGGGCCTTAGGGCGAGTCTCGTGGGTGAGGCACAGCACCACCCACCACCCAGGAGCCACCACCATGAACAGCTACACCATGCAGATGATCGCCCAGCAGCGCATCGAGGAGAGCGCGCGCCGCGCCGGGTCCACCCGGACCGCTCGCTACTCGACTCGCGTCCGTCGGCCGCGCCGCCGCGTGCAGTGGAGCATCCCGGCCGTGTTCCTGGCGCGGGAGGCCCGGTGAGAACTCCCGCCCGGTCACCCCGGGCAAGACGCACTGGCCCCCTTCGCCCCCGACCACCGGCTACTGGTGCGTACGACGCGCCTGGCACGTCGTACGCACCAGTAGCGTGCTGGTGGCGCGTCACCCGGACGCTTGGGTCACAGCTTGCGGAGCCGGACGTAGCTGACCGAGTGGTCCCTGGCCTTGCGCAGCACCAGGGTGGCGCGGGAGCGGGTGGGGGCGACGTTCTGGGTCAGGTTGGGGCCGTTCGTGGTGTCCCAGATCCGCTTGGCCTCCGCGACCGCCTCCTCCTCGGTGAGCGAGGCGTACCGGGAGAAGTACGACGCGGGGTCGCGGAAGGCGGTCTCGCGCAGGCGCAGGAAGCGGCGCACGTACCACCGGCGGATGTCGGCGGTGCCTGCGTCGACGTAGACGGAGAAGTCGAAGAAGTCGCTCACCGCGAGCCCGGCACGGCCGTCGGCCCCCCGCCGGGCCGGCTGCAGCACGTTGAGTCCCTCGACGATGACGATGTCGGGGTGCCGGATCACCACCGGCTGGTCGGGCAGCACGTCGTAGACCAGGTGGGAGTAGGTGGGGGCGAGCACCTCGTCGCAGCCGGACTTGATGTCGATGACGAACTTCAGCAGCGCCCGCCGGTCGTAGGACTCGGGGAACCCCTTGCGGTGCATCAGCCCCCGCCGCTCGAGCTCGGCGTTGGGCAGCAGGAACCCGTCGGTGGTGACGAGGGCGACGTGGGGGTGCTCGGGCCAGTGGGCGAGCATCTGCTGGAGGACCCGGGCGGTCGTGGACTTCCCCACGGCCACCGAGCCCGCGAGCCCGATCACGAACGGGGTGCGCGGCGGCTGGGGCTGGTGCAAGAAGGCCTCCTGCCGCCGGTGCAGGGCGGTGGCCGACTCGACGTACAGGCTCAGCAGCCGCGACAGCGGCAGGTAGACCTGCTGAACCTCCTCGAGGTCCAGCGCGTCGCCCAGGCCTCGGAGCCGGACGATCTCGGCGCGGGTGAGCGGGCTGTCGGCGGTGGCGGCGAGCCCGGCCCAGGTGGCCCGGTCCAGCTCGACGTACGGCGAGGTCTCGCGGTGCTCCGGACCGGCGGTCCGCGCCCGGCCGTGTGTCATGGCCGCATTCTTGCAGCACCGGGTCGGCGGTCGATCGCCGATAGACTCCAGCCCATGTGCGGAATCGTCGGGTACGTGGGGGACAGGCAGGCGCAGGGCGTGGTCATCGAGGGGCTGCGGCGCCTGGAGTACCGCGGCTACGACTCGGCGGGCATCGCGCTGGTGCACGACGGCACCCTGGTCACCGACAAGCGCGCCGGCAAGCTGGCCAACCTGGAGAAGTCGCTCACCGAGCGTCCGCTGCCGGAGTCGACCACGGGGATCGGGCACACCCGGTGGGCCACCCACGGCGCGCCCACCGACGCCAACGCGCACCCGCACACCGGCCGGACCGGCCGCGTGGCGCTCATCCACAACGGCATCATCGAGAACTTCGCGGAGCTCCGCAGCGAGCTCGAGGCCGCCGGCCACGAGCTCGCCTCGGAGACCGACACGGAGGTCGCCGCCCACCTGCTCGAGGTCGAGGTCGAGTCCGGCGCCGGGCTGGCCGAGGCGATGCGGCGGGTCTGCCGCCGGCTGAGCGGCGCCTTCACGCTGGTGGCGGTGGACGCCCAGGAGCCCGGCCTGGTCGTCGCGGCCCGCCGCAACTCCCCGCTGGTGGTCGGTCTGGGCGTGGGGGAGAACTTCGTGGGCTCCGACGTGGCGGCCTTCATCGAGCACACCCGGGAGGCGCTCGAGCTGGGCCAGGACCAGGTCGTGCTGCTCACCCGCGACCGCGTCGAGGTGACCGACTTCCACGGGAGCCCGGCCGAGGCGCACGCCTACCACGTCGACTGGGACCTGTCGGCGGCGGAGAAGGACGGCTTCGACTGGTTCATGCGCAAGGAGATCTTCGAGCAGCCGCGCGCCGTGGCCGACGCGCTGCTGGGCCGTCGCGACCAGGCCGGCCTGCTCCAGCTCGACGAGATGCGGATGTCGGACGAGGAGCTCCGTGGGATCGACAAGATCATCATCGTCGGGTGCGGCACCGCCCACTATGCGGGGCTGGTGGCCAAGTACGCCGTCGAGCACTGGACCCGCATCCCGTGCGAGGTGGAGCTCGCCCACGAGTTCCGCTACCGGGACCCGATCCTCACCCGCTCCACGCTGGTGGTCGCGATCAGCCAGTCCGGGGAGACCGCGGACACCCTGATGGCCATCCGCCACGCGCGCGAGCAGCGCTCGAAGGTGCTGGCGATCTGCAACACCAACGGGTCGACCATCCCGCGGGAGTCCGACGCGGTCATCTACACCCATGCCGGTCCCGAGATCGGCGTCGCCTCCACCAAGGGCTTCCTCACCCAGCTGGTCGCCTGCTACCTGCTGGGGCTCTACCTGGCACAGGTGCGCGGCACCAAGTTCGGCGACGAGATCTCCCTCGTGGTCGACGAGCTCTCCGAGATGCCGGGTCACGTGCAGCGGGTCCTCGACGGTGCCGAGGCGGTCTACGAGCTCGCGAACCGACTGGTGGACACCCGCTCGGTGCTCTTCCTCGGCCGCCACGCCGGGTTCCCCGTCGCTCTGGAGGGGGCGCTGAAGCTCAAGGAGCTCGCCTACATCCACGCCGAGGGGTTCGCCGCCGGAGAGCTCAAGCACGGGCCGATCGCGCTCATCGAGCGGGGGCTGCCCGTCTTCTGCGTGGTGCCGCCCCAGGGCCGCGACTTCCTCCACGACAAGATGGTCAGCGCCATCCAGGAGGTGCGGGCCCGAGGCGCGCGCACCATCGTCCTGGCCGAGGAGGACGACCCCACCGTGCAGCAGTACGCCGACGAGCTGATCCTGCTGCCCCGGGTGTCGACCCTGCTCCAGCCGCTGGTCGCGGTGGTGCCGCTGCAGCTGTTCGCCTGCGAGCTGGCCACCGCGCTGGGCCACGACGTCGACCAGCCGCGCAACCTGGCCAAGTCCGTCACGGTCGAGTAGCTCACGGTGGCGGTGGTGGGAGTGGGCATCGACGTCGTCGACGTCGCCCGGTTCGAGGAGGCCCTGCAGCGCACGCCCGGCCTACGGACGCGCCTGTTCACCCCTGAGGAGGCGGCCCGGCCGCTGGCCTCGCTGGCCGCCCGGTTCGCCGCCAAGGAGGCGCTGGCCAAGGCGCTGGGCGCGCCGACCGGGCTCGCCTGGCACGACGCCGAGGTGGTCTCCTCCCCGGACGGGCGGCCCTCCTTCGCGCTGCGCGGCACGGTCGCGGCCCGGGCCCAGGAGCTCGGCGCGGCGGCGGTGCACGTCTCCCTCTCCCACGACGCCGGCATCTCCTCCGCAGTGGTCGTCCTGGAGGGCTGAGGGCGGGCGCGGGAGTCCCGCGCGCGGTCTAGGTTGAGGTCATGCGCACTGCTCACACCGTGGCCCAGGTCCGTGCCGCCGAGGCGGAGCTGATGGCCGTCGTGCCGGACGGGACGCTCATGCAGCGGGCGGCCGCCGGGCTGGCCAACGCCGTGTTGGACCTTCTCGGCGGCGGCTACGCCCGGCGGGTCCTGCTGCTCGTCGGATCGGGCGCCAACGGCGGGGACGCCCTGTACGCCGGCGCCATGCTGGCCCGCCGGGGCTGCGTCGTGGAGGCCGTCCTGCTCAGCCCCGACCACGCCCACCCCGCCGGCCTGGCCGCGCTGCACGCCACCGGGGGCCGGGTCGTCG
>NZ_DAOMFK010000031.1:10966-22204 GCF_035429765.1 Nocardioides sp. | reverse complement strand
CCGCGGGGCCCGGGCCACGCTGGACGTCCCCGGCGACGCGCCGGTGTCCGGGACCTGGGGCTGGGCGGCGGCCGACCCGGCGGATACGGACTGCGTGGTCCCGGTCCGGACCGAGGGACGCGAGCTCGGGCGGATCGCGGTGACACTCCCCCGAGGCCGCACCCCTCGCCCCTCGGACGTGCGCCTCCTCGAGGCGTTGGCCGACCAGACGGCCGTCGCCTTCCGCAACACCTCCCTGGCCGGCGCCCTGGCCGACCGCGTCGCGGAGCTCGACCGCACCACGGGACGGCTGGCCGGCTCACGCCGCCGCCTGATCGCGGCCGACGATGCCGCACGGCGCGCGTTGGAGGCCGCGATCAGCCGGGACGTGCTCCCGTTCCTCACGTCGCTGCCCGACGAGATCGGCCGGGCTCGCGCGGCCGTCGCCAGCGGGGAACCGGTCGACCTCGACCGGCTCGTCGACGGCACCAACGAGGCGCTCGAGGCCCTGCGCGAGCTCACCCGCGGCGTGTTCCCCACCCAGCTTGCCCGCTCGGGGCTGGAGCCGACGCTGCGGTCGCTGTTCGCCCGCTCGGCGGCGGGCGCGCGGCTGACCATGGACGGAGCCGGCGGTCGCCGGTTCCCCCCGCGGGTCGAGGCGGCGGTCTACTTCTGCTGCGTCGAGGCGGTCCACGCCGTGACCGGACCGCTGTCGGTCGACCTCTCCGGCGCCGGCGACGACCTGGTCCTCCGGATCGTCGGCACCTCCGACGGCCTCGACCTCCAGGGCGTCACCGACCGGATCGAGGCAGTGGGCGGTGAGCTGAGCCACAGAGACGGCGCACTGGTCGTGACCATCCCCGTCGGGCCGGAACGGGTAGCCCGTGCGTCAGTCCTGGCCGGAGGTCCGGGCGGCACCGTTCCACGCGGCTGAGAGCCGGTCCGGGCCGAAGGCCGCCTTCGGGATGTACGCCGCCGCCCCGCACCCGGCCGCGTCGATCTGGTCCTCGTCGTAGGTCGACAGCAGCACGACCACGGGCGCGTCCGGCTCGGCGACGAGCAGGCGGGTCGCCTCGACGCCGTCGACGCCGGGCAGGTGGACGTCCATCAGCACCAGGTCCGGGCTCAGCCGCCGCGCCGCCGCGAGGGACTCCTCACCGGTGGTCACCGAGCCGACCACCTCGAAGCCGTCGGTCGCGGCGACCACGGCGGCCATGGCGCGGCGGAAGGGCTCCTGGTCGTCCACGATCAGGACCCGTACGTCGCCCACGGCTCACCTCCTCGACCCTCATCGTCCCGCGCCGGTGCGAGTCGGGGCAGTGGGGCTAGCCACACGCCGTTCAGGATGCTGGCCCGCCGCCGGTCGCCTCCAGGTAGGCGAGCACCGCCATCACGCGCCGGTTGACGTCGGACTCGTTGACCAGGCCGAGCTTGGCGAAGACCGACCCGATGTGCTTCTCGACCGCCCGCTCGCTCATGAAGAGCGCCTTCGCCGTCGCCGCGTTGCTGCGGCCGGTCGCCAGCTCACGGAGCACCTCGAGCTCCCGCTCGGTCAGCCCGTGCAGCGCCGAGCTGGTCTCCTTGTTCTTGCGGGCCAGCAGCCCCTCGACCACCTTCGGGTCCAGCGCGGACCCTCCCCGGGCCACCTCGTGCAGGGCCCGGACCAGCTCGTCGACCTGGGTGACCCGCTCCTTGAGGAGGTAGCCGAGCCCCTCCACGCCGTCGGAGAGCAGGTCGAGGGCGTACTCCTCCTCGACGTACTGGGAGAGCACCACCACGCCCGTCTGAGGGAACTCGGCCCGGATCCGCTTCGCCGCGTCGATCCCCTCGGTGGTGAAGGTCGGCGGCATCCGGATGTCGGTGAGCACGGCGTCCGGGCGGTGCAACGCCACCGCCCGGTGCAGCGCCTCCGGGTCGGCCACCGTCTCGACGAGGTCCACCTCGGCGGTCTCGGTCAGCAGCCCGGCGACCCCCTCGCGCACCAGGTAGTTGTCGTCGGCGAAGACGACCCGCACCGTCATGGGGCTCACTGTAGGGGCCGCAGGAAGGCAAGGGATACGGCCAGCACACCGCCCACCGGGTGGCGAGCCCCACCCTGCGTCGGCGGGGGGCCGTCGAGGGCGGGCGGTTCCCCGGGCCGGGCGAGCGGCCAGCACGACCGACGTGGCGGCCTGCGCGGACGACGATCGAAGGCATCGGCGATCCCGCCGGACGCTCACCCAGGAGACGATGATGAACACCCACGAGACCACCCGAAGGACACCGGTTCCGACAGCCCACCGCCACCGGGCGCAGCAGGGTTTCTGCACGGTCTGCGGGAGCGCCTGGCCCTGCTACCGAGGACGTCGAGCCGAGGTCCCAGCGACCCTCGCCCGCATCGCCTCGGTGCTGCTCTGACGGCTCAGGCCCGGTGGTCACCTCCGTCGACGAGGGTGCCGTGGTGCCGGACCGCCCGCCCGAGGAGCAGCAGCGTCGGAGCCAGCAGCAGCGCTCCGACGCTCAGGGCGGCCCGGACCCCCGCCCTGTTGCCGACCAGGCCGAGCATCGGCCCTCCGGTCCACTCGCCGAGGCTTCCCGCGACACTGGTGATCGACAGCACGGTGGCGCGCACCGACGAGTCGGTGACAGCCTCGTTGAGCCAGGTGCTGAAGGGCGCGGAGGTCAGGTCGCGGATGACAGCCGTGGCCAGGTACGCCACGAGAGCAGCCCACAGCGAACCGGCGAGCGCGAAGGCGAGCGCGCACACCATGAGCGCGGCGTGCAGGACGAGGAGCAGCCGGGCCAGGCGCGCGGCCTGGAGCCGCTCCACGCGGGACACCATGGGGACGGCGACCGCGAAGGCCAGCACGAGGGTGGCGGCGCCGAGGATCCCGAACCAGACCACGTCTCCCAGCCCACCGATCGGCGGCAGCCCCACGTCGAGCAGCAGGTGGGCCTCCCACAGCCGGTCGAACCCCTCCTGGAAGGCGCCCACCAGCACGAAGATCACCACGATCAGCAGCAGGAGGCGGCTGGCCCGCACCACGCGGGCGCCATCCCGGGCGGCGCTGAGCATCGCACCCACCTGGCGGACCTGCGCGCGCTCGGGCCGGGTGAACCCCTGCTCGGGCATGGCCAGCGCGAGGTACGCCGCCAGCAGGATCGAGATGACGCCCGCCGCGACCAACGGGAGCCAGAGGTGCACCAGCGCCAGGCCCACGGCGCTGCCGATGCCGAGCAGACCGGTCACCCGTGCGACCTGGGCACCGCGCTGGTACGCCGCACCGAGCCCCCCTGACCCCACCTCGTCGGCGAGCCAGGCGTCCTCGGCGCCGCTGCGGAAGGTCCAGCCGAACCCCCACAGCGCCATGCCTGCGATGACCCACCCGGCCGCGGGCAGGACCCCGATCCAGATCATCGCAAGCCCGGAGACCACCGCGGCGACGACGACCGACAGCCGGCGCGAGTAGAGGTCGGCGACGACCGACGTCGGGATCTCGAAGCAGAAGTAGGCCACCTCGAGGGCGGTGCCCGCGAGGACCAGCTGGAGCGGTGTCATGTGGACGTCGCGGATGAAGTAGACCGCCGCAGTGGTCCACGACAGGGTGCCGATGAACCCCCAGGCGCCGCTGTAGACCAGCCACACCAGGTGCGCCGACGGACGACTCGCCACCCGGGTGAGCCTAGACCGGTCAACCGGCATCGGGCCGCCGACGCCGGTGAGCGACGTCCTGCCTTCCCGCGTCCTCCGGCCCGCCCTACTGTGGAACCTGCCGCGGGACGTACCGTGACGGCAACCGGTCCAGGGGGTCCGATGCATGAGCTGACCATCGCCCAGAGCGTGGTCGACGCCGTCCTCGAGCGGACCGGCGACCGGCCGGTCACCACCGTGCGGCTGCAGGTCGGCAAGCTCGCCGGCGTCGTGCCCGACGCCCTGCTCTTCGGCTTCGACCTGGTCACCGCGGGCACCCCGTTGGCCGGCGCCGCGCTCGTGATCGAGGAGCCCTACGGCAAGGGGCGCTGCCGACGCTGCGGCGAGCGGTTCCCGGTGGAGGACCTGCTGGTGCTGTGCGGGTGCGGGAGCGCCGACGTCGAGCTGCTCGGCGGTCGGGAGCTGCAGGTGACCTCGGTGGACGTGGGCTGACGATGTGTGCGACGTGCGGCTGCGGCGCCGAGGAGGTGCGGATCACCTCCCTCGGTGAGGAGGGGACGGCACACCACCACGACCACCACGACCACCACCACGAGACGCGGACCCTCGAGCTGAACCGGGCCGTGCTTGCCCGCAACGACGACCTCGCCCGCGACAACCGCGCCTGGCTCGCCGCCCGGGGGGCCCTGGCGGTGAACCTGATGAGCTCACCCGGCGCGGGGAAGACCTCGCTGCTGGAGCGGACCATCCGCGAGCTCACCCCGCGCCCGGTCCAGGTCGTCGAAGGCGACCAGGAGACCGTGATCGACGCCGAGCGGATCCGCAGCGCGGGCGCCGAGGCGGTCCAGGTCAACACCGGCGCCGGGTGCCACCTCGACGCCACCATGGTCCGCCGCGCCCTGGACCGGCTCCAGCCGGTCCAGGGCGGGCTGGTGTTCATCGAGAACGTCGGGAACCTGGTCTGCCCGGCGCTGTTCGACCTCGGCGAGCGGGCGCGGGTCGTGGTCATCTCGGTCACCGAGGGCGACGACAAGCCGCTGAAGTACCCCCACATGTTCGCCGCCGCCGACCTGGTCGTGGTCAACAAGACCGACCTGCTCCCGTACGTCGACTTCGACGTGGACCGCTGCACGGCGGATGCCCGCAGGCTCAACCCGGACGTCGCGGTCATCCCCCTCTCGGTGCGCACCGGCGAGAACCTCGAGGCCTGGCACGGCTGGCTCGCCTCGCTCTCAGGCGGCGCATAGCCTCACCGCGCACCCACCGAGATAGTCCGCCGCGATTCCCATCATTCGGCGCGTCGAAATGATGATTTCCGCGGCGGACTATCCCCGGGTGACCTTGCCGTGACAGCCGGGAGGCACAGCTCAGGGGAACCGCGGGTTCGCGTTGTCGGAGGTGACGCTGGTGCCGCTGGTGGGCACCTGGCAGTCGCCGAGGCTGATGGCGACCGTCTGCCCCCAGTCGGCCGAGTCGGCCTGCACCTGGAAGTGCAGGTGGGCACCGCTGCTTCGGCCGGTGTTCCCCGACAGGGCGATCGGCTGACCCGCCTCGACCTGGTCGCCGACGTTGACGCTGATGCTGTTGACCTGGAGGTGGAAGTACCAGCTGGTGAAGCCGCCGAGGTGGCGGATCCGCACCGCGTTCCCCCAGTTGCGCAGGTCGCCGTCGGGGAACGGCTGGTTGGTGGGCGACACCGGGGCCGTGGGGTCGAAGGTCGCGGTCTGGGCCCCCTGCAGCCACTCCACGACGCCGGCGCGGGCCGCGCGCACCGGCGTACCCGCGGGGAGGCCGAAGTCGAACGCGAAGGCCTGCACGCCCGTGTGGGAGCCGCCGACGGTGTTGTTGCCCTGGGTGCAGGTGTAGGACACACCGCTGGTCCAGGGGTAGCGGTACGCGCCGGTGCCCTGGTCGTGGACCTCGAGCGCGGTCAGCCGCAGGCCCTGTCCGAAGTACGTCGTGTCCTCGGTGACCAGGTCGACGATCCCGCGGCGGTGGCTGCACCACTGGGTGCCCTCCCCCGGCTGCCAGAGGGCGGCGTACCGGTCGCCCTCGATGGCGAGCGCGGCGATCCGCAGCCCTTGGCCGAAGTACGTCGCGTCCTGCGCCTCGAACTCCGCGCCGCTCATGCCCGCACGCCACCACTGGGTGCCCTCGCCGGGGCGCCAGACGGCGGCGAACCGGCCCTGGTCGACCTCGAGGCTGGTGATCCGCAGCCCCTGGGGGAAGTAGGCGCGGTCCTGTGCCTCAAGGTCGGCGACGGACATCCCCCAGTGGACCCACTGGGTGCCGTCGCCGGGGCGCCAGACTCCGGCGAACCAGCCGTTGTCGACCTCCAGCGCGGTCAGCCGGAGCCCTTGGTCGAAGTAGACCCGGTCCTGCGCGGCGAAGGAGTCCGCAGTGAGCCCCCAGTGCACCCACTGCGTCCCCTCGCCCGGCTGCCACACAGCGGCGAACCGGCCGTTGCGGATCGCCAGGCAGCGGATCCGGAGCCCTTGGTCGAAGTAGACCCGGTCCTGGGCGACGAACTCGTCGGCGGACATGCCTGCCCGCCACCACTGCGTGCCCTCACCGGGTCGCCAGACGGCTGCCAGGCCCTCGTCGGTCATCGCTCCGGTCCTCTCGTGGCTGTCTCCCCACAGGAGCCGGGACCGGTGGCACAGATACCGGGCGAGGGTGGTCACGTGGAGGCGGTGGCTACCCTGGCTCAGCGCAGACGCGCGAGGTCCCGTCGGACGTAGCGCAGGTGCGCCCACTCCTCCTCCAGGATCACGCGAACGCAGTCACCGACGCTGGGACGCCAGTCACCGCCCCACGGGTCCTCGCGTTCCTCCGCGAGCAGCTCCGCGGTGGCCGTGGCCAGGAAGTCGGTCACCAGTCGCTGCCGCTCGGCACGCACCGCGAGGATCTCCGCGTACGCCGGCGGGTCCGCGCGGAAGACCGACAGGTCGAAGCCCATCTCATCGGCACCGGTGAAGATCTGGCCGATCTCGTGGAACGGCTGCGGCACCCGCAGGATCGCGCCGCGCAGCCAGGCGTCGGTCGCCAGGACGAGGTGCCGCAGGGTCTGGGCCAATGACCACTCGTCCTCGACGTGGGCGTCCACCAGGTCCGGCGGCGTTCCCGCCACGGTCGTCTGCCACGCCGACTGCACGGCGACCCACCCCTCGCGCAGGCCCTCGGGCGTCTGCGCCTTCTGCAGCTCGCGGCCGGGGAACTGCCGGTTGAGCTCGGCGTCCACGAGCGGCACCACGTCGACCCCGTTGACGATGAGGCTGCCGAAGAACAGGTCGTGGCTGTCGATGTCGAGTCCGTCCACATCGACGCTGCGCATGGTCACCCCGCTGACATCGGAGAACCGCAGGGTCGCACCCTTGAAGCTCGCCTTGACGAAGGTCGCGCCCTCGAACCCCGTCGTGCCGGAATAGGTCGTCATCGGTTCATCATCGCCGCTGTCGGGGACAGGCCGCCAGGATCGACCGACGACACGCCTCGTCCTCGGGCGTGGGCGGGAGGACGTGCCGAGAGACACACGCACGTCGCCCCCACGGCCGGCGTAATCTCGAGGCAGAGAAAGGAAGCCACATGGCACGTCTCGTCCTGGGGATCGTGCTTGTCCTGCTCTTCATCGCCGGCCTCTTCGGGGATCCGCCGAGCATTCCTGCCTACCTCGCCGGTGGCAGCGCCATCTTCCTGGTGCCGGCGACTCTGTGCTTCTTCTTCGGTGTGCGCGGGATCCGGCGAGGCCGGGCGACTCCGGCACCGTCCCCGCAGCAATCGGCTGGCCCGGCAGGAAGGCCGGCTGGGGCTCCCGTCACCGCCGCCGCCCAGGCCGCGCAGTCGCCTGCCTGGTACCTCGACCCCACCGGCAGGCATGAGCAGCGGTTCTGGGACGGCGAAGGCTGGACCCGCCACGTTGCGGACCAGGGGTCGACCTCGATCGAGCCCTCGGACGTGCACGAGCTGACCCGGGTCTTGGGTGACAGCAGCGACCTCACCGATCGGGTCGTCGCTGCGCGGATGCTCGGCGCGCTCGGCGACACCCGTGCGGTACAGCCGCTGGTGGAGGTCGCGGTCGCTGTGGGGCAGCCCCCCGAGCTCAGGGCGGCCGCCCTGGCCGCGTTGGCGACCATCGGGGAGCCCTCGGCAGCCGAACCCCTCGTCGCTGCCGCCGTCTCCGGCGCTCTGGGATCGCTGTCGTCCTCCGACGTCGGCCGCGCGCTGGCCAGGATCGGCGACGCCGCGTCCCTCGCCCCGCTCCTCGTGAAGGTCATGAGCTCCAACGACGAGTACGACGACTACCACGACCCGTTCGCGTACGAGACGGCCGAGTACTTCACCTCCACGGACAGGGAGTGGCAGGAGGGGATCTCTGACGACTGTGCCGTCATCCTCGCTTCTGCTGGCGAGCCGGGCGTTGACGCACTCCTGGCGGCGACGTCGCTGGGTAGTTCCAGGACGGCGGTGGCCCGGGCGCTCGGGGGCGTGCCGAACCCGCCCCTCGAGCGGTTGTCTGCCCTGGCGCACTCCCCTGACAGCCACGTCAGGGCGGCAGCCATCGCAGCGATCGGGGAGGTTGCTCAGCAGCAGGAGTCGCTGCGCGAGAGCCTCGTCGGGGTGCTCCGGGAAGCGACCGAGGATGCCGACGACGTGGTTCGCGAGACCGCTAAGCACCAGGCGGCACTGCTGGAACCCACGGGCTCCGACGACGCTGCGCACCCGCAGGCGTTGGTGAGCGACGAGCACCGTCAACGCAAGGCCGCCATCGACGCGCTCCGGACCTCGGGTGACCAGGACCCGGAGGAGCCACGCACACTCCAGGACCTGGGGGACCCCTCCGTAAGGGACGCGGCCGACCCCGGCAGGGACCTGCGCGAGCATGCTGACTTCGACGTCGCCTACATGCTCGCCGCATACCCCACGGGCCTCAGCGAGGACCACGCCCACGCGGATCCCGCCATCCTGCGCGCGGGCGTCGCCAGCTGTCGGCGCAAGGCATTCCTGCTCGCCAGGCTGAGCTCCTACCGCACCTGGCAAGGGGACTGTCTGGCCGCGTTGGACCACGCAGTGGCGGCGGTCCTGCTCGGAGACCCCTCGCAGGGACCAGGTGACATGGTGCAGGTGATCGAGCTCCTCACCGCGGCCTTCAGGAGGGCCGAGCGCTTCCAGGAGGCGGTGACGGCTGCCGCGGTGCAGGCTCCTTACGCACTCGGCCCCCACGAGGCCGATGCTGTGGAGCGCGCCGTCGCGGAGCTGGCCGAGCGGTACCCCGACGAGGTTGCCTGGGCGGCGGACACCGTACGCGGGAAGCTGACCACGACCCTCTCGGCGAAGCGGCACGCTCTGTGAGCAGCGCCGCCCGGGCGCTCGCGTTGAGGGTCGAACGTGTTCAGGCGGCACTCAGGTCGCGTCGCCGGAACCCGAGCAGACCGAGCGCGGTGAGTGCCAGGGCGCTGCCGAGGAAGGTCAGGACCGCGGGCGTGTTGAGATCGGCGGCCGGGACCGGGCCCAGGTGGGTCAACAGGGACGTGTCGAGGATGCGCTGGTTGTCGGTGAGGCTGGTGCCGAAGGTCTCGACGAGGAACGACCAGAGGACCAGCACGTAGAGGGTGGGCGCGGCCAGCCGCGGCAGGGTGCCGTAGATGAGGGCGCCGAGACCGAGGACGACGAGGCCCGGTACGGCGGTGCTCAGGCCAGCCTCGAGCATGGGCACGAGCCCGATCCCGTGTCCCGAGACGCCTGCCCAGCCGCCGACCGCCACGGCGGCACCGCTCCCGACGACGAGCGTGGCAGCGACAGTGAGCCGGCCGAGCAGCCACCGGGACCGAGTGACCGGCCGCACCAGGAGGTTGTCCAGGTGACCCTCGGCCTCCTCGTCGCGAAGCGAGGCGATCTGGGTGGCGGCCCCGAAGGCCAGGATGGCCGCGAGGTAGAGGAACTCGTAGCCGACCCAGGCCTCCATGACACTGCCGCTCCCACCGAGCCGCCCCACGGTCTCGTCGACGTTGCTGCCGAACCCCGCATCCGCGGCGACGCCGGCGGTGATGCCGAAGACCAGGGCGAGCAGGCCAAGTCCGACGATCCAGGCAAGGACGACCCACCGCTCGAGGTACCACGCCAGGCTCCAGAGGCTGGCGGGCCTGGTCACCGCGTCCAACCCCGGGGCGGTGCTACGGCGCCGGCTCCACGCAGCGACGCCGACGTCGCGACGACCGGCGGTCCCGATCGTTGCCAGCGTCAGGCCGACGACCAGCACCGCCACGGGCAGGAACGCCCACGGCTGGGGGTCGGTCAGCGGACGCACGTTCTCGATCCAGCCAAGTGGGCTGGCCCACCGCAAGCCCTCGAGGCCGAGCCCCGCGTCTGCCAGCAGCCGGATCAGGTAGGCGACGCCGAAGACCGCGGCCGCCATGCCGTTGGCCTGCCGCCGGGTGCCGGCCAGCTGGCTGGCCAGGGCTCCGACCGCGAGGAAGACCGCGGCGCTGGCGCAACCGGCGAGGGCGTAGACCACCGATTGGGAGACGGAGAGGCCCACGGTGGCGCGCGAGCCCACCACCACCGTGATCGACGCCGTCACCACCCAGAGGACCAGCCATCCGACTCCGAGCCCGACCAGAGCCTGCACGGTGGCGTGACGTCGGGAGGTTCTCCCCGAGAGCAGCAGCTCCCAGCGCCCCGAGTCCTCCTCGCCCCGGAGCAGCTTGGTCGCGGTGAGCAGCCCCCAGACGGCACCGACGATCAGCATCAGGCCGAACATGCGCCAGGCCACCACGCCCTCGATCGTGTCGAGCTGGCGACCGGGACCGATGACCGCGCTCAACCCCGCGTTCCCTCCGAAGGAGGCGGCGAACTCCTGACGGGAGGCGGCGGTCGGGAACGTCGAGTGGTAGGTCAACGCCTCGTTCGCGATCAGCAGACCGAAGAGCACTCCCCAGACCAGTGCCGGGCGTGCGGCGCGGATGGCTGTGGTGGTGGCGACCACACCGGCGAACCCGGTCCTTCCGGCGGCGGACTCACGCATCGGCCGGCTCCTTCCCGGCCCCCTCCCCGCCGTAGTGCGCGAGGAAGAGCTCCTCCAAGGACGGCTCGCGGCTGAGCAGCTGGTGCACGCCCGAGGCCGCCAAGACCCCCAGCAGCGGCTCGACCGACCCGACCACCTGGCACCTCACCCGGTTGCCGTGCACCTCCGCGGCCCTGACCCCCGGCACGCGGGACAGGTCGGGGGGCGCGGCGTCGAAGGTGGCGTCGATCGACAGCGCCGACAGGTGACGCATCTGCGCCAGGGTGCCGACCTCGACCAGCTCGCCCGAGCGGAGGATCGCGACCCGGTCGCTGAGCGCCTCGACCTCGCTGAGGATGTGCGAGGAGAGGAACACCGCCTGCCCCCTGTCCCGGGCCTCGGTGACACAGTCCCGGAACTCCTGCTCCATGAGCGGATCCAGACCGGTGGTGGGTTCGTCCAGCACCAGCAGATCCGCGCGGGAGCTCAGTGCTGCGACGAGCAGCACCTTCTGCTTGTTGCCCTTGGAGTAGGCCCGGACCTTCTTGGCCGGATCGAGACGGAAGCGCTCGACCAGCTCGTCCCGATAGGCGGTGTCCACTCCCCCCTGGATGCGGCCCCCCTGGAT
>NZ_DAOMFK010000031.1:0-10866 GCF_035429765.1 Nocardioides sp. | reverse complement strand
CCCCCCTGGATGCGGCCCCCCTGGATCCGGCAGAGCAGGTGCAGCGCCTCCGCACCCGTCAGCCCGGGCCACAAGGCGGCCTCACCCGGCACGTAGGCCAGCCGAGCGTGTGCTCGCGCAGGATGGGCCTGCGCGTCGACCCCGAAGATCTCCGCACGCCCGCCGTCAGGCCTGGCCAGCCCGAGCAGACACCTGATCGTCGTCGTCTTCCCGGCGCCGTTCGGCCCGAGGTAGCCCATCACCTCGCCCGCGGCCACCTCGAGATCCAGCGGACGGAGGGCCACCGTGTCGCCGAACGACTTGGTCAAGCCTGAGAAACGGATCGCCGGCACCATGACAGCCTCCTGGCCAGCACCCGCATCCGCGCCACCGCGCGAGTCCGACCGGCCCGCTTCCGGCACCGCCTGTCGGGAGCCGACTCGAGCAGACTTCGGTATCCGTGGCCCACTCCGAGGGGCCGGACCGACTGCCCGGCCCAGTCCAGTCTCCCACCGCGAGCACGCGACGTACACCGCCCTGGTGGGAGATCACGTCGTCAGGAATCGAGACTCCAGGCCGGTGAGGATCTCGACGTGGCGCGTCAGGAATGCTCGCTCGTCCAGACCCTTGCGCCGCAGCCAGCCGGTGACCTCGGCGTTGCACTTGCTCGCGTTGCACGACCGACAGGCAGGCACCACGTTGTCGAGCGTGTAGCGCCCACCGCGGGATATCGGCAGCACGCAGTCGCGTTGAAGCGGCTCGCCGGTGGCACCGCAGTACGCGCACCCTCCCCACGCCACTTCCAGCGTCCTCCACTGGGCTGCGGTCAGATCGTGAGCGACAGCGTCCATGCGCCGCTGACGCCGCTTGTTCGCCCGAGCCCTGCGACTTCTGCTCGCTGTCACCACGTCAGGGTAGGGCTGCCGTGGAGGGGATCGTCGGCCCCACGCGCCTACCCCGGCTTCAGATGGTCAGGTGATGGAACCGGCGATGACTGCGATGCGCGCACCGTTGGTCGGCACGGTCGCGTTGCCGCTGCAGGTGACGTCGAACCAGAACGTCCCGGGTGCGAACGTGAAGAACGAGTCGCTGAGCTGCAGCGGTCCACTGGCGGTGGTCGTCACCGCCGTTCCCGGCGTCGAGACACCGTCGGCCACCCGGTTGATCCGGCAGGTGGTGGAACCGGTGACGTCGAGCTGGACGACGGCATGGACGTCGAAGGCCCAGTACACGTAGTCCGGGGCCGTGGCCGCCGGCACCTGGATCGGGCCCGTGTAGTTGCCGCTGTACGGCGCCGAGCCGCCGGCGGTCACGACCAGCGTGCTCGTGTCCGTGACCGTCGCTGGTTCCGCTCGTGTGCTCTGCAGGAAGCGAGACCGCTCACGCACCTGCGTCTTGGTGTAGTAGCGCGTGTCGCTCTGCTGCTTCGTGTACCAGGCCGCCCTGGTCTTCGCGTTCAGGTCCCGCAGCTGGATGGTGCCGTCCTTGATCTGACTGCTCGTGATCAGGGCCGCCGCGGTTGCCGACCCGGTGGTGGCGACGACGAACGCGACGACCGCGAGGAGGATCGCGCCGGTGGGACGCTTCTGGCTTCTGGTCATGGCTGGCTCCTTCAGGCGTGGGCAGCACGGCGCGGCGACGCAACCGTCACGATCCAGGCACAGTCTGCCGTCGCGCCGGTGCCCTGTCCGGGCTTCGCAGGAACAGCCGAAAGGCGGCCGTGATCAGCCGCCGGTTGCGGAGCGCCGGTGAGGCGTTTCCAGGCGCTTGAGGTTCGTCCATCCGGTCCAGCCCCGCTCCTGGATGAGCCGCATCAGCTCGTGGGCGACCGGCACCTGGTCGAGGAACATCGAGTCGAGCAGGTCCGCGAGGTCGTCGGAGAATCCGTTCTCGGCGAAGGCCTCCCACTCGGCCTGGTCGATCGCCTCGAGCTGCGCGACGAGTCGGTCCGCGACAGCCGGCAGCCGGGGGTCACCCGGTGCCCAGTCGATGACGTCGTCGAGCTCCCGGTAGATGCTGACCACTGAAGGGTCCTCGAGCTGGTCGCGCTTGTTCCGGATGTACATCTCCATGCGCCCTGGGAGCTGCGCTGCCACCAGGATCCAGGCGTCCCGCTCCCCTTCGATCATCCGTTCCGGTATCCCGAGCTCACGGAGGCGGCCGAGGTAGGCGACCGCCTCCGGCGGCAGCGCGAGGCTGTCGCCGGCTGCCAGCTGGGCGATCCGCTTCCGGTGCCGGTGCAGCTCCTGGATCTCCGCGCGCAGACGCCGGTCGATGTCTGCGACGGCGCAGGCGAACTCCGACTCCCCCGCGGTCAGCAGCTCCTTGACCCGCGAGAGGGGCACGCCTGCCTCGGCCAGGGTGCGGATCCGGATCAGCTCCACGACTGCTGCCGCGTCATACCGGCGGTAGCCGGAGGCGTCCCGTCCCGGCTCCGGCAGCAGTCCTGTCGCGTGGTAGTGCCGCACGGCCCGCACGGTGACGCCGGCGTACGACGCGAGCTGGCTGATCGTGAGCATGGGTCCCAGCCTGCCTCAGGCGAACTTGCGGTGGTAGGCGCCCATGGCCAGCGCGTAGGCGACGGCCAGGACGCCGGCACACCAGACGAGGGCGAGCCAGATGTCGGCGCCGACCGGCTGCCCGGCCAACAGCTCCCGGATCGTGTTGACGATGGAGGTGACCGGCTGGTGCTCGGCGAACGCACGCACCGGACCCGGCATGGTGTCGGTGGGCACGAAGGCCGAGCTGATGAACGGCAGCAGGATGAGTGGGTAGGCGAACGCGCTCGCGCCGTCGATGGTCTTGGCGGTCAGACCCGGGATGACGGCGAGCCACGTCAACGCCAGGGTGAACAGGACCAGGACGGCGGCGACCGCGAGCCACGCCAGCACGCCGACGCTGGAGCGGAACCCCATGGCCAGGGCGACGAGCACGACGACCACCAGCGAGATCAGGTTGGCGACCAGCGAGGTCAGCACGTGTGCCCACAGCACCGAGGATCGTGGGATCGGCATGGACTGGAACCGCTCGAAGATGCCGCTCTGCACGTCCAGGAAGATCCGGTAGGCGGTGTAGGAGATGCCCGAGGCGACGGTGATGACCAGGATGCCGGGCAGCAGGTAGGTCGGATACGAGTCGGTGCCGGTCTGGATGGCGCCACCGAGCACGTAGACGAACAGCAGCATGAAGGCGATCGGCATGATCGCGGTCGTGACGATGGTGTCCGGGCTTCGGCTGATGTGCCGCAGGGACCGTCCGAGCAGGACGGTGGTGTCGCCGATGCAGTGCGTGGTCATCGTGGCTCCTCACCCGTCCGTACCGGTGGCGGCTGCTGTGTCCTGCCGACGACCGCGAGGAAGACGTCCTCGAGGGTCGGCTGCTTCACGACGTACTCGACCTCGGCCGGCGGGAGCAGCTGCTTGAGCTCGGCCAGCGTCCCGTTCACGATGATCCGGTGCTCGTGCAGGATGGCGATCCGGTCGGCGAGGTGCTCGGCCTCCTCGAGCTGCTGGGTGGTGAGCAGCACGGTCGTGCCGCTGTCAGCCAGCGCCTTCACGGCTCGCCAGACCTCGAGGCGGGCCTCGGGGTCGAGACCGGTCGTCGGCTCGTCGAGGAAGATCACCCGCGGGCTGCCGATCAGACTCATGGCGATATCGAGCCGGCGGCGCATCCCACCGGAGTAGGTCGCCACCCTCCGCCCCCCGGCGTCGGTCAGGGAGAAGCGCGCGAGCAGCTCGTCCGCGATCATGCCGGGGCTCCCCAGGTGCCGCAGCCGAGCGACCAGGACGAGGTTCTCCCTCCCGCTGAGGATCTCGTCGACGGCCGCGAACTGTCCGGTGAGACTGATCGACTCGCGCACCTTCGCCGCCTGCGTGACGACGTCGAAGCCGTTGACCGTGGCGGTGCCGCCGTCGGCCTTGAGCAAGGTCGACAGGATCTTCACGACCGTGGTCTTGCCGGCCCCGTTCGAGCCCAGCAGGGCGAAGATGCTGCCCTCGGTCACGGTCAGGTCGAGGCCGGTGAGGACTCGGTTGTCACCGAAGGACTTGACCAGTCCCCGGATCTCGATCGCGGGTGCGCTCTCCTTCATTCCCGCATCGTGCAACCCTGACGCTGCGTCAACGTCAAGCCCACATCCGCGTGGCCTGCTGCGCGCATCGGCGGCCGATCGCTGATCCGTCCGGTCACCGGTGTTCTTGGTCTCGGGTGGCGGCGATGTCTTCCAGCAGGGGAACGTGCTCTCGGGCCTGGCGGGCTGCCTCTCGCAGCAGGGTAGTGGCGATGGTGGCGCGGCCGGTGGCGAGCGCGACCTGGGCGGCGCGCCAGCGGCTGTAGGCCGCGTCGTGGGGGCGGTTGATCTGGTCCCACCCGGTGGCTGCGGTCACCCACATCTCGACGGTCTGGCGGTCCGCGAGACGGGCTGTCTCTGCGGCGTACGACGCGGCGGAGCTCGACACGTCCGCGGTGGTGTCGCAGTCGATGGGAAGGCCGTCTGCTGCCGACCGCACCTGGTCCAGCCTGCCGATGAGCTCGTCCCGTCGGCGCTGGCGGGCGGCGCTGTCGGTGTCGGCGAGGACGTCGGCGGCCGCCCGTGCGGTGAGGGTGAAGGTTCCGGCATCGGGGCGCGGGAGTCCGGCCGAGATCAGGCCGTCCAGATGGGCGAGGAGCCGGTCCAGGGCACGTTGCGGCTGGCGGCACCACAGCTCCACGCGGGCGGCGTAGGGGAGAAGCCATCTTTGGCCGGTGGCGGGCAGTCGGTCAAGGTCCGAGAGCTGGTCCGCTGCGCCTGAGTCCCCGCGGAGCGCGTCGAGAACCGCCCGGGCCAGGTGGAGGCACCAGCGGTCGAGTGACACCGGCGCCTGCGTCTGGGGGTCGATCAGGGCAGCCGCGCGAGCCACCTGCCCGGCGCGCCAGGCGGCTTCTGCCACGTTGAAGCGCAGGATCGATTCATGCCACGAGACGATCCCCCAGGTTTCCGCGGCCTCCAGTCCTCGGCGCGCCGCTGCTTCGACCTGATCGGGGTCGGCGCCCTCCATCAGCAACAGGTCGGTGTAGTTGGCGGCGGCAAAGATGTCCCCCAGCGGGTCAGGGCCGCTCGGCAGGTCGACCGCGGCCAGGGCGGCCATCCGGGCCAGCGCAGCAAGCCGGTCGCCGCGTCCGTAGTCGATCAATGCCTGCTCGACGCGCAGTCTCCGTGCCAGGACCTGGTCGTCGATCGCCTCACTGACCTGGACGCCGGTCGCGAGATCGGCAGCGGCCTCCTCGGTCCTGCCCAAGCGGCTCATGGCCCCGGCGCGCTCCCAGAGCGCCTGCAGGTATCCGCGCGACGGGGGTAGCTGCTCGTAGAAGGCGATCGACTGGTCGAGCAGCGTCAGCCCCGTGGGGTCCCCGTGGAAGCTCCTGTTCCCGCCGACCCTGGCATAGAGGTGTGCGGCGTCCCCAGGCGGCAGGTCCGGCGCCCACTCCAGGGCTGCCTCGAGGAGGCCCACCCCGCGCTCGAGGATCTGGTCCGACTCGCCCAGGGCGTCATCGGCGGCGGCGAGGGCGGTCCAGCGGCTCACTGGCGGCGACCCGGCGGACGCCGCGCCGGGCGGCCACAGCTCCAGGACGCGGAGCCACTGCTCCGCCGCGTGCGCCATGGCGAAACGGCCCTCCGCCGCTCGCGCGGCCCGGATCCGCCAGTCCAGCTCGTGCACGGGTTCCCCGGCGGCCTGCCAGTGGGTGGCGACCTCTGCCGGTGCCGGGTCCTGCCCCGCGGCGAGGGCCTGAGCGAGTCGGCGGTGCTGGTCGGCGGCCTCGCCGGCGACCAGGTGGCGGCGCACGGCCTCGGCCAGCAGGGGGTGGCGCAGCTGGGCCTCGCGCGGCCCGGTGGGATCGGCCAGCAGCCGCCGTGTCTCGAGGGCACGCAGCCCCCGGGTCAGGTCCTCGGGGTCCAGCCCGGTGACCTGGCAGAGCTGGCCGTCGGTCAGCGGCCGGTCGCCGACACCGAGTGCCCGCGCGACCACCCAGGTCTGGTCGCTCAGTCCCTCGAGGCGTCGGTCGAGCAGGTCGCCGAGAAGTCGTGGCATCTCGCCCGAGCCCTGAGGCTGGGCGGCCAGCTGCTCGATGAACAGCGGCTGACCCCGCGAACGACCGTGGACACGATCAACTACGTCCGGGTCGACCGGTTCGGACCAGAGCAGGGCGAGCTGCTCGCGGGTCTCCTCAAGGGTCAACGCAGGCAGCTCAAGCACGTCGACGTTGCCCAGCCGCCGTACCCGGGTGAGCCAGTCGAGCACAGCTGCGGGGATGGCCGGATCCTCCAGGCGCCACGTCCCCAGCACCGGGATCCTGGTGCCCCGCGCCACCAGGTGCTCGAGCAGGTCCAGCGTGGCCGAGTCGGCCCAGTGCAGGTCCTCGACCAGCACCGCGAGTGGACGCAGATCGGCGAGGGCCGTCAGCGCCGCCTCGACCGCGACGAACATCCGGTGCCGTGCCCCCTCATCGCGAAGCCCAGCCACAGGGCCGCGGACCTCGAGCTCGGGCAACAGGTGCCGTAGCGAGCCTGGCACGAACCCGGCACACCCAGCCAGCGCCTCCTCGACCCACCGGCCCCCGTCGACCGCGTGGACCGCATGCAACACATCAGAGACCGGCAGGAACGGAACCTCCGTCGACAGCGGCAGGCATGTGCCGGAGGCCACGAACACGCTCTCGGTGTCCATGGTCACCGCGGTGCTGACCAGCCGGGTCTTGCCCATCCCGGCCTCGCCCGCGACCAGCAACAGACCACTGCCCGACTCCAGGTGCCGCCGAACCACGGCGAGCTCATCACGGCGACCAGCGATCCGGGGCTGAGAGCCGCTCGCCGCGCTCAGCGGTGCGCTCGCCGCGAGCCAGAGCGCATGGAAGTGACCCACGTCCCCGTCCATGGCCTCGACCAGCACCTCCACCACACCCCACGACGGCAGCCGGGGTGAGGAGAAGACCGCCGAGACGGTCGTGTGACTGCAGCCGGCCGCACGGGCCAGGACCCGCAGACTGGGCCAGCCCACCCGGTGGTGCAGGTCGTGAAGCGCGTCGTTCAGCTCCCGCTGGGGTCCCGGCGGGATGTCGGGTCGTGGCAGAGCGCCCACGTGACCTCCCCGGGCAGGTGTGACGCGTCCGGCTCAGCATGCGCCCACCGCGCCGCCGGTGTCCACGAGGAATCCCGGCTGTCAACTTCTGTCAGCCCCCGTCAACCACCCGCCGACGCGTCTGACGGTGGACGTGAGCACCACCTCCCAGATCTGGCCACCAAGGCCGATCAACCCAGAAAGGCAGCACATGAACCTCACCACCCGCCGCACCGCCGCCACCGCTGCGATCCTGGCCGCCACCGCGCTCGGTGTCCTGACCGTTCCCCCCAGCCAAGGCGCCGTACCCATCCTCGACCCGGTCGGCCTCACGGCCCACCACCCGAGCACGGCGTCCACCCAGGTCACGCCGACCCACGAACGGCCGTGCTTCACCTGGCGGTCCAACTGGAACGACGCGCTGGACGGCCCCGAGCCCACCTGCCCGCTCACGCCACGGCACTGACCCCACCGGCCGCCGCCTCCTCACATCTGGCCAGCGAGGCGGGGTGTGACGAGGGGTGGCTCCTCCACGATCTTCCAGTACGAGTCCTTGCGACGGACGCGCCCCTCCGGCGAAAGATCGAAGAGATCACACCCGTTCAGCGTGACGCGATCGCCCGCGGTGCTCGTCCCGGTCAGGCGCCACGTCGAGACGGCATGGTCACCACACAGCCAGTGCTCGTCGTCGGCGTAGTGCACGTCAGGCAAGCCCCGGAACCGTTGCGCAAGGCCCTCACGGACGGCATCTCGGCCCTGGAAGCGAGTGCCCCACGGCTCGACGCCGCGCGGCGTCTCGAGAACGCAGTCATCGTCGAAGAAGGTCATCACCAGGTCGAGATCATGAGCGTTGAACGCTGCCACGAGATCCTTCAGCATCTGGGTGCCAGGCATGCGCGTGATCCTTCCACGTCCGTGTCCCCCGGATCAGAAGCGGCGGCGGATGCGGACCGGCTCATTCCGGGTGTCAACCGTTGCCGACGCCGTGCCCACCGACGCGTCGTTGAAAATCGCCTCGGCTCTCCGGGCCTCTGGAGCTGTCCCGACCACGCATCTTCAGACCGGCCCACACGAAGAACGCAGTCAGCCCGACAAGGATGAGCCACACCTCCCACATCCGGATCACCTCCCGGGGAAAGGAGGATCATGTTCCCGAATCCCCCGTCTCGGACATATGGCTGCTGAGAATGACAGGCAAGCTCGGTTCGGGAGGAGTGGCCCGTCGTCGGCGGGTGCCGCCTCGCCGCCGCCGGGGAGCGCGAGCCGAAGTCGTACTCTGGTGGCAGATCCGAAGGGACTCATCATGGCTGCTCATGACGGGGTCAGGCCCAAGTACCTGTGGACCGGAGTCGGCGTCTCGCTGGGCGCCGGAATTGGACTGATCATCGGGCTGGTGGGCTGGGGAGCCGAGGGCATCGCCTTGGGGCTGGCCATCGGTGCTGGGATCGGAGTGGCGCTCGGCGCGGGTTTCGATGCAGACCGTCGTCGGAGTGGCGGCGACCGGTGATCCGGCGCCTGGTTGATGACGGCTGACGCCGGTGTCAGCCGAGTCCACCTGACCGCTTACCCGGACGGCGCCGGCGAGCCGCCGTGGACGGGCGGCCACTCCCCCTGCGGGGCATCCACCGCTCAGGGCGGTGGCTGCATCGGGGCCGCTGCCCGCTCCTCGGCGCTGCGAAGAATGCAGAACTCGTTGCCCTCCGGATCCTGAAGGACGACCCAGCCGATCCCCGGGCCGTAGTGATCGCGGTGGTCGGCGATCTCCGTCGCGCCGAGCGCGATGACCCGCTCAACCTCCTCGTCGCGGGTGCCGGCGTGCGGCTGGATGTCGAAGTGGAGGCGGTTCTTACCACGCTTCTCGTCCGGCACCTCGATGAAGAGCAGCCGGTTGCCGCTCTCCGGAGAGACGATGAGGCACTCCTCGTGTCCAGGCTCGTTCGGGTCGTCCTCGAGGTCGACGTACCCGAGGACCTGCTTCCACCACTCGGAAAGCTCGTAGGGGTTCCTGCAGTCCACGGTGGTGGTCGAGATGAAGGACGTCATGGCGCTCATCTTGCTCCGCGTCTCCCCCCGCGTCACGGCCGAGGGCACGAGTCGCTCTGCAGGGAGTTGCGGGCACGACGGTCATCAGTGCCAGGCTCTGGACATCCGTGGGCAGCGGCCGCCGTCTCCTCGGGCCGGGAGACAAACCAGGTCGCCTGGACCCTGGAGCCCGTGGCACTCACGTGAGCACCGGCGGAACCGGCCAGCGACTGTCGAGCACCCCGCGCTGACGGCCGGAAACGACAGTCAACGCCATCGACCTGCTGCGTCACGCCGGGAGGCTGATCCGCACCCGTCGAAAGCCTCGGCCCTTGTTCTCCACCTTCGCGATCCGCACCTCGCCGATCTGCCGCGTGGAGGCGACGTGGGTTCCCGCGTCGGCCTGCCTGTCCAGACCGTCGACGTCGATGATCCGGATCTCCTCGACCTCGGGCGGGATCAGGTGCTGCGCGGTTCGCATGACGTCCGGGTCGACCATCGCGTCCTCCCGAGTCACCACACGGGCGAGGATCGCCCGGTCCCGGGTGATCTCCTCGTTGACCGCGCGCTCCAGGTCGGCCTTGAAGCCCGAGGGCACGTCAGTGAGGTTGAAGTCCATGCGTCCGAGCAGCGGCTCCATGTTCGAGCCCGTCACGAGCGCCCCGAAGTCGCGGTACACCACCCCGCACACCACGTGCAGACCCGAGTGCGTGCGCATCAGCTGACGCCGACGGACGTCGTCCAGGCGAGCATGGACGACGGTTCCGATCGCGGGGAGCGGGTCGCCCTCGGCGGGCACCAGACCCGCGGCGGAGACACCCTCGATCCGGGTGAACACCCCCGCCCACTCGAGCTGGCCCACGTCCGCCGGCTGGCCCCCGCCACCGGGGAAGAAGGCGGACTCATCCAGAACGATGGCCTCCGGTGCCGACGCGAGCACGGTGGCGGTCCAGTCCATCACCGACTGGTCGCGCCAGTAGAGCGGGTAGGTCATGAGTTCACCCAAGCGTCTCAGTGAGGACTGAGCAAGGCGAGGGCCATTGCGCCCGCCAGCACGGCTGCGCCGTTCTCGTGGAGCGCGAGCGCGGCTTCGGCCACGAATCGGGTCTTGCCCCCGCCGGCCTCAGCGCCGACGAACACGGCTTGGCGCAGACCGACCGTGCCGCCGGTGTCCACGAGGAATCCCGGCTGTCAACTTCTGTCAGCCCCCGTCAACCACCCACCGACGCGCCTGACGGTGGACGTGAGCACCACCCCCCAGATCTGGCCACCAAGGCCGATCAACCCAGAAGGGCACCACCATGAAGCTCACCACCCGCCGCACAGCCGCCTCCGGTGCGATCCTGGCGGCCACCGCCCTCGGTGTCCTGACCGTTTCCCCCAGCCAGGGCGCCGTGCCGATCCTCGACCCGGTCGGCCTCACGGCCCACCACCCGAGCCCGACGCTCACCCAGGTCACGCCGACCCACGAGCGGCCGTGCTTCACCTGGCGGTCGACCTGGAACGAGTCGCTGGACGCCCCCGAGCCCACCTGCCCGCTCACGCCACGGCACTGACCCCACCGGCCGCCACAACTCGACACCTCCTCGGCCCGCTCCGACGGCCCGGGGTCGCCCGATCCGAGAAGAAACCAACTGGAGAAAGGAATCACCATGAGACTCCGCACAGCACATCGCAGGCCGGTACTCACCGCGGCCGGCCTGGCCGCAGCGATCACCCTGGCGTTCACGTCGGGCCCCGCCACGGCCAGCAGGCCCACCGGCCCCGACCA
>NZ_DAOMFK010000030.1:14580-23715 GCF_035429765.1 Nocardioides sp. | reverse complement strand
AGCTCGCGCAGGGCGTCGACGTCGTGCTGTTGGACCGACGACGCGTCCCGAGCCACCTGGCCTGCGAAGTTGTAGACAGCACGGTCCACCTGGTCGAGACCGTCACCACTCGGGTCTTCAGCGAGGGCGATCACCGTGGCCTCGTCCCCACACTCATCCCGCAGGAACTTCGAGTGCGCGGCGGTGCAGTACGTGGAGTGCAGCGCCCGGGCAGCGCCGATGGTGGCGATCTCGAAACGGCGGCGGTCCATTCCGTCACGCACGGTCTTGTTCAGCAGACTCCACGCTCTGGCTACCTCCGGACGAGTCGAGAAGGCCTCAGCGAAGTTCGGAAGGAAACCCCAGGCACTCTTCTGCTGCTGGTAGAACTCCGCCAGCGGGCCGGCAGCGGACTCCTCGGGGACGGTGTCGATGAACATGCCCCAATCCTGCGCCTACCCACGGTGTCCCGCCATGGCCCGCGCGCGGCAGGTTCTCAACGGGACCACCTGGACAGCTGTGGGGCGAGGCATGATCTGGTGGAGCATGGTGTTACCTCACAAGGCGACCCAAGGGTGGGTACGACGGACGCTGGTTGCGCTTGCTGCGGTCGGGGGTGCCGCCACGTTGGTGGCGCGCTACCGATCGTGGCACCTGACGTGGGGTGCGACCCATGACGAGGTTTCCGGCCCGATGCCGGGCGACGACCTCCTGGACGGAGCGGGGTTCGTTGCCACGAGAGCGATCTCGATCGCCGCGCCCCCAGACAGGGTGTGGCCCTGGATCGTGCAGGTCGGCTACGGACGTGCCGGCTTCTACTCCTATGACCTCCTGGACAACCTCGGCCGACCCAGCACCAGAGAGGTCCTCGAGGAGTTCCAAACCCCGTCGGTCGGGGACCTGGCGGCGCCGATGGCCGCCACCGCTGACGACCGAACGGCGTTTCGGGTCGTGAGTCTTGACGAGCCTCGCTCACTGGTGTGGAGCAAACCGGACTCGACCTGGGCGTGGCGACTGACAGCTGACGAAGCGGGCGGCACCCGTCTCGTCACCCGCTTGAAGGCACGCTACGACTCGGGGCCGCTGCTGCCCCTGACGGTGCTGCTCATGGAAGTCGGAGACTTCCCCATGATGCGCCGCATGCTGCTGGGGATTGCCGAGCGGGCCGAGCGGACGGCGTGAGGGCTCCTCTCCGGACCGGTGGTGGGTCGGTCGTCGGTGGTTCAAGAAGGGCCGCATCACTGCGCCGCGGACCGCGCTGGGACGTGACCGGCGGTGCGGGCGTGCTCCCCGAGCGGCTCGGTTCGAGTCAGCGGGACCCGGCCAGGTGGACGCTGGCCCGTGTCGGGGAGGTATCGGAGTCGACGACGTGCTGCCAGACCGCGAGGGCATCGCCGTGGCCCATCGCCACCTTGGGGTAGTACAGCCGCGCGTTCGGGAGGGTGATGTTCGCGACGGCGCCCCAGGTCCCCCGACGGTTCATCAGCCGGGCACGCAGCCCAGCCCCGGGCTCTCCGAACCATCCGCGCTCTGCCCAGATGGCGACTGCGCGGCCCGACGGATCTACGTCGGCGTCCCAGACGTAGGTGCCGATCTCGCGTGTCACGACGACCTGGTGCGCCCAGTCGCCGCCCGCCTGGTGCCTGGCCGCGCGCAAGGAGCGGTCTCGGTGGATCCAGAAGGCCGTCACGCTTCCGTCCGACGCCGCCTTGACCTGGGGCGGTGACTCGTGGACGGCGCCCGCTCGAGGATCCAGTGCGACCGGGGCCTCCCACCGGTGGCCCACCCGGCCGCGGGCGGCCAGGAGCTGCCAGTCGCCGTCCGCGGACTGGCCACGCCAGACCACTGTGGTCGTCCCCGCACCGTCGACCGCCACCGAGCCCATGCCAACGTAGAAGGTGACGTCGGGGATCCTGACCAGCACCCTGGCGGGCCCCCACTCACCCGACGGCCTCTGCCGCACCACCGTCACGATCTCGGTCACACTCGGGTCCTTGCCTTCGAAGCGGTTCATCACCACTGCGGCGTGGCCGTCGTCGCCCAGCGCCAGCTCGAACATGGCGACCTCCCCGAGCCGCGCGACGGCGCCCCAGACGCCGGCGGAGCTCTGGGCGATCAGCAACCGAAAGCCCACCCCTTCCCTGCGCCACACCCAACCGACGGCAGCGTCTCCGTGGATGTTCACGGTCAGCTGCAGCTCGGAGAACCAGCCGACCCGGCGTACCGCCACCACCTCAGGGGTGCTCCAGCCGCCGCCCGGAAGCTCATGACTGGTCAGCACGCGCCTCGCCGTGCCGCGACGCTCGAGCCACGCGACGCTCAGCAGACTGTCCCCGTCGTACGCCGCCCTCAGCTCCCGCGCTTTCTGGGTGCCAGGCACCGCGGTCGGCGTTCCCCACGCGCCCCCGGACGGACGCTCGCGCAGCACGACGCCAGCGGCCCGAGGAATCACGACCGCCATGTCGCCGTTGGGCGCGACATCGACGTCCCCCACGACGACGCGTGCCAGCTTGACGGGGCGGTCCCAGCCGCCGGTGGCGCTCACACCGACGTCGGACGATGCCGTCGTCGCGCCGACCGCGCCTGCGCACACGACGCTGAGGGTGATCAGGAGGCGAGAGAGTCGGGTGAACATGACCTGCTCCGTCCGAGCCCGGATCCCATCAACCGAGCCGGCGACGCCGCGGGCTCCCACCGACATCATCGCTCGCGGACACCGCTGACCCAACACCCCACCGCGGGCCAAGCGCGAAGCTCACCGGCGGGATCATCGGCGAGGCACGGCGTCCCTTCTCCCGACCATGGCCATCAGCCGCAACCCTGGTGGCCGCTATCATCGGTTCCTGACATCGGAAGGCGAGTCCGAGGGGGCTGCTCACCTCGATGACCGACGTGGTCGGCGGCCGCAGGCGGCGGGTGTACCGCGCCACCGAAGCCGGCTTGTCCGCCCTCGCCGATGCGCGGCGCGCGGTCGCCGAGCTCGCCCACGAGGTCCTGCCCGGCCACACCGGCGAGGAGCCTTCGTGACCTCCAGCGGGCCGAGCCTCGCGCGCCGCCTCGGCACCGGCGACGCAGTCGTGCTCGGTCTCGGGTCGATGCTCGGTGCGGGTGTGTTCGCCGCCTTCGCCCCCGCCGCCGAGGCCGCCGGGGCGGGGCTGCTGATCGGGCTCGCGATCGCCGCCGTGGTCGCCTACTGCAACGCGACGGCCTCGGCTCAGCTTGCCGCGCAGTACCCGACCTCCGGCGGCACCTACGTCTACGGGCGTGAGCGCCTGGGCGAGTGGTGGGGGTTCCTGGCCGGGTGGGGGTTCGTCGTCGGCAAGACCGCCAGCTGCGCCGCGATGGCGCTCACCTTCGCCGCGTACGCCGCGCCGGAGGGGTGGCAGCGCCCGGCCGCGGTGGCAGCCGTCGTGGGACTGGCGGCGGTCAACTACCGGGGGGTCACCCGGACCGCCCGGCTGACCCGCATCATCGTCACCGTGGTGCTGGTCGCGCTCACCGTGGTGGTGGCGGCGGGCTTCCTCGGCGCGGACGGCGACCCCGGCCGGGCAGCGACCTTCGTCGACCCCGACACGGGCTGGTACGGCCTGCTGCAGTCGGCCGGGCTGCTGTTCTTCGCGTTCGCCGGGTACGCCCGTATCGCCACCATGGGTGAGGAGGTCCGCGATCCCGCGCGGACCATCCCGCGCGCCATCCAGCTCGCACTGGCCGTGGCCGTGACCGTGTACGCCGTCGTCGCCGTCACCCTCCTCAGCGTGCTCGGCCCGGAGGGAGTCGCCTCGACCACCGCCCCGTTGGCCGCCGCTGCCGAGGCGAGCACGTGGGGCTGGGCCCCTGCGGTCGTCCGTATCGGTGGCGCCGCCGCCTCCCTCGGCGCACTGCTGGCCCTCATCGCCGGAATCGGACGCACCAGCCTCGCCATGGCCCGCGAGCACGACCTTCCCGGCTGGCTCGCCGCCGTCCATCCGCGCTACCGCGTGCCCCACCACGCCGAGGTCGCGCTCGCCGTCGTCGTCTGCCTTCTCGTGCTGACCGTCGACCTCCGCGGCGCGATCGGCTTCTCCTCCTTCGGCGTCCTGCTCTACTACCTCGTCGCGAACCTGTCCGCGTTCACCCAGGACTCCGGTCACCGCAGGTTCCCCCGTGTCCTCCAGGTCCTCGGGGCGGCAGGCTGCGTCGTCCTGGTGGCGACGCTGCCGCTGACCTCGGTCGTGGCGGGGCTGGGCGTGTTCGCCCTCGGGGTCCTCTACCGTCTGGCGCGTCTCCGCCTGCCCCGGCACGCAGGCTGAATGCTCCGGTCTCGGTGGCCGCACGCTCGTCGAGTGGGCCGCATGCCTGGCCTCGAGCCCTCCCCGAACGTCACCCGCCTTCGGGAGCCTGCCTACCGGCGTGCCCGGCGAGCACGGGCGAGTCACGTACGCCGCAGTCGCCGCCCCACCAGTGCCGCCCGTGCAGCGTTGCTCCCCGCGGCGCCGTGGACCCCGCCGCCCGGGTGCGCCGACGACGAGGCGAGATAGAGCCCGCGGATCGGCGTCTCGGCGCGACCCGTCCCGGGGATCGGGCGCAAGAAGAGCTGCTGGTGGAGCTGGGCGGTGCCGCCGTTGACCGCGCCACCCACGAGGTTCGCGTTGCGTGCCTCCAGCT
This sequence comes from Nocardioides sp., assembly GCF_035429765.1. Classification (GTDB taxonomy): domain Bacteria; phylum Actinomycetota; class Actinomycetes; order Propionibacteriales; family Nocardioidaceae; genus Nocardioides. The sequence goes on along the minus strand of NZ_DAOMFK010000030.1, from coordinate 19,092 downwards.
CGTGCGGACCCAGGATCCGCCGGGCCACGATGCGGCTGGAGAAGCCGGGTGCGAGGCGCTCGACCCGGGCCTGCATCCGGTCCGCCATGCGTTCGAGGTCGGCGTGGTCCCAGGACCCCAGGATGCCCTCCGGCCCTGCGTCGCCCACCGTTTCCTGAGGGACGTGCGTGTAGGCCCAGGCCGACTCCGTGCCCGGTGAGGACCGGGTCGGGTCGGTCGTCGTCATCTGCCCGAACAGCAGGAACGGATGGGAAGGGACGACCCCCGCCTGGATCTGCACCGCCGTCTGGGACATCTCGGTGACCGAGTCCGCGATGTGCACCGTGCCCGGGGCGTGTGGGGGCTGCCTGGCCCACGGGACCGGGCCGCAGAGCGCCCAGTCGACCTTCACCGTCGACGGGTCGAGGCGGAAGTGCTGGATCCTTCGACGGGTACGCCGCGGCAGCCGGTCCGCCGGCACGAGGGCGCCGTACAGCCGGGACGCGATCACGTCCGCGAGGACTGCTCGCGCGCGGATGGGCTCCCCGTCGGCCAGGCGCACGCCGACCGCCCTGCCGTCGACGACCACGACCTCGCGGACCTCGGCGGAGTAGCGGACAGTGGCGCCGCCCGACTCCGCACGCTGCACCAGCGCGTCCGTCAGCCTCCCGGCACCGCCCTCGGGAACCGGCCAGCCGACCTGCTGGCCCATCATCGTGAGGACCAGCCCCATCAGCCCCGACCCCGGCGCGTCGAGCGGGATGTCGGCATGGCTCGCCGACCCCGCCACCAGGAGCCGCGGGGCCGGCCCGGTGAATCGGTCGTTCACGAGATCGAGCGCGGGGAGCAGCAGCGAGCGCACCACGTCGAGCCCACCGGGTGCGGCCACCCGGCGCAGCAGCCCGGCCCCGGCGCGGACCGGCGGGAACGGCGAGAGCAGGGCGCCGACCAGCTGCTCGCCCACCTGGTTCCAGAGCTCGCACAGGGCGAGCCACGCCTCCCCGTCGCTGGGCTGCAGCTGCTCGAGCAGCGTCGCGGTCACGTCACGGTCGCGATGCACCAGGGCCCACTCTCCCGAGACCGGCTCCAGGTGGCCGAGCACCGCGGGCGCGTGCCGCCAGGCCAGTCCGAAGCGGTCGAGCCCCAGGCCCTGGACCACGGGCGAGACGGCCGCCAACGGGTAGAACGAGCTCATCGTGTCGTGGACGAAGTCCGAATGCACCTCGCGGTCACTGCGCACCGCCCCGCCGGGAGTCGCCTGGGCTTCGAGCACCAGGACGGACCAGCCTGCGTCGACCAGCAGGTTGGCGGCCACCAGCCCGTTGGGCCCCGCCCCGATGACGATCGCGTCCCAGGGCGCCCGGTCACGCATGACCGCTCGGTGGCCGGGCCCCTCGGCGCTCCGCCACGAAGGCCAGCCTGCGCAGGGTTTCCACGTTGCGCCAGCCTAGTGCGAGGTCGCGCAGCACCCGTGGGAGAAGCCGGGCCGGGCCGCTGACCGCGTCCTCCTCGATCACCACGCGGGTGTCGGACCCGTTCGGCGCGAGCCGGATGGTGACCCGGGCGGTACCCGTGGGTCGGGCCTTGGCAGACAGCGTGAGGGAGCGTCCGGGCGTGGCCGCGGCCACCTCTGTCACGTCGTCGACCAGGAGCGGCCAGGCGCCGACCGAGTGGTGCAGCCGGGCACCTACCTGCGGCCAGTGGTCGTCGACCTCGCGCATCCGGGATGCTCCGACCACCCAGAGGGGATAGAGCCATCCGTCGGCCAGCACGTCCCACACGTCGACGGACCTGGCGTGCACCGTTCGCTCGTTGATCGCCATGACAAGGGAGTACCCCGCCGTCAGGGCTTGCACTCGGCCTTCACCCTGGCGTCCTGCCCGTCGCGGTAGTCCGGCGGTGCGGCATCATGCATGCCGAGCGGCGGACCCACCCCGCCAAGGACCTGGATCGCGGTCCGCCCCTAGGCTGGCCGTCGTGACCGAGCCAGCGGGTGTCGCCCGGGACCGGCAGGGGCTGATCCTCGATGCGGTGCTGCGCCTGCTCGGGGAGCACGGGATCGCCGGTGTCAGCATCCGCTCGGTGGCGCGGGAGGCGGGCGTGGCCCACGGGCTGGTCGGCTACTACTACGTGGACAAGGTCGGTCTGATCGCCGCGGCCCTGCGGCGGATCGAGGAGCAGGACGTCGCCATGGTGGTGCCGGACCCCGCGACGCCACCGGTGGACCGGGTGCGCGCGGCGCTGCGGCGGGTGGCGGACGAGGAGTTCCTGACCACGGCGTACCTGAGCCTCCGGCTCCAGCTGTGGTCGCTGGCCAATGCCGGCGAGGAGTTCGAGCAGATCAACATCGAGGCGCAGCAGCGCTACCGGAAGGGCCTGGCCGAGCTCATCCGGGCGGCGCGGCCCGACCTGCCGAGGTCGGAGTGCAACCGGCGGGCGGCCGACATCAGCGTCGTGCAGAACGGCCTGTGGCTGACCGCGCTCCTGGGGCTGGACCGCTCCTCGATCCGCAGGGCGGTCGCACGGTGTGAGGAGATCGCGCTGTCCTGACGAGGTCCTGGACGCTCGTGCAGCAGACTCTTGAACGATCGTCCAAATTGCGTCTAGGCTCGCGCCCATGACTCTGCTCACCCAGGCCGACCTCGAGCGCGTCTCCGCCGGGTTCGACGCCGACCCGGGCCGGTCGATGTCGCTGCGTTCGGAGGCCTACACCGGCCGGCAGTGGGCCGAGGCCGACCTCCGGGCGGTCTTCGCCCGGACCTGGCAGTGGGTCTGCCACGTCGAGAAGCTGGCCGACCCGGGGTGCTACGTGTCCGCCACGGTGGCCGGGATGCCGGTCGTGGTGGTCTGCGACCGGTCCGGTGAGCTGCGCGCGTTCTACAACGTCTGCAAGCACCGGGCCCACGAGCTGGTGAGCGGCTCCGGGACGACGCGCAACCTGGTCTGCCCGTACCACGCCTGGACCTACGACCTCACCGGCCACCTGCGGGCGGCCCGCCGCGCCGACCGGATGGAGGGCTTCGAGACGTCTGCGATCTGCCTGGACCCGATCCAGGTGGAGGTGTTCGGCGGGTTCGTGTACGTCAACCTCGACCCAGCGGCGACCCCGCTCGCGGAGCAGGCGGGCGACCTCGCCGAGGAGATCCGACGGTGGGCCCCCGACGTGGCCGAGCTCACCCTGGCCAGGCGGATGACCTACACGATCCGGTCGAACTGGAAGAACGTCGTGGACAACTTCCTGGAGTGCTACCACTGCCACATCGCGCACCCGGAGTTCGTCGACCTGGTCGAGATGAGCACCTACGAGGTCAAGACGCACGGCATCTGGTCCAGCCACTTCGCCGAGGCCGGCACGCACGCCAACGCCGCGTACGACGTCTCCGGGGCGACCGTGCGGGAGCACGCCGTGTGGTGGCTGTGGCCGAACACCTGTCTGCTGCGCTACCCCGGCAGGGGCAACTTCATGGTCCTGCAGATCCTGCCCGACGGTCCCGACCGGACCCTGGAGACCTGGGACTTCTACCTCGAGACCGCCGAGCCCACCGAGGCGGAGACCGAGGCCGTCCGGTTCGTCGACGAGGTGCTGCAGGTGCAAGACATCGCCATCGTCGAGAGCGTCCAGCGCGGCATGAGCACCCCGGCGTACGACCAGGGCCGCATCGTCTACGACCCTGCCGGCGGACCGCTGTCCGAGCACGGCGTCCACCACTTCCACGGGCTGGTGCTCGACGCCTACCGCTCGCTCGTCGACGGCTGCTGAGGAGGCCCCGTGTCGAAACCGGTCATCATCACCTGCGCGCCCACCGGGGGAGTGCACACCCCGACGATGTCGCCGCACCTGCCCGTGACGCCCGACGAGATCGCGCGGGCGTCGATCGAGGCCGCGGCGGCGGGCGCCGCGATCATCCACCTGCACGCGCGCAACCCGGAGACCGGGCAGCCCGACCCGCGGCCGGAGCTCTTCGGGGAGTTCATGGCCACGATCGCTGCCCACTCCGACGCGGTCATGAACGTGTCGACCGGCGGTGGGCTCGGGATGAGCCGCGAGGAGCGGCTGCGCGCGGCCGTCGCCACCTCTCCCGAGATGGCCTCGCTGAACGTCGGGTCGCTCAACTTCGGGATCTTCCCGATGGCGGCGAAGTACACCGAGTGGAAGCACGACTGGGAGCCGGCGTTCCTGGAGATGACCCGGGACTTCGTCTTCAAGAACACCTTCGCCGACCTCGAGTACGTCGTGAAGGAGCTCGGTCAGGGCCACGGGACCAGGTTCGAGTTCGAGTGCTACGACCTGGGGCACCTCTACAATCTCGCCTGGCTCATCGACCAGGGCTGGCTCGAGCCGCCGTACTTCGTGCAGATGGTCTTCGGCATCCTCGGCGGCGTCGGAGCCGACCTGGACAACCTGGTCCACATGCACACCGTTGCCGACCGGCTCTTCGGCGACAGCTACGAGTGGTCGGTGCTCGCCGCCGGCAGGCACCAGATGTCCTTCGCCACCCAGGCGGCGATGCTCGGCGGCAACCTGCGGGTCGG
>NZ_DAOMFK010000030.1:0-14480 GCF_035429765.1 Nocardioides sp. | reverse complement strand
ACCAGATGTCCTTCGCCACCCAGGCGGCGATGCTCGGCGGCAACCTGCGGGTCGGTATGGAGGACAGCCTGTACCTCGGCCCCGGCCGGCTCACCCCGTCCAACGCCGCCCAGGTCACGAAGATCCGCGGCGTCATCGAGTCGCTCGGCCTCGAGGTCGCCACCCCCGCCCAGGCCCGGGAGCGCCTCGGCCTGAAGGGGGCCGACCGTGTCAACGTCTGAGGCCGCGGCCGCCGGTGAGGTCGCCCGGGTCGCCGCGCTGGGCGGCGGGCTGATCGGCCGCAGCTGGACCGCGCTCTTCCTCGCGGCCGGGAGGTCGGTCGCCGTCTACGACCCCGACCCGGCCACCGAGACCCGGGTCAGGGAGGCGGTCGAGGCGGCCTGGCCCGTGCTCACCACCCTCGGGCTCGCCACCACGCCTGCCCCGGAGGGGGAGCTGGTCGTCTGCGCTGACCCCCGCGACGCCGTCGAGGGGGCGCAGTTCGTCCAGGAGAGCGTCCCCGAGCGGGTCGGGCTCAAGCACGAGCTGTACGCCGCGATCGAGCCGGTCCTGGCCCCGGACGCCGTCGTGGCGTCCTCGGCCTCGGGGCTGACCCTCAGCGAGCTGCAGCCGGGCTGGCGCGACCCCGGCCGGATGGTGCTCGGCCACCCGTTCAACCCGCCCCACCTCATCCCGCTGGTGGAGGTCATGGGGAACCACCGCACCGACCCGGGGGTCGTGGCCGCCGCCCGCAGCTTCTACGAGTCGGTCGGCAAGGTCACCATCGAGGTCCGCCGTGAGGTCCCCGGCCACGTCGCCAACCGGCTGCAGGCCGCGCTGTGGCGGGAGGCGATCCACCTGGTCAACCAGGGCGTGGCCACCGTCGAGGACGTCGACGCCGCCGTCTCCTCCGGGCCCGGTCTGCGCTGGGCGGTGATGGGACCCACCACGCTCTTCCACCTCGGCGCGGACGACGGCGGGCTGGCGGCGTTCTGCCAGCGGTACGCCGACAGCTTCCACCGCTGGTGGGACGACCTCGGCACCCCCCACCTGGACCAGGCCACCACCGCGCGTCTGGTCGCCGGGGTCACCGCGGCGACGGCCGGCCGGGGCGTCGACGAGCTCACCTCGGAGCGCGACGCCGTGCTCACCTCCGTCGTGGCGGCCACCCACGGCAGCGCCCGGACGGCAGGCATCGCTCACGTGCGGGATCGTTGAGGTGATAGCGGCCCTGCGCCGCGCGCCCGAGACGCAGGGTCAGCCGGTCACTGCGGCGCTGACCAGGACCCGGGCCGACTCCTGGGCGCAGGTGGCAGCGTCCGGGGAGGCCTCCAGCGCCCCGCTGGCCAGGCCACCGTCCAGGAGCAGGGTGAGGGTGCGGGCAAGACCGTCGGGGTCGGCGGCGCCGGCTCCCGCCGCGAGGTCGCGCACCCACGACCGGACCGCCAGCTTGTGGGCGACGGTGCGCTCGTGGACCGGCGTACCGGGCTCGGCCTCCGCCGCGGCGTTGATGAAGGCGCAGCCCCGGTAGCCCTCCCGGCGGCAGGCAGTACCGAGGGCGTCGAAGAGCCCGACCAGCTGGTCGGCCGGGTCGGGTCCGGCCGCCTCCGCAGCGGCCCGCAGCTGTCCGGTCCAGATGTCGTCGACCCGGTCCAGGTAGGCGAGCACCAGCACCTCCTTGCTGGGGAAGTGCTTGTAGAAGGTGGCCTTGGCCACCCCCGACTCGGCGATGATCAGGTCCACGCCGACGGCCCTGAGCCCGCGGCTGTAGAAGAGCCGGAACGCCGTGTCGAGGATGCGCTGCCGTGCGGGGACCTGGGGCACCCCTTGATTGTAGACAGACCTGTCTGTTAGTTTCGAAACGACCCACCTAGACAGACCTGTCTACCTCTCCCAGGAGCACCCATGAACATCGCAGTCCTCGGCACGGGCATGGTCGGCCAGGCGCTGGCCGCCCGTCTCCACGAGCTCGGCCACCGGGTCACCGTCGGCACCCGCGACCCCGCCGCCTCCCTCGCCCGCACCGAGCCCGGGGGACTCGGTGACTGGCACGCCCAGCACCCCGACGTCGCCGTGGCCGGCTTCGCCGACGCCGCGCGCGAGGCGGACCTCGTCGTGCTTGCCGCGCTGGGGACCGCCGCCCTGGACATCCTCGGGCGGGCAGGCGCCGAGAACCTTGCCGGCACGGTGGTGCTGGACATCAGCAACCCGCTCGACTTCAGTGGCGGGATGCCCCCCTCGCTGTTCGTCAGCAACACCGACTCCCTCGGTGAGCAGCTGCAGCGGGCCTTCCCCGAGGCCCGCGTGGTCAAGACGCTCAACACCATGACCGCCGCCGTGATGGTCCACCCCACCGAGCTGGCCGCCGGCGACTTCACGACCTTCGTCTCCGGCGACGACGCCGAGGCCAAGGCGGTCGTCACCGACCTGCTCAGGTCCCTCGGCCACACCGACGTCCTGGACCTCGGCGACATCACCACGGCGCGCGGCACCGAGATGCTGATGCCGATCTGGCTCCGGCTCTGGGGTGCCCTGGGGACGCCGATGCTCACCTTCAAGGTGGTGCGCTGACGTGGTCGGCGGGAGCCGGCTGAGGAGCCGGTCGTGAGGCTCGGCGTCCACGTGGTCGGGTACGCCGTCCCGGGCGGGCCCGGCGCCATCCCCGGCGTGCTGCGCGACGTGGCGCAGGCCGCCGAGAGTGCCGGCGTCGAGAACCTCTCGATCATGGACCACTACCTGCAGATGCCGGGGATCGGGAGCGACCACGACCCGATGCTCGAGGGGTACACCACGCTGGGGTTCCTCGCGGCGCACACGCGGACCGTGGAGCTGCAGCTGCTGATGACCGGGGTCACCTACCGGCACCCGGGCCTGCTCGCCACGATCGTGGCCACCTTGGACGTGCTCTCGGGAGGGCGCGCGGCGCTGGGCATCGGGGCCGCGTGGTACGAGCGCGAGCACCGCGCCCTCGGCGTCCCGTTCCCCCCGACCGCCGAGCGGTTCGAGCGGCTCGAGGAGGCGCTGCGCGTCGTGCGGCAGATGTGGAGCGAGAACGACGGCCCGTTCGAGGGTGCCCACTACCGGCTCGCCGAGACCATCTGCGCGCCCCAGCCGCTGCACCCCGTCCCGGTCATGGTCGGCGGCAACGGTGAGCGAAAGACCCTGCGGCTGGTCGCCGAGTACGCCGACGCCTGCAACCTGATCGTCGGCGGTGACGACGCGGCCGAGGTCGCCCGGCACAAGCTCGAGGTGCTGCACGCCCACTGCGACGCGGTCGGCCGCGACTACGACTCGGTCCTTCGTACGGTCATGGTGCCGCAACCGCTCGACCCTGCGCACGAGGCCGACCGGTTCCTCGCGGACATGGAGCGGCTGGCCGCCGTCGGAGTCCAGGAGGTGCACGTCACGCCGCTGGGGGAGGCCGCGGCCCACCCGGCCCGTTTCGTGGAGGACCTGGGCCGGCACGTCGTCCCCCGGCTCCGGCAGATCTGAGACCCACGACTCGGCTGCACCGACGGTGCACTATGATGCACTCGTGGACGAGAGCACCGCCGCCCTGGCCGCGGCCATCGGGGCCCGGGTGAAGCAGGAGCGCCAGGCCCGCCGCTGGACCCTCGACCAGCTGGCCCAGGCCGCCGGGGTGAGCCGCCGGGCGGTGGTCAACGTCGAGCAGGGTGCCGCGAACCCCAGCGTGGGGACCCTGCTGCGGATCAGCGACGCGCTCGGGATCGGGCTGCCCGGACTGGTGGAGCCGCCCGAGCCCAGGACGGTCAAGGTCACCCGGGGAGGCGAGGGTGCCACCTTGTGGACCGGTGACGGCGGCGGGCGCGGCATCCTGGTGGCCGGGACCGAGCCGCCGGACGTGGTCGAGCTGTGGGACTGGACCCTCGGGCCCGGCGACCGGCACGCCAGCGAGGCCCACACCCCGGGCACCCACGAGCTGGTGCAGGTCCAGGACGGGGCCGTCGTGGTCGTGGTCGCCGACCAGACGGTGAGGCTTGAGGCCGGCGACGCGGTGTCGTTCCCCGGGGACGTGGCGCACTCCTACGCCAACCCGGGCGAGCGGCCCGCGCGGTTCTCCCTCGCCGTCTTCGAGCCCGGTGTCGGCTCGGCCACCCGGTCGGAGCCCGGCCATGCCTGAGGCGCCCCGGGACCTCCTCGCCGCGGACGTCGCGACCGGGGAGGGAGCCTGACCATGCCCCTGCTCAACAGCGCCTCCCGCGTGCCCCCGTGGTCGCTGGCCGTGACGTCGATGCTGTCGGTCCAGCTGGGCGCGGCGTTGTCGGTGCAGCTGATCTCGACCACGGGTCCGGCCGGCACCGCCTGGCTGAGGCTCACGATGGCGGCCCTGATCTTCCTGGCGCTGGCCCGGCCACCGCTGCGGGAGGTGCGCCGCAACGACGTGCCCACGCTTGTCGGGCTCGGCGTGGCGACCGGCGTGGTGAGCGTGGCGTTCCTCGCCGCCATCGATCGCATCCCGCTGGGCACCGCCGTCGCGGTGGAGTTCCTCGGCCCGCTGACCGTCGCCGCGGTGCGGACCCACCGGCCGCGGGCGCTCGCCTGGCCGGGCCTGGCGCTGGTCGGCGTCGTCCTGCTCACCCAGCCCTGGCACGGTCAGGTCGACCCGGTGGGTCTGGCGTTCGCCGCGCTCGCGGCGCTCTGCTGGGCCACCTACATCGTGCTCACCCAGCGGGTCGGCGACCGCTTCACCGGCATCTCGGGGCTCTCCCTGACGGTCCCGCTCGGCGCCGTGACGGCTGCCGTCGTCGGCGTCCCCCAGGCGGCCGGCCACCTCACCGTCGGCATCCTCGCCGCCGCAGCCGGGCTGGCCGTGCTGCTCCCGGTGCTGCCGTTCGCGCTGGAGATGCTCGCCCTGCGGCAGATGACGCCCGCCGCGTTCGGCACCCTGATGGCCCTCGAGCCCGCCTTCGGCCTGCTGCTGGGCCTCGTCGTGCTGCACCAGACGCCCAGCCCCTCCCAGCTGGCGGGCATCCTGCTGGTGGTGCTCGCCGGCGCCGCCGCCCAGCGCGAGGGCCGACGGGTCCCGCCCGGGGGGCGCACCGCTCCCCACTCCGAGCTCGACGTCATCGGGTAGCCGCCGGCGAAGGCGGGTCGCCCGACCTGCAGGGGAGACCGAGCCGCCACTAGGGTGGGCGGGTGATCGGGGTCCTGCGCCGAAGCCGGGTGGTCCGGTGGCTCGCGGCGCCGGAGCCCGCCGGCCTGCTCTACGGGGCCATCATCTCAGCGGCGGTCCTGGCGGCCGTGAGCCTCCACGAGGACCAGGCGCTGCGCGTCGCTGGGGCGACCGCCGGGGTCCTGGTCGTGTACTGGATGGCCGACGTCTACGTCCACGCCATCACCGAGCGGTTCGACGGTGACACCCGAGGGCTGCTACGCCGGCTGCGGGAGGCCGCCGACTACAAGGCCGGGGTCATCCGCGGCGGGCTGCCGGCCATCGTGGTCTACCTGGTCTCCTACGCCCTCGGGGCGGAGTCCTCCACCGCCGCGTTCGTGGCCCTCAGCTTCTCGGTCCTGCTCCTGGGCGGCGTGGGCTACTACGGCGCGCGCCGCGCCGGCAGCCCGAACCGGGCCGCGGTGATCGAGGGCGTCGGCGCCGGCCTCCTCGCCGTACTCATCGTGGCGGCGAAGGCCGGCCTGCACTGAGCGCGACGTCATCCGCGAGGGGTGATGACTCGGCTAGAGGCGGCTGCCTAGGCTCGGTCCGGCAACGCCGAGCCCTGGGCCGGCGTGCCGTCCACCACGGGTGACCGTCACACACAGGAGAGAGCACATGACCGAGGACAAGAGCAGCGCCGACCAGCCCGAGATGGTCGCTGCGGCCGTCAGTGACGACGTCTACACGCTGTTCGTCGCCGACTTCTCCGACACCACCACGGCCTGGGACGCCTACGAGGCGCTCAAGGAGGTCGAGGACGGGCGGCACGTCGAGATCGAGGGTGTGATCGTCGTCAAGCGCGAGCCGGACGGCGACCTGGAGATCCAGAAGGCCACCGACCACTCCACCAAGCGCGGCCTCAAGTGGGGTGCCGCGGGGGGTCTGGCGCTCGGTCTCATCTTCCCGCCGTCGATCCTGGGCAGCGCCGCGGTGATCGGTGCCGCCGGCGCCGGCATCGGCAAGGCCCAGCAGCTGCGGAACAAGGCCAAGCTGGCCGAGGAGCTCGAGGACAGCATCGAGCCCGGCCACTCCGGGATCGTGGCGCTGGTGTCCAACCCGGCCGCAGCCGAGCTGCGCAAGGCGCTCGAGCGGGCCGACCGGATCGTCGAGTCGGCCGTCAACGACGCCGTCGCCAAGGAGCTCAAGGCCGCCGCCAAGGAGATCGAGGCCGGCCAGGGCTGACCCGCCACCTCGCGCCGGGCAGTCGTGGATTGGTGTCGGGGCGGGGCTGTGCCCTATCCTCGTTGCATACCCCCTGGGGTATGAATCGATCCCCCGACGTGAGGAGTCCCCGAGGTGTGCAGTCCTGCACGGTGCCGTTCCTGCAACAAGATCACCTGGTCCGGGTGCGGCCAGCACGTCGACTCGGTGATGGGCCGCGTCCCCGCCGCCCAGCGGTGTGAGTGCGCTCCTGCTGCAGCACCGGCCTTCGACCTCTCCGCACTGTTCCGCAGGTGAGCCCTCGGGCGCGCCGTCGTACCCTCATCGTCGGTGGCGTCGCCGGTGGCATGTCCGCCGCCACGCGGCTGCGCCGCCTGGACGAGTCGCGGGAGATCGTCGTCCTGGAGCGCGGCGACCACGTGTCCTTCGCCAACTGCGGGCTGCCCTACCACGTCGGTGGGGTCATCGAGGACCGTGACGACCTGGTGCTGCAGACCCCCGAGTCGCTGGCGGCGCGGTTCGCCCTGGACGTGCGCACCGGCCACGAGGTGGTCTCCGTCGACCGGGACCGTCGGGTGGTCACCGTGCGCGACCGTCACACCGGCCGGCTGCTGGAGGAGGAGTACGACGAGCTCGTCCTCGCCACCGGCGCCTCGCCGCTGCGGCCGCCGATCCCCGGGGTCGAGCTCGCGCACGCCCTGCGCGACCTGGTCGACATGGACGCGATCATCGCCCGCCTGGACGGACCGGACCAGCCGACGTCGGCGGTGATCGTCGGCGCCGGCTTCATCGGCCTGGAGCTTGCCGAGAACCTCGCCCACCGCGGCCTCTCCGTGACGGTCGTGGAGCTGGCCGACCACGTCCTGCCCCCGCTCGACGTCGAGATGGCCGCCGTGGTCCAGTCGCACCTGCAGCTGTTCGGGGTGCGGGTGCTCACCGGCACCGCTGCGGCTGCCTTCGAGGCCGACGCCGTGGTGCTCGCCGGCGGCGAACGGATCCCCGCAGGACTGGTCGTGCTGGCCGCCGGCGTGGTGCCGGAGTCCGCGCTCGCCCGTGCGGCGGGGCTGGAGCTCTCCGAGCGGGGCGGCGTCGTCGTCGACGAGCGCCAGCGCACCAGCGACCCGCACATCTACGCGGTGGGCGACGTCGCGGTGAAGCGCGACGCCGTCAGCGGCGAGGGCGTGCTCGTGCCGCTCGCCCAGACCGCCAACCGGCACGGCCGCCTGGTCGCCGACGCGATCCTCGGCCGGCCGGTGAGCGCGCGGCCCGCGCTCGGCACCGCGGTCGTCGGCGTGTTCGGCCTCACCGTCGCGGCGGTCGGGTGGAACGAGCGCCGGCTGCGCGAAGCGGGCCGGCCGCACCGCGTGATCCACACCCATCCCCAGCACCACGCCGGCTACTACCCCGGTGCGGAGCAGATGGCCCTGAAGCTGCTCGTGGACCCGGACACCGACGAGATCCTCGGCGCCCAGGGGGTCGGCCGGGCGGGCGTCGACAAACGGATCGACGTCATCGCCACCGCCATGCGCGGCGGGCTGCGGGCCTCGGAGCTGGCCGACCTCGAGCTCACCTACGCGCCGCAGTACGGCTCGGCCAAGGACCCGGTCGCCATGCTGGGCATGGTCGCCGACAACCTCGCGGCCGGGCTCACCCGCACCGTCCAGTGGCACGAGGTCGACGCGGAGGTCGCCCGTGGTGCCACCGTGGTCGACGTACGGACACCGGAGGAGTACGCCGCCGGCGCGCTGCCGGGCGCGGTCAACCTGCCGGTGGACGACCTGCGTGAGCGGCACGGAGAGCTCTCCGGACGGCTGCTGGTGTACTGCGCGGCGGGCCAGCGCGGCCACGTCGCGGCCCGGCTGCTCACCCAGCTGGGCCACGCGGACGTGGTGAACCTCGACGGCGGCTACCGCACCTGGCAGCCGCCCGTCGACCTGCTGGCCGCGTCCGGTCGGGAGGATTCCACCCTCCGCTAGATTCGTGGGCATGGAGATCCGCAACCTCGGCGCCAGCGGCCTGAAGATCTCGGCCATCGCCTACGGGAACTGGCTCACCCACGGCTCGCAGGTGGAGGAGGAGTCCGCCACCGCGTGCGTCCGGCAGGCGCTGGGCGAAGGCATCACCACCTTCGACACCGCCGACGTCTACGCCAACACGCGGGCGGAGTCGGTGCTGGGGCGGGCGCTGAGGGGCGAGCGGCGCGAGGGCCTGGAGATCTTCACCAAGGTGTACTGGCCCACCGGCCCGGGTGCGCACAACGACCACGGACTGTCGCGCAAGCACATCATGGAGTCGATCAACGGCTCGCTGACCCGGCTCGGCACCGACTACGTCGACCTCTACCAGGCGCACCGCTACGACTACGAGACGCCGCTGGAGGAGACCATGGAGGCCTTCGCCGACGTGGTGCACTCCGGCAAGGCGCTCTACATCGGCGTCTCGGAGTGGCGGGCCGAGCAGATCCGCGAGGCGCACGCGCTGGCGCGTGAGCTGCACGTCCCGCTGGTCTCCAACCAGCCGCAGTACAACATGCTGTGGCGGGTGATCGAGGCCGAGGTGGTGCCCACCTGCCGGGACCTCGGGATCGGGCAGATCGTGTGGTCGCCCATCGCCCAAGGCGCCCTCACCGGGAAGTACCGGCCGGGCGAGCAGCCGCCGCCGGGCAGCCGCGCCACCGACGACAAGGGTGGCGCCTCGATGATCCAGGACTGGCTGCGCGACGACATCCTCGAGCGGGTCCAGCGGCTGCGCCCGCTCGCCGACGAGGCCGGGCTCACCCTCGCCCAGCTCGCGGTCGCCTGGGTCCTGCAGAACGACAACGTCTCGGCGGCGATCATCGGCGCCAGCCGCCCCGAGCAGGTCACCGAGAACGCCCGGGCGGCCGGCGTACGCCTCGACGAGGACGTGCTGCGCGCCATCGACGAGATCACCGGGCCCGTGGTCGAGCGGGACCCCGCCAAGACGCGGTCCCCGCGGACGCGGAGCTTCTCGCGGGAGTAGGGCCCGTGGGCGGGGAATCCCGCTCTTGGCACGGGTTGCAGCGCCGCCGGCTAGATCCAGCGCTGGAACCAGATCCGGTCCAGCCACTCGGAGTGGGTGAGCAGCCCGTCGGTCCAGATCGGCCAGAACCACGCGAAGTTCACCAGTACCAGCGTGAAGAACGAGCCGGCCACGATCACCCCGAGGGTCCTTCGGGGTGAGGGCGTCCGGGACCGCCCGACCAGCTCTCCGGCGACCAGGGTGCAGGCCAGCACGAGGAACGGCAGGGCCAGGATGGCGTAGAAGCTGAAGATCGGGCGGTCGTCGTACATCAACCAGGGCAGCCACGTCGAGGCGACGCCGACCACGGCCACGCCGTACCGCCAGTCGCGCCTGCCGACCCACAGCACGACGGAGGCCAGCAGGGCGAGGACCGACCCCCACCAGAGCGCGGGCGTGCCGATGATCAGCACCTGGCGCAGGCAGTCCGAGCCGGGCGCGGCGTCGCAGCCCTGCTGGCCGGGCTTGATGTCGAGCTGCGCGTCGGCCCCCACCGGTCGGTTCACCAGCAGCCATCCCGAGGGCGCCGAGGCGTAGTCGTGCGTGGCGCAGTTCAAGAAGTACCGGTGGAAGGTCAGCACGTCCTGGTGGTAGTACCAGAGCGAGCGCAGCGACTGGGTGACCTCGCCCACCCCGGAGGCGTCCGGCTCCCTGGCGGTCGGCCAGGACCGGTCGTCGTCTGACGTCACGCCCGTCATCGTCTCCCCGTCGCAGGTGCCGTCCCAGGAGACGAACCGGGTGTACTGGGTCGAGGAGAGGTGCTCCTCGTACTGGTCGGCGTGGACCAGCCAGCCGGTCCAGCTCGCGACGTAGACCAGGGCGGCGACCACCACCAGCTGGACGAACGCGGGAATGCCGTCGACCAGCGCGGACTTCAGGACGGGCCGGCGGAGCCCCCGCGCGCGCCGCGCGCCCGCGCTCCACAGCCAGACCAGGAGGCCGAACGCGGCCAGCGGGTAGAGGGCGGCCCACTTGGTGCCCACTGCCAGCCCGAAGCTGACGCCGGCGGCCAGCAGCCACGGGCGGACCAGCAGTCGACGCACCGGTCCGAGCCCCGCGCCCGACGCCGACTGCTGCGGCATCTCGCGGCGCAGCCGGGCCCGGAACCAGAACCGGTCGAGCACCAGGCAGTGGACCCCGAGCAGCAGGAAGAAGGCCACGAAGATGTCCAGCAGGGCCAGCCGAGACAGCACCAGCTGCAGTCCGTCGAAGGTCAGCAGCAGCCCGGCGAGGACGGCGAGCGCGATCGACCCGGTCAGCCGGAGGGCCAGCCGGCACATCACCAGCACCATCAGCGAGCCCACGACCGCCGCCGAGACGCGCCAGCCGGTGGGGTCCATGCCGAGCGCCCGCTCGCCGAGGCCGATCAGCCACTTGCCGACCTCGGGGTGCACGATCATCGACGGACTGTCGGTCCACAGGCCGGTGGTGTGTCCGTCCAGGATCTTCTGGTCCGCGCCGCTCACGTAGGTCCGGACGTAGCCGAAGTGGACGAGGGACCACGCGTCCTTGGCGTAGTAGGTCTCGTCGAAGAGCATCGCCTTCGGCGTGCCGAGCTGCCACAGCCGTAGGAACAGCGCGAGCAGCGTGACGGCGAGACTCGCCGCCCAGCCGGCGAACCGGTCGTCGGGCCGGTACGCCGGCCCCGCCGGTGAGCGCTCCGGCGACTCGGGCAGGGTCGCGGCGGTGCTCACGGGCGCCCACTCTACGGTCCCTGCCATGATCGTCCGGTGAGCGCGAAGCCCGGGGCAGCCGACGCCGGCGTGCTGGTTCTCGCCGCGACGCCGATCGGCCGGGCCACCGACGCGCCGCCCCGTCTCGCCCAGGAGCTCGCCGACGCGACCGTGATCGCCGCCGAGGACACCCGGCGGCTGCGCCGGCTCTGCGCGGACCTGGAGGTCACCCCGTCGGGACGGGTCGTGTCCTACTTCGAGGGCAACGAGACCACCCGGATCCCGGGGCTCCTCGACGCGCTCACCACGGGCGGCCGGGTGGTCCTGGTGACCGACGCCGGCATGCCCAGCGTCTCCGACCCGGGCTACCGGCTGGTCACCGCCGCGATCGCCGCAGGCGTCCGGGTCACGTCGGTCCCGGGGCCCTCGGCCGTGCTCACCGCGCTGGCCGTCTCGGGGCTGCCGGTCGACCGGTTCTGCTTCGAGGGGTTCCTGCCCCGCAAGGCGGGGGAGCGGGCCCGGCGGCTGGCCGGACTCGCCGGCGAGGAGCGGACGATGGTCTTCTTCGAGGCGCCGCACCGGACCCCGGCCGCGCTGGCGGCCCTGGCCGAGGCGTTCGGCGGCGACCGGCCCGCCGCGGTGTGCCGTGAGCTGACCAAGACCCACGAGGAGGTACGCCGCGGGCGGCTCGCCGACCTCGTCACCTGGGCGCAGCCCGGCGTCCGGGGGGGGGTCCCCCTGGTCGGCGCCGGGGCCGAGCCGGGCAGCACGGCCGACACCGACCCGGCCTCGCTGCGAGCCGCAGTGGCCGAGCTGGAGGAGGCGGGCCGCACGCGCAAGGAGGCCATCGCCGAGACCGCCCGCCGGTCCGGCCTGCCCAAGCGGGTGGTGTACGACGCCGTGCACCGCTGAGCGGGCGCTCTAGGATCGGGTGGGTGAGCGACCAGCCGACCGGGGCCCGCGCCGGGGGCAGGGACCCCCGCGGGCCGAGACCGCCCGCCCCCGAGCCGCTGCCGCACCCGGTGGCCGACAACCACTGTCACCTCGACATCGCCGACGGCGAGCGGTGGCCGCTGGAGGAGGCGCTGTCCGCGGCCGCCGCCGTGAACGTGACGCGGATCGTGCAGATCGGCTGTGACCTCCCCGGTGCCGCCTGGGCGGTCGAGGCGGCCGCGGCGCACGACGCGCTGGTGGCCGGGGTCGCCCTGCATCCGAACGAGGCGGCCCGGCTCGACCAGCAGGGGCTGCTGGAGCCGGCGCTCGCCGAGATCGAGCGGCTGGCCGCGCACCCGCAGGTGCGCGCCGTGGGCGAGACCGGCCTCGACTACTACCGCACCGGCGAGGAGGGTCGCCCGGCCCAGGAGGCGAGCTTCCGCCGGCACATCGACCTGGCCAAGCGGCTGGACCGGACCTTGGTCATCCACGACCGGGACGCCCACCAGGACGTGCTGCGCGTCGTCGGCGACGAGGGTGCCCCGGACCGCTGGGTGATGCACTGCTTCTCCGGCGACGCCGATGTCGCGCGTCGGTGCCTGGAGCTCGGGGCGTACCTGAGCTTCGCGGGCACCGTCACGTTCAAGAACGCCCCGCACCTGCGCGAGGCGCTGGCGCTGACGCCGCGGGACCGGCTGCTGGTGGAGACCGACGCGCCGTACCTGACCCCGATGCCCTTCCGCGGGCGCACCAACGCGTCCTACCTGGTCCCGCTGACCGTGCGGGCGATGGCCGAGGTGCGCGGTGAGGACCTCGAGGAGCTGTGCGTCGCCCTGGACGAGAGCACGACCGCCGCGTACGGCCCGTGGTAGGGCCAGTCAGTTTCACTAACGAACTGACTGCAGTAGGCTGCGCAGCACCTGACCGGTGAAGGAGCCCCGCCATGACCCAGACCGCGTCCGCCACCTCCGGGCACCCCAGCGCCTGCATCCTGTGCGAGTGCAACTGCGGGATCGAGATCCTCCTGGGCGAGGACGGCCGGACCTTCCAGAAGATCCGCGGCGACAAGCGCCACCCCGCCTCGCAGGGCTACACCTGCAACAAGGCGCTGCAGCTGGACGCCTACCAGAACGGCCGCAGCGGGCGGGTCACCCGGCCGCTGCGCCGCCGCCCCGACGGCGGCTTCGAGGAGATCGACTGGGACACCGCGATCCGCGAGGTCGCCGACCGGCTGGGCAGGATCCGCGACACGTACGGCGGGGAGTCGGTCTTCTACTACGGCGGGGGCGGCCAGGGGAACCACCTCGGCGGCGCCTACGCGCCGGCCACCCAGGCGGCGTACGGCGTCCGTTACCGCTCCAGCGCCCTGGCCCAGGAGAAGACCGGCGAGTTCTGGGTGAACGCCCGGATGCTCGGCGTCCCCACCCGGGGCGACATCGAGCACGCCGAGGTGGCGGTGTTCCTCGGCAAGAACCCCTACCAGTCCCACGGCTTCCCCCGGGCCCGTGCGGTGCTCAAGGAGATCGCCCGGGACCCCGCGCGCTCGGTCGTCGTCATCGACCCCGTGCGCACCGAGACCGCCGACCTGGCCGACCACCACCTCCAGCTGCGACCCGGGACCGACCTCTACCTGGTCACCGCCCTGGCGGCCGTGCTGGTCCAGGAGGACCTGCTCGCCGCCGACTGGCTGGCCGAGCACGCCGACGGGCTGGCGGCCGTCACCGCGGTGCTGCGCACGGTCCCGGTGGGCCGGTACTGCGCGGTCGCCGACGTCGCGGAGGAGCAGGTGCGCGCGGTGGCCCGACGCATCGCCGGGGCGGAGTCGGTGGCCTTCTTCGAGGACCTCGGCGTCCAGATGAACCGGGACTCCACCCTGGTCAGCTACGTCGAGAAGCTGGTCTGGCTGCTCACCGGCAACTACGCCCGCCCCGGCACGCAGTACGCCTTCTCCAGCCTCGCCCCGATCGGCCGCGACCGCGGGTACGCCGCCGGCGAGGGGCCGCGCAGCCCCGTCGTCGGTGCCCCGGTCATCAGCGGGCTCGTGCCCTGCAACGTGATCGCCGACGAGATCCTCACCGACCACCCGGCGCGCTACCGCGCGATGCTGGTCGAGAGCGCGAACCCGGCGCACTCGCTGGCGGACTCCCGGCGGATGCGGGAGGCGCTGGAGGCCCTGGACCTGCTGGTGGTGATCGACGTGTCCCTGACCGAGACCGCCCGGCTGGCCGACTACGTGCTCCCCGCCCCCACGCAGTTCGAGAAGTGGGAGGCGACGTTCTTCAACTTCGACTTCCCGCGCAACGTCTTCCACCTGCGCCCGCCGGTGGTGGAGGCCCCCGACGGTGTGCTGGCCGAGCCCGAGATCCACGCCCGGCTCGTCGAGGCCACCGGGGCCCTCACCGACGCCGACTACGCGCCGCTCCGGGAGGCCGCCGCGGTCGGCCGCGAGGCGTTCGGGCCGGCGTTCCTGACGGTGCTCGGCGACGCCCGGCTGCGCGGGATGGCGCCGGTGCTCCTCT
>NZ_DAOMFK010000029.1:0-23915 GCF_035429765.1 Nocardioides sp. | reverse complement strand
CTGAGAACTTCCGCTCTGGCTACAGCCAGCCCGAGCGCTTGAAGAAGATCCACAGCGCCACCGAGCTGACCACCATCAGGGTGATGGCCATCGGGTAGCCCGCCTCCCACCCCAGCTCGGGCATCTGCCGGAAGTTCATGCCGTACACGCCGGCGATCAGCGTCGGAACCGCGACCAGGCCGACGCCGGCGGAGATCTTGCGCATGTCCTCGTTCTGCTGCACCGAGATGCCGGCCAGGTGGGCCTCGAACACCGCGGAGAGCAGCAGGTCGAGGGAGTCGATGGTCTCCGACACCCGGACCAGGTGGTCGGCCACGTCCCGGAAGAACGGGCCGGTCTCGGGGGGCACTCCGGGCACCTGACCCGTGGCCAGCCGGCGGACCGGGTCGCGAAGCGGCAGCACCGCGCGACGCATCTCGGCGATCTCGCGCTTGAGCACGTAGATCCGGGCGGAGTCGCGGGTGCGCTCCTGGGAGAACACCGACGTCTCCACCTCGTCGACGTCCATCTCGAGCGCCGCCGCGACCGACTCGTAGGCGTCGACCACCAGGTCGCACACGGCGTACACCACCGACGCGGGCCCGTGGGAGAGCAGCTCCTGACGGTTCTCCAGCAGCGCACGTGACTGGCTCAGCTCGGAGCCCTCACCGTGCCGGACCGTCACCACGAAGTCCGGCCCCATGAAGATGTTGATCTCGCCGGTCTCGACGGCGTCCTCCTCGTCGACGTACCAGACCGTCTTGACGGTGAGGAAGAGGGAACCCTCGTAGAGCTCCAGCTTGGGCCGCTGATGGGCGTTGATGGCGTCCTCCACGGCCAGCGGGTGCAGCCCGAAAGCGATGGCGACGTCCTCGATCTCGGGCTCGCTCGGCTCGTGCAGCCCCACCCAGATGAAGTCGCCCGGCTCCTGGGCCAGCGACCGCAGCTCGCCGAGCTCGGCCAGGTTCCGGGGGTGCGATGCTGCCGCTACGCGGGTCCCGCGGTGGTAGAGGGCGCAGTCGACGATCACGAGCCTGAGGCTAGCCCCACTAGAGTCCCGCGGTATGGCAACCGTCCTCCTGGTCCGACACGGCCGCTCCACGGCGAACACCTCGGGGGTGCTGGCCGGGCGGTTGGCGGGCGTGCAGCTCGACGAGACGGGCCTCGGTCAGGCCCGGCGTGCCGCGGCGCGGCTGCAGGGGCTGCGCCTGGCGGAGGTGGTGAGCAGCCCGCTGACCCGCTGCCGGGAGACCGCTCGGGCGCTGGCCGCGGTCCTCGACCCTGCGCCCGCGGTCCGGACCGACCGCAGCCTCACCGAGTGCGACTACGGGGAGTGGGAGGGACGTCGCCTGAAGGAGCTGACCCGCGAGAAGCTGTGGCGCACCGTGCAGGCGCAGCCCTCGGCGGCGACGTTCCCCGGCGGGGAGTCCATGACGGCGATGCAGTCGCGGGCGGTGGCGGCGGTACGTCGTCACGACGCGCGCATCGAGGCCGAGCACGGCGCGGGCGCCGTGTGGGCGGCCGTCAGCCACGGGGACGTCATCAAGGCCGTGCTCGCTGACGCGCTCGGCATGCACCTGGACCTCTTCCAGCGGCTGCACGTGGACCCGGCCTCGGTCTCGATCGTGCGCTACGGCGCCCCTCATCCCTTCGTGCTGGGCGTCAACACCCACGAGGGGCCGCTGGCCTGGCTGGCCGCCCCGCAGCGGCGACGCCCGCAGCGGGGCGCGACGGTCGGGGGCGGATCCGGACCCGGGGCACTGTGACGCAGCGCGCGACGGAAGCCTGCTCCGCGGGCGCGGCATAAGGTGGGAGCCATGCCTGTCGTGCACGCCTTCGATCCCCCCGAGCGATTCGTCGCCGGGACGGTCGGCGAGCCCGGCTCCCGCACCTTCTTCCTCCAGGCCCGCGAGGGCGCGCGGCTGGTCAGCGTGGCGCTGGAGAAGCAGCAGGTCGCCGCGCTGGCAGAGCGGATGGACCAGCTGCTCGACGCGCTGATGTCGGACTCTGCCGCGCGCACGGTGATCCCGGCGGTGGCCCCCCTGTCGAGCGAGGACTCCGAGCCCCTCGAGCAGCCGATCGAGGAGGAGTTCCGGGCCGGGACCATGACGCTGTCGTGGGACCCGGGAGACGAGCGGATCGTGGTGGAGGTGTTCCCCTTCAGCGAGGCGGCGGTCGTCAGCCCCGACCAGCTCGACGAAGAGGTGGTCGAGCCCGAGCCCGACGAGCTGCTGCTGGTCCGTCTCGCACCGGCCGCGGCCCGGGCGTTCGTCCAGCGTGCCGAGCGCGTCGTCGGTGCCGGTCGGCCCAGCTGCCCCTTCTGCGGGGGCCCTGTCTCTGCCGACGGCCACCTGTGCGTGCGTGCCAACGGGTTCCGTCGGCGGGACCCCTGACGCCGTGACCGCAGGGGTGCCCGCCGGGCTGCTGACCGGCGAGCTGGTGCTGCACGGCCGGGTGATGCCCGCCTCGAACGCGACCTTCGTCGGCCGGGTCGAGATGACCACGGTGGTCTACAAGCCGGTCGCGGGAGAGCGGCCGCTGTGGGACTTCCCCGACGGCACCCTGGCCGGCCGCGAGGTCGCGGCCTACCTCGTCTCGGAGGCCCTGGGGTGGAACGTCGTGCCGCTCACGTTCCTGCGCGAGGGGCCGCACGGGCCGGGCATGGTCCAGGTCTGGCAGGAGCCCGACGAGGAGGCCGTCGCGGTCGACCTCGTGCCGGAGGGCCACGTGCCACCCGGCTGGCGCCGGGTCTTCGACGGGCTCGACGGGCACGACCGACCGGTCTCGCTGGTCCACGAGGACAGTGAGCCGCTGCGCCGGATGGCGGTGTTCGACGTCCTGGTCAACAACGCTGACCGCAAGGGCGGGCACGTCCTGGCCATGCCGGACGGGCACCGCTACGGCGTGGACCACGGCGTCACCTTCCACGTGGAGAACAAGCTGCGCACCGTGCTCTGGGGCTGGCTGGGCGAGCCGCTGTCGGCCGAGGAGCACGACGGCGTTCACCAGCTGCGGCAGGCGCTCGGCGGCGCGCTCTCGGACTCGCTGGAGGCCCTGGTGTCGGCGCAGGAGGTCGAGGCCCTCGCCCGCCGCAGTGAGACGCTCGCGCGGCGAGGAACGCTGCCCGCTCCGGGCGGCCAGTGGCCGGCGATCCCGTGGCCGCCGTTCTGAGGCTGCTTGGCTAGGCTTCCCACCATGCGCACCTGGCCCAGCCCGCCCGTTCCGGTGCTCGGGACGGCCGGTCCGCCGGTCCGGGTCCACGACACCAGCACGGGCAGCACCGTGCTCACCGAGCCGCAGGGCCCGGCACGGCTGTACGTGTGCGGCATCACCCCCTACGACGCCACGCATCTGGGCCACGCGGCGACGTACGTCGCCTTCGACCTGCTCAACCGGGCCTGGCGCAACGCCGGGCACGACGTCGTCTACGTCCAGAACGTCACCGACGTCGACGACCCACTGCTGGAGCGCGCAGCGCGGGACGGGGTGGACTGGACGGCGCTGGCCGAGCGGGAGACCGAGCTGTTCCGCCAGGACATGACCGCGCTACGCGTGCTGCCCCCGGACCACTACGTCGGTGTGGTGGAGGCGATCCCGCTGGTGGTCGGTCAGATCGAGAGGTTGGTGGCCGCGGGGGCCACCTACCGGGTGGACGAGGACCTGTACTACTCGGTGGCGGCCGACGAGACCTTCGGTGACGTCTCCTCGATGCTGCGTGAGGAGATGCTGCACCTCTTCCCGGAGCGTGGGGGCGACCCGGACCGGCCCGGCAAGCGGGACCCCCTCGACGCCCTGCTCTGGCGGGCGGAGCGGCCCGGGGAACCGGCCTGGGACTCCCCCTTCGGCCGTGGCCGCCCCGGCTGGCACATCGAGTGCAGCGCGATCGCGATGGCCCACCTCGGGGCGGGGTTCGACGTGCAGGGCGGCGGGAGCGACCTGATCTTCCCCCACCACGAGATGAGCGCCGCCCACACCCAGGCGGTGGGCCCGGGCTGCGCGTTCGCCCGGACCTACGTGCACACCGGCATGGTGGGGTACCAGGGCGAGAAGATGTCGAAGTCCCGCGGGAACCTGGTCTTCGTGTCGGCGCTGCGCGACGCCGGGGTGGACCCGATGGCGATCCGGCTCACCCTCCTGCAGCACCACTACCGGGAGGACTGGGAGTACCGCTCCCAGACGCTGGCCGAGGCCGCCGCCCAGCTCGGCCGGTGGCGCGAGGCGCTGGCGTGCGGCCCGGTCGTGGGCGTCGCAGCGTACGTCGCGGAGGTCCTGGCCGCGCTGGCCGACGACCTGGACGCGCCGCGGGCGGTCGCCGCCGTCCAGGAGTGGGCCGACGCCACGCTCACCGCCCCCGACTCGGCACCCGAGGCCGACCCAGCGGCGGAACCCCCGATGCGGGACGTCCTCGACGCAGCGCTCGGCCTGGCGCTGTGAGGCAGCACCCCCTCAGGCCTCGCCCTCCTTGCGCTTGAGGTAGCGCTCGAACTCGCGGGCGATCGCCTCCCCGGAGGCCTCGGGAAGCTCGGTGGTGTCGCGGGCCTCCTCCAGGGCGCGGACGTAGTCGGCGATGTCCTCGTCCTCCTCCGCGAGCTCGTCCACGCCCCGCTCCCAGGCCCGCGCGTCCTCGGGCAGGTCACCGAGCGGGATGCTGGTCTCCAGCAGGTCCTCGAGCACGCCGATCAGCGCCAGCGTCGCCTTCGGGCACGGCGGCTGCGCGACGTAGTGCGGGACGGCCGCCCAGTAGGACACGCTGGGGATGTCCAACCGTGCGCAGGCGTCCTGCAGCACGCCCACGATGCCGGTCGGCCCTTCGTAGGTCGACTGCTCGAGCTTGAGCCGGTCGACCAGGTCAGGTTCGCTGGCGGTTCCCGAGACCGGGATCGGTCGGGTGTGCGGGGAGTCGGCGAGAAGCGCCCCCAGAGTGACCACCAGCTCGCCGCCGAGGTCGTCGCACGCAGCCAGCAGCTCGGCGGTGAACTGCCGCCAACGCATGTTCGGCTCGATGCCGCGGACCAGGATGACGTCACGCTGCAGGTCGGGGGGCGAGGCGACGGCGATCCTGGTCGAGGGCCAAGTGATCCTGCGGTGCCCCCGCTCGTCGGTCCCGACCGCCGGCCGGTTCACCTGGAAGTCGTAGAAGTCCTCGGGGTCGACCGCGCCCACGACCTGGGCCTCCCAGACCCGCATCAGGTGGTCCACCACCGAGGAGGCCGCGTCCGCCGCATCGTTCCAGCCTTCGAAGGCCGCGATGACCACCGGGTTGACCAGGCCGGTCACGTCGTCGATCTCGATCACGCGGCCAGCCTAGTCGCCGCGGATTACCGCAGGGCCTGCCTTGGGTGTCACCATGCGGGAAAGTTGTCCACCAGGTGGACCCTCGGGGGTTAGCCTGGACCGCCGACCACTCCGCGCGCGAGAGGATGCCGTGACTGTCGCCGTCCGTCCCGATGCCACCGAGACGCTCACCGCGCTGCTGCGTGAGCGCATCCTGATCATCGACGGGGCCATGGGCACGATGGTCCAGTCGCACCGGCTCTCCGAGGCCGACTACCGCGGAGACCGCTGGGCCGAGGCCGAGCAGGACCTGCGCGGGAACACCGACCTGCTCTCGCTCACCCGTCCCGACCTGATCCGGCAGATCCACCGCGACTACCTCGACGTGGGTGCCGACATCGTCACCACCAACACCTTCACCGCCTCGCGGGTCTCCCAGGCCGACTACGGGCTGGAGACGGTCTGCCTCGAGATGAACCGCGCCGCGGCCGGCCTTGCCCGGGAGGCGGCCGACGCCGTCACGGCGCTCACCCCCGAGAAGCCCCGGTTCGTCGCCGGCGCCCTCGGCCCCACGAACCGGACCGCCTCGATCAGCCCGGACGTCAACGACCCCGGTGCGCGCAACGTCAGCTTCGACGAGCTGGTGGAGAGCTACCTCGAGCAGGCCCGCGGCCTGGTCGAGGGGGGCGCGGACCTGTTGATGGTCGAGACCGTCTTCGACACCCTCAACGCCAAGGCCGCGATCTTCGCCGTCGAGACCCTCTTCGAGGAGCACGGCCGGCGCTGGCCGGTGATCATCTCGGGCACCATCACCGACGCCTCGGGCCGCACGCTCTCCGGCCAGCAGACCGAGGCGTTCTGGAACTCGGTGCGTCACGTGCGACCGCTCGCCATCGGCCTCAACTGCGCGCTCGGGGCAGCAGAGATCCGGCCGTACGTCGCCGAGCTCAGCAGGCTCGCCGACTGCCACGTCTCCACCCACCCCAACAACGGCCTGCCCAACGAGTTCGGCGAGTACGACGACACGCCGGCGCAGTTCGCCGGGGTGCTCGAGGAGTTCGCCGCCAGCGGGCTGGTCAACCTGGTCGGTGGCTGCTGCGGCACCACCCCTGCGCACGTGGAGGCGCTGGCGCATGCGGTCAAGGGCGCCAGGCCGCGGCCTCTGGCCCGGCCCGCGCCGGCCCTGCGGCTGTCGGGGCTGGAGCCGCTGAACATCACCGCGGACAGCCTCTTCGTCAACGTGGGCGAGCGCACCAACATCACCGGGTCGGCGCGGTTCCGGACGCTGATCAAGAACGGCGACTACGACACCGCGCTCGGGGTGGCGGCCCAGCAGGTGGAGAGCGGCGCCCAGGTCATCGATGTCAACATGGACGAGGGGATGATCGACGGGGTCGCGGCGATGGACCGCTTCTTGAAGCTGGTGGCGGCCGAGCCCGACATCTCCCGGGTCCCCGTGATGGTCGACTCCTCCAAGTGGGAGGTGATCGAGGCCGGGCTGAAGTGCGTGCAGGGGAAGTCCGTGGTGAACTCCATCTCCCTCAAGGAGGGCGAGGAGAGCTTCCGCGCCCAGGCCCGGCTGTGCCGCAAGTACGGCGCAGCCGTGGTGGTCATGGCGTTCGACGAGAACGGGCAGGCCGACACGCTCGAGCGCCGCCGGCAGGTCTGTGCGCGGGCCTACCGCATCCTCACCGAGGAGGTCGGGTTCGCCCCCGAGGACCTCATCTTCGACCCGAACGTGTTCGCGGTCGCGACAGGCATCGAGGAGCACGCCTCCTACGGGCTGGACTTCATCGAGGCCACCCGCTGGATCAAGCAGAACCTGCCCGGCGCCCTCGTCTCGGGCGGCATCTCCAACGTGAGCTTCTCCTTCCGCGGCAACAACCCGGTCCGAGAGGCGATCCACGCGGTGTTCCTCTACCACGCCATCCGGGCCGGCCTGGACATGGGCATCGTCAACGCCGGTGCGCTGGCGGTCTACGACGAGGTCGCTCCCGAGCTGCGCGAGCGGGTCGAGGACGTGATCCTCAACCGGCGCCCCGATGCCACCGACCGCCTGCTGGAGATCGCCGAGACGCACAACGTCACGGCCACCGCCACCGAGGAGGCGGTCGACGCC
The DNA here is from genome assembly GCF_035429765.1 of Nocardioides sp. Classification (GTDB taxonomy): domain Bacteria; phylum Actinomycetota; class Actinomycetes; order Propionibacteriales; family Nocardioidaceae; genus Nocardioides. The sequence continues at coordinate 16,543 of NZ_DAOMFK010000029.1, read as the reverse complement.
TGGCGCGAGATGCCCGTGGAGGAGCGCATCACCCACGCCCTGGTGAAGGGTCTCGACGCCCACATCGAGGACGACACCGAGCTCCTCCGTCAGCAGATCGCCGCGCGGGGGGGTCAGCCGATCGAGGTGATCGAAGGGCCGCTGATGGCCGGCATGAACGTCGTCGGCGACCTGTTCGGCGCCGGCAAGATGTTCCTGCCCCAGGTGGTGAAGTCCGCCCGGGTGATGAAGAAGGCCGTCGCCCACCTGATCCCCTTCATCGAGGCCGAGCAGGCCGCTGACCCGGAGCTGACCGCCGGCACAGGCAGCACCGGCACCATCGTGATGGCCACCGTGAAGGGCGACGTCCACGACATCGGGAAGAACATCGTCGGCGTGGTCCTGCAGTGCAACAACTACGAGGTGATCGACCTCGGCGTGATGGTCCCGGCCCAGAAGATCCTGGACACCGCGCGTGAGGTGGGCGCGGACCTGATCGGCCTCTCCGGCCTGATCACCCCGTCGCTTGACGAGATGGTCAACGTGGCCTCGGAGATGCAGCGGCAGGGAATGTCGATCCCTCTTCTGGTCGGCGGCGCGACCACCAGCCGCGCGCACACCGCCGTCAAGGTCGACCCGCGGTACGACGGGCCGGTGGTCTGGGTGAAGGACGCCTCCCGGTCGGTCCCGGTCGCGTCGGCCCTGCTGAGCGAGGCGCAGCGCCCGGAGCTGATGGCCCAGGTGCGCGCCGACTTCGACGCGCTGCGCGCCCGGCACTCCCAGCGGCACGACCGGGCGCTGGTCCCGCTCGAGGTGGCGCGTGCCAACCGGCCGCAGGTCGACTGGACCCGGCCACCGCCACCCCCGGCGCACCCGGGTCCGCACGTGTTCGAGGACTACGACCTGGCCGAGCTGCGCGGCTACATCGACTGGCAGCCGTTCTTCAACGCCTGGGAGATGAAGGGCCGGTACCCCGACATCCTGGATCACCCGACCAGCGGGGAGGCGGCGCGCCGGCTCTTCGACGACGCCCAGGAGATGCTGGACCGGCTGATCGCGGAGCGCTGGGTCCGCGCCCGGGGCGTCGCCGGCTTCTTCCCGGCGGCCGCCGAGGGCGACGACATCGTGACGTTCACCGACGAGACCCGCAGCCGGGTCCGGGCCACCATCCACTGCCTGCGCCAGCAGGGCGAGCACCGTGACGGAGTCGCCAACAAGGCACTGTCGGACTTCGTGGCGCCACGCGGCAGCGGCGTCCCCGACTACGTCGGCGCGTTCGCGGTGACCGCGGGCCTCGGGATGCGCGAGAAGGTGACGGAGTTCAAGGAGGCGCTGGACGACTACTCCGCGATCATGCTCGAGGCACTGTCCGACCGGCTCGCGGAGGCCTTCGCCGAGCGGTTGCACCAGCTCGTGCGGACCGACCTGTGGGGCTACGCCCCCGACGAGGAGGCCACCGCCGAGGACCTGCTCCGGGAGCGCTACGTCGGCATCCGGCCGGCCCCCGGCTACCCGGCCTGCCCCGACCACACGGGGAAGCAGGACCTCTGGCAGCTCCTCGACGTCGAGACCGCCACCGGCATCCGGCTTACCGAGTCGATGGCGATGTGGCCGGGTGCGAGCGTGTCCGGGTGGTACTTCGCCCACCCCCAGTCGCAGTACTTCGCGGTGGGCCGGCTCGGGCGGGACCAGGTCGAGGAGTACGCCGGCCGCCGGGGCTGGGGCCTCCCGGAGGCGGAGCGGTGGCTGTCGGCCCATCTGGGCTACGACCCCGAGGACTGACGGCGTGCCACCCGCCGAGGACGCCGAGGGCTGGCACCACGCGGCCGACTGGCCGTCGGCGGTGCTGTGGGACATGGACGGCACCCTGGTCGACACCGAGCCGTACTGGATCGCCACCGAGTACGCACTCGCCGAGGAGTACGGCGGCGCCTGGAGCGACGAGCACGCCCTGAACCTCGTCGGCAACGACCTGATCTCCTCCGGCCGGTACATCCGCGAGCACATGGGGGTGGACCTCGAGCCTGCCGAGATCGTGGAGCACCTGCTCGACGGGGTGGTGGCGCGGGTCCAGCAGCGGGTGCCCTGGCGGCCCGGCGCGACCGAGCTGCTGGCCGACCTGCGGAGGCACGGCATCCCCTGTGCGCTGGTCACGATGTCCTACCTGCGGTTCGTCACCCCGATCCTGGACAGCCTGCCGTCCGGCTCCTTCGCGGAGGTGGTCACCGGCGACGCGGTCTCCCACGGCAAGCCCCACCCCGAGCCCTACCTGAAGGCGGCGCACGGCCTGGGTGTCCACCCCAGCCGGTGCCTGGCGATCGAGGACTCCAACACGGGGGCCCGCAGCGCCGTCGCGGCCGGCTGCCGCACGGTCCTGGTGGTCCCCCACCACGTGCCGGTGCTCGAGGGGGAGCGGCGGGTCTTCGCCGACTCGCTCACCGGCCTGGACACCGCCGCGCTCCGGTCCCTGGAGACCGGAGGGTCGTAGTACCACCGACCGATGGCGGGTGCGACCTCGTCTCGCGGAGGCTCTGGGTGTCAACCACACCCACCCAGGAGGCACACCATGACCCTCATCCGCATCCTCGCCACCGGCACCGCCGCCACCGCTGCGCTCGCCGCGCTCACCGTCGCCCCCGCCCACGCGGGGGACGACACGGTCGTGCGCACCGGCAGCTGCTCGGGCAGCACCGACTGGAAGACCAAGGCCAAGGCCCGCGACGGGCGCCTCGAGTTCGAGGGCGAGATCGACAGCAACGTGAGCGGCCAGGTCTGGCGCTGGCGGATCCTCCACAACGGCACGATGTCGGCCCGCGGACGGTCCACCACCTCAGGGCCGAGCGGGTCGTTCTCCGTGGAGCGGGCGATGGTCGACCTGGCCGGGACGGACCGTTTCGTGTTCCGGGCGGTCCACGGACGCTCGGGAGAGGTCTGCCGCGGCACCCTGGCGTTCTGAGCCGGCGGCTCGGCCTCGCGACTATCCTGACCCGCACTGGAAGGGGTCCGTCTGGTGAAGCTCGTCCGGAACCCGGTGGTGCAGTTCCTGGCCACCGGCTTCCTGCTCTTCCTGGCGCTCGTGGTCGCGACCACCGTGCTGGCCGACCGCGCCGCCAACAAGGAGGCGCTGGTGGACGCCCGGCACACCACCCAGGTGCTCGCCCGGTCGGTGGCCGAGCCCGCCCTGCGGCCGGGCCTGGTCGCCGACCGGGCCGGTGCCCTCGACCGGTTCGACCGGGAGGTCCTGGACCGGCTGCTGGTCGGAGACGTTCGGCGGATCAAGATCTGGGCGGCCGACGGCCGCATCGTCTACTCCGACCGCACCGAGCTGATCGGCAGCCGCTACCCGCTCGGCACCGAGGAGCGCGAGATCCTCCAGCACGGCGGCATCGAGGCCGAGGTGTCGGACCTGACCAAGCCCGAGAACCGGTTTGAGCGCGGCAGCGGCGGGCTCGTCGAGGTCTACACGCGGATTCACTCGCCCGAGGGCGAGCCGCTGCTCTTCGAGGCGTACTACTCGGCCGCCGACATCGACCAGCGTCGCCAGGACGTGTTCCTGCCCTTCCGCCGGATCACCGTCGGTGCGCTGCTGGCGATGCTCGCCCTCGCCACCCCGATGATCTGGATGCTGACCCGGCGGCTCACCCGGGCCGCCCGGGACCGGGAACGCCTGCTGGTGGCAGCGATCGACGCCTCTGCGGCCGAGCGGCGCCGGATCGCGCGCGATCTCCACGACGGGGTCGTCCAGGACCTCGCGGGCACCGCGTTCTCGGTCTCGGCGGTGGCCCGCGACCCCGCCACCCCGGCGGAGGCGCGCAGCACCCTGGACCGGGCGGGCAGGTCGCTGCGGGCCGGGCTGCGCTCGTTGCGCTCACTCCTCGTCGAGATCCACCCGCCCGACCTGCGGGCCGAGGGACTCTCGGCGGCCCTGGCGGACCTCACCGCCCCGGCGACCTCGGCGGGGATCAACGCCAGCGTCGAGGTGCGCGGTGTGGACGGCACTCCCGACCCCACGGTGGCGCTGGTGTGGCGGGTGGCGCAGGAGGCGGTGCGCAACGCGATCCGGCACGCCGAGGCCGACCACCTCTGGGTGAGCGTCCAGGGGCAGGGTCCGGTACTGGTGCTCGACGTCGTCGACGACGGCGTGGGCTTCGACCCCTCTGCGGTGGCCGACCCGGCGCACTACGGGCTGCGGGGGCTGACCAGCCTGGTCGAGGACGCAGGAGGGCGGCTGACGGTGCGGTCGGCCCCGGGACGAGGCACCACGGTGCACATGGAGGTGGACAGACAGCGATGAGCGATCCCACGTCGGACCAGCCGGGCGCCAGGCCGATCACGGTGCTCGTGGTCGACGACCACGCGGTGGTCCGAGCCGGGCTGGTCCAGCTGCTGCAGGGTGCTGCCGACCTCGCGGTCGTGGCGACCGCCGGCGACGGGGCCGAGGCCGTGGTGCGGGCCCGCGAGCTCGGGCCCGACGTGGTCCTCATGGACCTGCAGATGCCCGGCACCGACGGCGTCGCGGCCACCCGTGAGATCGCGGCGCTCGGACGCTCCCAGGTGCTGGTGCTCACCTCCTACTCCGACGCGGAGCGGATCGTCGCCGCGCTGGACGCCGGGGCGGTCGGCTATCTCCTCAAGGACGCCGAGCCCGACGAGGTCCTGGCCGGGATCCGCGCGGTGACCCGTGGCGAGTCGCCGATCCACCCGAAGGCGGCCCGGCAGCTGCTGGGCGCGCGCACCCCGGCGGCGCCGGCCCCGGACCTCACCCCGCGCGAGACGGAGGTGCTCCGGCTGGTCCGGGAAGGGCTGGCCAACAAGCAGATCGCCCGCAGGCTCGGGATCAGCGAGCGCACGGTGAAGGCCCACCTGACCTCGGTCTTCGCCAGGATCGGCGTGGTCGACCGCACCCAGGCCGCGCTCTGGGCCGAGCGCCAGGGCCTGTAGCCGGTCAGCGTCCTGCCCCTGGGGCCGGCGCAGAAAGGTCAGTCGACCGGAAGCGGCGGCGGTGTGCCCCCGAAGGCGGGGCACAGCGACTGGTGGGCGCACCAGTCGCACAGCCGGCTGGGGCTCGCTCGCCAGTCCCCGGTCTCCTCGGCGGTCCGGATCGCCCGCCAGAGGGCCTCGACCTTCCGCTCGGTGGCCAGCAGGTCGGCCTCGTCGGGGACGTAGCGGAGCATCTCGCCGTTGCCCAGGTAGACCAGCTGCAGCATCGCCGGCACCACGCCGTGGGTGCGCCAGATGACCAGGGCGTAGAACTTCATCTGGAACAGGGCCCTGGCCTCGAGCCCCGGGGCGGGGGAGCGGCCGGTCTTGTAGTCCACCACCCGCAGCAGCCCGGTCGGGGAGACGTCCAGCCGGTCCACGAACCCACGCAGCAGCAGGCGAGAGCCGAGCAGCGCCTCGACGTACAGCTCCCGCTCGGCCGGCTCCAGGCGGCGCGGGTCCTCGAGGGTGAAGTAGCGGTCGAGCACCTCCCGGCACGAGGAGAGCCACCCGTCGAGGTCCGGGCCCGCCCCGAGGAACATCTCGGCGACCTCCGGCGCCGCGGCCAGCATCGCCTCCCAGGCCGGCAGCAGCAGCTGCCGCGCCCGCTCCGGCGTGCGGTCGACCGCAGGCAGGTCGAACAGGTCCTCGAGCACCTTGTGGACCAGGGTCCCCCGGACCGCGTCGGGCGAGGACGGCTCGGTCAGCCGGTCGATGGTGCGGAACCGGTACAGCAGGGGGCAGGTCATGAAGTCCCCCGCCCGGCTGGGCGAGAGCGCCCCCAGCACCTCGATGCCGTCCACCGGGGTCGAGACGCGCTCGGCCGGGGAGGCGAGATCCGGTGCCTGGCTCATGCGGATCACCCTAGGTCACCCCACCGACAGCCCTGCGGCTGCGGACCGCCCGTCGGATAGCCTCGTCCCCGTGGCCAGCCGAGATCCGGGTCCAGAGGCACCCCTGAACGTGCCCGAGCGACCCCCGCGTCCGCCGGGGACGTGGCGGATCGGCAGCATCGCCGGCGCCGACGTGCTGGTCTCGGGGTCCTGGTTCCTGATCGCCGGCCTGCTCGCGGTCGCCCTGGCCCCCCGCGCCGAGCAGGTGCAGCCCGGGCTGGGTCTGTGGAAGTACGTGGTCGGACTGGCGTTCGCGGTCCTGCTCTACCTCTCCGTGCTCCTGCACGAGGCGGCGCACGCCGCGATGGCCCGTCACTACGGGTTCCCGGTCAGCTCGATCACGCTGCACTTCCTCGGCGGCGTGACCGCGATCGAGGGGGAGGCCCGCCGGCCGCGCCAGGAGTTCTTCATCGCGATCGTCGGCCCGCTGGCCTCGCTCGCGGTGGGCCTGTTCTCCCTGGCCCTGCTGCTCGTGGTCCCCGACGGACTGCTCCGGATGAGCCTGGAGGGCCTGGTCGTGGCCAACCTGCTGGTCGGCCTCCTCAACCTGGTGCCCGGACTGCCGCTGGACGGCGGGCGGGTGCTCAAGTCGGTCGTGTGGGGAATCTCGGGCAACGTGCACCGCGGCACGCTCGTCGCCGGCTGGGGTGGTCGGCTGGCCGCCGTGGCGATGCTGGCCTGGCCGCTGCTGCAGCGGCCGCTGTTCGGCACCCCGCCCACCGTGATCGACTACGTGCTGGCGTTCGTGGTGGCCGCCTTCCTCTGGTCCGGAGCCACCGCCGCGATGGCCTCCGCGCGGCTGCGGCGCAAGCTCCCCCACCTCGTGGGACGCGCGCTCGCGCGGCGGACCCTCTCGGTCCCGGCCGACCTGCCCCTCGCGGAGGCCGTACGCCGGGCGCAGGACGCCGAGGCCGGCAGCATCGTCACAGTGACCGCCGGCGGGCGCCCGGTGGGCGTCGTCAGCGAGGCCGCCGTGCTCGCCACGCCCGAGGACCGCCGCCCCTGGGTGGCGGTGTCCACGGTCGCGCGCACGCTCGACGACGGGCTCGCGCTCCCCGCGGACATCGCGGGGGAGGACCTCATCGTGGCGATCAGCCGGCGCCCGGCCGAGGAGTACCTCCTGCTCGAGGCGGACGGCTCCATCTACGGGGTGCTGGCCACCGCCGACGTCGACCGGGCGTTCCGGGCAGCCAGGTGACCGGGGCACCGGTAGAGCCGGACGTCCCGCCGGAGGCCTGGTCCGGCGTGCACCGGGGAGCCCTGCGCGCGGGGGAGTGGGTCCGGCTCACCGACCAGAAGGGTCGCCGGCACAACCTGGAGCTGGTGCCGGGCAAGCGGTTCTTCACCAACCGCGGGCACCTCGAGCACGACGACCTGATCGGCCGGGAGGAGGGGTTCACCGTCACCTCCTCCGCCGGCGGGGAGTACCTGGTGTTCCGTCCGCTGCTGGCCGAGTTCGTCGTCTCGATGCCGCGAGGCGCGGCCGTGGTCTACCCCAAGGACTCCGCCCAGATCGTGGCGCTCGCCGACATCTTCCCCGGGGCCCGGGTGGTCGAGGCGGGCGTGGGGTCCGGAGCGCTGACCTGCTCGCTGCTGCGGGCGGTGGGCCCGCACGGCTCGGTGCTCTCCTTCGAGCGCCGCGAGGAGTTCGCGGAGGTCGCCCGCACCAACGTCACCCGGTTCTTCGGCGGGCCGCACCCGGCCTGGCGGCTGGCCCTCGGCGACCTCGCGAAGGCCCTCCCGGCGTCCGGGGAGCGCGCCGACCGGGTGATCCTCGACATGCTCGCGCCGTGGGAGTGCGTGGACGCCGTCGCGGAGGCCCTCACGCCGGGCGGGGTCCTGTGCGCCTACGTGGCCACGACCACCCAGCTGGGCCGGGTCGTGGAGACGCTGCGGGCGCACGGCGGGTTCACCGAGCCGCACGCCTGGGAGTCCCTGGTCCGCGACTGGCACGTCGAGGGGCTCGCCGTCCGGCCCGGGCACACGATGACCGGCCACACGGCGTTCCTGGTCACCGCACGTCGGATGGCACCCGGCCAGCGGGCGCCGCTGAAGAAGCGACGGCCGGCGCCGGGGGCCTACGGCGCTGACTACACCGGTCCCCGTCCGCCGTGGCTCCCGCCACAGGTCGCCGAGGAGCCCTACGACGGCTGAGCGGCCCTCCCGGGCGGGCGCCCGCCGCGAAATCGTGGCCGGCCGCAGGAGTGTCGCCCACGTTCCACCGCGACGCGGGTAGTCTCGCATCTGATCGAGGAGGTGACGAGATGTCGGCATCGAACGCGCCACGCAGCAACCAGGAGCTCCAGGACCAGGTGCGGTACCTGGAGAGCGAGGTGGCCGAGCTGCGCCGTCGCCTGGGGGACGCCCCCGCCCACACGCGGGGACTGGAGCTCCGACTCGCCGACATGCAACGGTCCCTGGCCGCGGTCACCGGCCAGAACGAGCGTCTCGCGCAGACCCTCCGTGAGGCGCGGGAGCAGATCACCAAGCTCAAGGACGAGGTCGACCGGCTGGCCCAGCCGCCTGCGGGCTTCGGCACCTTCCTGGCCCGCAACGACGACGGCTCCATCGACGTCTTCACCGGCGGACGCAAGCTGCGGGTCAACGTCAGCCCCGCGGTCGACCTCGACGCACTGCGGCGTGGCCAGGAGGTCATGCTGAACGAGGCTCTCAACGTCGTCGCCGCCATGGACTTCGAGGAGGTCGGCGAGGTGGTGATGTTCAAGGAGCTGCTCGCCGACGGCGAGCGGGCCCTGGTCATCGCCAACGCCGACGAGGAACGCGTGGTCCGGCTGGCCGCGCCGCTGCGCGAGTCCACGCTGCGCGCCGGCGACTCGCTGCTGCTCGACGCCCGGGCCGGCTTCGCCTACGAGCGCGTGCCCAAGTCCGAGGTCGAGGAGCTGGTGCTGGAGGAGGTCCCCGACATCGAGTACACCTCGATCGGCGGGCTCACCGGACAGATCGACCAGATCCGCGACGCCGTGGAGCTGCCCTACCTGCACCCCGACCTGTTCCGCGAGCACAAGCTCAAGCCACCCAAGGGGGTCCTGCTCTACGGTCCTCCCGGCTGCGGGAAGACCCTGATCGCGAAGGCCGTGGCCAACTCGCTGGCCAAGAAGGTCGCCGCCAGGACCGGGCAGGAGGGCAAGTCCTACTTCTTGAACATCAAGGGCCCCGAGCTGCTCAACAAGTACGTCGGGGAGACCGAGCGGCACATCCGGCTGGTGTTCCAGCGGGCCCGGGAGAAGGCCAGCCACGGCACCCCGGTGATCGTGTTCTTCGACGAGATGGACTCGCTCTTCCGCACCCGCGGCTCCGGGGTCTCCTCGGACGTGGAGAACACCATCGTCCCGCAGCTGCTGAGCGAGATCGACGGGGTCGAGCTGCTGGAGAACGTGCTGGTGATCGGCGCCTCCAACCGCGAGGACATGATCGACCCGGCGATCCTGCGACCCGGGCGGCTGGACGTGAAGATCAAGATCGAGCGGCCCGACGCGGAGGCCGCCCGCGACATCTTCAGCAAGTACCTCACCGCCGACCTGCCGCTCCACGAGGACGACCTCGCGGAGTTCGGCGGGGACCGGGAAGCCTGCGTCGCCGGGATGATCACCGCCACCGTGGAGCGGATGTACACCGAGTCGGAGGACAACCGGTTCCTGGAGGTCACCTACGCCAACGGGGACAAGGAGATCTTGTACTTCAAGGACTTCAACTCCGGGGCGATGATCCAGAACATCGTGGACCGGGCCAAGAAGATGGCGATCAAGGACCTTCTCGAGCACGACCAGCGCGGGCTGCGGGTCCAGCACATGCTGATGGCGTGCCTGGACGAGTTCAAGGAGAACGAGGACCTGCCCAACACCACCAACCCCGACGACTGGGCCCGCATCTCCGGCAAGAAGGGGGAGCGGATCGTGTTCATCCGTACCCTCATCACCGGCAAGCAGGGGACCGAGCCGGGACGCTCCATCGACACGGTGTCCAACACCGGCCAGTACCTCTGACCCCGCGCCCGCGCCGGCGAACGGGTCAGGGCACGTCCACGGAGTCGCCCAGCCCCACCCGGAGCAGGGTGACCTCGGGGCAGCGCTCGGCCAGCTGGCGCTCGAACTCCCGCAGCGGGCGGTGCATCCAGTCCAGCGAGCCCAGCTCGAAGCCGGGCGGGTGCAGGGTGCCGTGGTGGATCGGCAGGACCGCCCGCGGCCGGACCAGCTCGACGGCGTCCACGGCCTCGGTGGGGCCCATGTGCCCGGCGGACAGCCGTGGTCCCCAGCCGGCGATCGGCAGCAGGGCCACGTCGACCCGGCCCTCGGCCAGCTCGGGCAGCGCGGCCATCTCCGGGTAGACGCTGGTGTCCCCGGCGAACCACACGGTCTGCGTCCGCCCGCGCAGGAGGTGCCCGTGGGTGCCGTTGGGACGGTGCGGCATGGGCCGGGCGGCGTGGTCGGCCCGGACCAGCCGGACGGCCACGTCGCCCAGCTCGCGCCACCGGTCCTCGGGCAGGTCCGGGACCCTGGCGCCGACCCGGGCCCGCAGCCAGCGTGCGTTGGCCGTCCCCGTGAGCATCGGCACGCCCGTGAGCCTCCGCAACGAGCCGACCGAGGCGTGGTCGGCGTGCAGGTGGGAGACCAGCACGGCATCGGGGTCCTCCCACGCGGCAGGGTCCGGGGGCGGGCCGATCCGGCGCAGCGGGCCGGCGTGCCGGCGCAGCAGCGGGTCGGTCACCAGCCGCACCCCGTCGAGGTCGATCACCACCGTCGCGTGGCCGATCCAGGTCAGCCGGATCACGAGCCGGTCGCCTCCCGTGCCCGCCCGCGGTACAGGTAGGTCCACGGCCGGCCGGGCCGTGGCCCCGGCAGGTACCCGGTCTCCACCTCGACGACCTCGAGGCCCGCCGCCGTGAGCAGGGCGGGGACGTCCCGGGTCAGGTGGCAGCCGCCGCCCACGAGCCGCTGGACCGGTTCCAGCCGGCGCTGCCAGGCCGCCACGTCGGACTCGGGCGCGGCACCGTGCTCGAGGAAGTGCAGCCAGCCGCCGGGTCGCAGCACCCGGCGTACCTCCGCCAGCGCCTGCGGCACGTCGGGGATGGAGCAGAGCGTGAAGGTGGAGAGCACCGCGTCGTACGACGCGTCCTCCGCGTCCAGCCGCTGGCCGTCCAGACCCCCGTGCTCGATCGTCGTGGCCACCCGCTGCCGGCGGCGGTGGGACAGCTCCCAGGCGACCTCGGAGGGCTCCACCGCGTGGACCAGGGTGACCTCGGGCGGGTAGAAGCGGACGTTGAGCCCGCTGCCGAAGCCGATCTCGAGCACCTCGCCGGAGAGCCCGGCGCAGGTCCGCTCGCGCAGCCGGCCCACGTCGTGACCGCGCAGCAGGGCGTCGGTCACCCGCGGGAGCGCCCGGTCCCGCCACACACCCATGCGGCAAGGCTACGCGTAGGCTGGCGACCATGAGCGTGCGGCGGGTGGTGGGAACCGAGGTGGAGTACGGCATCTCGGTCCAGGGCCAGCCCTTGGCGAACCCCATGGTCGCCTCCTCCCAGGTCGTCAACGCCTACGCCTCGGCCACGGTGAAGGCACGCCGGGCCCGGTGGGACTTCGAGGAGGAGTCGCCGCTGCGCGACGCCCGGGGCTTCGACATGTCCCGGCAGGTGGCCGACCCCAGTCAGCTCACCGACGAGGACCTCGGCCTGGCGAACGTGATCCTCACCAACGGCGCCCGGCTCTACGTGGACCACGCGCACCCCGAGTACTCCACGCCCGAGGTGACCACGCCGCTGGACGTGGTGCGGTGGGACAAGGCGGGGGAGCTGGTGATGCTCGACGCGAGCCGGCTCGCCGGCCAGATCCCCGGCGCCGCGCCGATCCTGCTCTACAAGAACAACACCGACAACAAGGGCGCCTCCTACGGCGCGCACGAGAACTACCTGATGCGTCGCTCGACACCCTTCGCCGACATCGTGCGGCACCTGACGCCGTTCTTCGTCAGCCGCCAGGTCGTCTGCGGTGCGGGCCGCGTCGGCATCGGCCAGGACGGCCGCGAGCACGGGTTCCAGGTCAGCCAGCGGGCCGACTACTTCGAGGTCGAGGTGGGGCTGGAGACGACCTTGAAGCGCCCGATCATCAACACCCGCGACGAGCCCCACGCCGACCCCGACAAGTACCGCCGCCTGCACGTGATCATCGGTGACGCGAACCTCGCCGAGGTCTCGACGTACCTCAAGGTCGGGACCACCGCCCTGGTGCTGGCGATGATCGAGGACGGGTTCCTCACCGGCGACCTCACCGTCGAGACCCCCGTCAGCGCGCTGCGCGCGGTCTCGCACGACCCGTCGCTGCGGCACCTGGTCACGCTCACCGACGGCCGCAGGCTCACCGCGGTGCAGCTGCAGATGGAGTACCTCGACCTGGCCCGCAAGCACGTCGAGGACCGCTACGGCTCCGACGCCGACGAGCAGACCCTGGACGTGCTCGCGCGCTGGGAGTCGGTGCTCGACCGGCTCGAGCGGGACCCGATGCTGTGCGCCGGCGAGCTGGACTGGGTCGCCAAGCTGAAGCTGCTGACCCAGTACCGCGACCGCGACGGCCTCGACTGGGACGACCCCAAGCTGCACCTGATCGACCTGCAGTACGCCGACCTGCGCCCGGAGAAGGGCCTCTACCACCGTCTGGTGGCCTCCGGCCGCATCGTCCGGCTGGTCGAGGACGCACAGGTCGAGGACGCGATGCACGATCCCCCGGAGGAGACCCGCGCCTACTTCCGTGGCCGCTGCCTCGAGAAGTACGCCGACCAGGTCGCGGCAGCCTCCTGGGACTCGGTCATCTTCGACCTGCCCGGGCGGACCTCCCTGCAGCGGGTGCCCACCATCGATCCCTGGCGCGGGAGCAGGGCGCACGTGGGCAGGCTGCTGGACTCCTGTGACACCGCCGAGGCACTGCTCGCCGCGCTGTCACGCTCGGCCGGATAAGGTCGTCCCATGGCACAGGAACACAAGCAGCCGCGCAAGACCACGGGTGCGGAAGAGGCCCCCGAGGCCACGGCCGAGACCGACGTGGCCGAGCGCAAGGAGGCTCTCGACGAGGACGTCGACGCGATCCTGGACGAGATCGACGAGGTGCTGGAGTCCAACGCCGAGGACTTCGTGAAGTCGTTCATCCAGAAGGGCGGGGAGTAGCCCGTGAGCGACGGCTCCCGCCTGCCGGCGGCGTACCTCGCACCCGGCACGTCCTCGTTCGCAGACTTCCTCGCCCATCAGGCGCCCGACCTGCTCCCCGCGCGGCGTCCGCTGCCGCAGGGGCACGCCGCCGACCTCGCCCCGCACGGCACCACCATCGTGGCGGCCACGTTCGCCGGCGGCGTGGTGATGTCGGGGGACCGGCGGGCGACGATGGGCAACATCATCGCCCAGCGCGACATCCAGAAGGTGTTCCCGGCCGACGAGTACTCCGCGGTGGGGATCGCCGGCAGCGCCGGCCTCGCGGTCGAGCTGGTCCGGCTGTTCCAGACCGAGCTGGAGCACTACGAGAAGATCGAGGGCTCCAGCCTGTCGATGGACGGCAAGGCCAACCGGCTGGCCGCGCTGATCCGCGCGAACCTCGGCATGGCGATGCAGGGGCTGGCCGTGGTGCCGCTGTTCGCCGGGTTCGACCGGGTCGCAGGCCAGGGGCGGATCTTCTCCTACGACGTCACCGGCGGCCGGTACGAGCAGACCGCCTTCCACTCCGTGGGCTCCGGATCGCTGTTCGCGCGCGGCTCGCTGAAGAAGCTCTACCGCGACGACCTGAGCGCCGACGAGTGCGTCACCGCCACGGTGCAGGCGCTCTACGACGCCGCCGACGACGACTCCGCCACGGGCGGCCCGGACCTGACCCGGCGGATCTTCCCGGTCGTGCACGTGATCGACGCCGACGGCGGTCGGCGGCTGGGCGACGCCGAGGTGGCCGAGATCGCCGACCGGGTGATCGCCGGCCGGATGGGCCGACCCGACGGCCCCGCCGCCCCGCTGACCTGACCGCGCTCCCACCCCGAGGACCACCCCATGAGCATGCCGTTCTACGTCTCACCCGAGCAGCTGATGAAGGACCGGGCCGACTTCGCCCGCAAGGGCATCGCCCGCGGCCGCTCGGTGGTGATCGTCCAGTACGCCGACGGCGTGCTGTTCGTCTCCGAGAACCCCTCGCAGGCGCTGCACAAGGTCTCGGAGATCTACGACCGCATCGCCTTCGCGGCTGTCGGCCGGTACAACGAGTTCGAGAACCTGCGGATCGCCGGCGTACGGCTCGCGGACATGCGCGGCTACGCCTACGACCGGCGCGACGTCACCGGGCGGGGACTGGCGAACGCCTACGCCCAGACCCTCGGCACGATCTTCTCCTCGGGCGGGGAGAAGCCGTACGAGGTCGAGCTCTTCGTCGCCGAGGTGGGCGACACCGCCGAGGACGACCAGATCTTCCGGCTCACCTACGACGGGCAGGTGGCCGACGAGCACGGCTTCGCCGTGATGGGCGGAGCCTCCGAGACCGTCGCCCGCTCGCTCGGCGAGCACTACTCCGAGGGCGCGCCGCTCGCGACGGCGCTGCGGGTCGCCGTGGCGGCGCTGGGCCACTCCGACGCCGGAGACCGGGTGATCCCGGCCGACCACCTCGAGGTCGCCGTCTTGGACCGCACCCGCAGCCAGCCGCGCAAGTTCGTCCGGATCCGCGGCGAACGGCTGCGCGAGATGTTGGGCGACCGGGGCCCGGAGACCCCGGACCCGGACGACGCCGCCGACGACCCGGCTTCGTGAGGGCCCGGCCCGTGCCCTCGGTCCTCGGCGGGATCGCCGACGCGGGCGGGGGCGTGGCCGCCGCGGGGACGCGCGAGCTCCTGGAGGAGACCGGGTCCGTCGCCGACCGGCTCGACGTGGTCGTCCCCGCTCCCCGACGAACGCCGTGAGCCGCGTGCCGTTCGTGTGGGCGCCACGGCCCGGACCTCCGTCGCCCTGAACCACCCGGGTCCTCCCTGCCCCCTCCCTCCTCGCCCCGGGGCCTGCGGTTTGGACCCAAACCACAGCCCCACGCCCATTTCGGTTGCCGATTGGACCCAAACGACAGGCGAGACGGGCGGATAGAGGCCACGCCACGTCCACAACGCGCTCATCGAGCGGGCTCTGCACAGGTCTGCGCAGGCACAGCGTCGGACAGGCTCGGTTGCGGACAGGCTGCGCCCATGGACAACATCAGGAGACGAGTGGACGCGGCCGCCGCCGGATCCGGCGACGACGTACCCATCAGAGGACAGGTGCGCCTGGTGGGGCACCGGCGGGTGAGCCACGGGCTCTACCGCACGATTCGAGACGACCTGCCCCCGGACGCCGAGTTCATCCGCGACCTGGAGGCGTACGGGTTGATGCTCCCGGAGGGGGCGGTGTTCACCCACGTGACGGCGGCGCGCCTGCTGGGCTGGCAGCTGCCGGCGCTGCCGGAGCAAGTGCCTGTCTTCGTGGCGGTGCGCGGTGAGTTCAACCCACGCCGTCCCGGCTTGATCTGCTCACGGTTGACCCACCCCGCCGCCGGGACCAGCTGCCACGGGCTTCCCGTGGAGGGGGCCGAGGAGATACTGCTGCGGGCGGCCCGGGACCTCGGTGTGCTCGATCTGGTGATCATGATCGACTCGGCCCTGGCGATGCACCACCTGGATCGCAGGCGCCTCGAGGCCCTGCTGGAGACCCGCCGCCCGGGGGTGCGGCTGCTCCGGGAGGCCTACGCGCTGGCCAACCCCGCGTCGGAGTCAGGCGCCGAGAGCCTTCTCCGGGTCTTCCACGAGGTCATGCAGGTGACCGTCGATCCCCAGATCGACCTCTTCGACGATCGAGGCCGGTTCCTGGGGCGAGCGGACCTCCTGGTCAGGGGCACCACGTTCGTGCACGAGTACGACGGGGCGCACCACCGTTCGGCCCGTCAGCACAGGACCGACCTGCGTCGCGAGAGGAGCTGGGCCGGCACGGCGTACCAGCGCCGCGGGTTCACCCTCGACGACCTGCTGAACCATCCTGCGGTCCTCATGCATGAGCTGGACAGGGCCCTGGATCGGCCGCATCGGGCCGACCGACTCCGTCGGTGGCGGCGACTCGTGAGCGATTCGCTGTACTCCGAACCCGGCCGAGCCAGGGTCGTGAACCGGTGGCGGCGGGCCTGGCGCGACGCCGATTGGACCGGAACTGCATGAGAACTGCCCAAATCTCTGTGGTTTGGGTCCAAACCACAGAGATCCACCCGCACCCCGGAGGGAACAAGCCAGCCAGCCGCCCGACAGCCGTCTAGGGTGGACCCGTGGACCGGCGGATCTTCGGCATCGAGAACGAGTACGGCGTGACGTGCACGTTCAAGGGCCAGCGCCGTCTCAGCCCGGACGAGGTCGCCCGCTACCTGTTCCGGAAGGTGGTGAGCTGGGGGCGCAGCAGCAACGTGTTCCTGCGCAACGGCGCGAGGCTCTACCTCGACGTGGGCAGCCATCCGGAGTACGCCACCCCCGAGTGCGACGACATCGCCGAGCTGGTGACCCACGACAAGGCGGGGGAGCGGGTGCTGGAGGGCCTGCTGCTCGACGCCGAGCAGCGCCTCCACGACGAGGGCATCGCCGGCGACATCTACCTGTTCAAGAACAACACCGACTCCGCCGGCAACTCCTACGGCTGCCACGAGAACTACCTGGTC
>NZ_DAOMFK010000028.1:0-23952 GCF_035429765.1 Nocardioides sp. | reverse complement strand
CCCGGGCGCCCAGGCGCGGCGTCCGCCGTGGGCCGGGGCGGCCGCCTTCACCACCGACTCCCGCAGCACCAGGTCGGCGAACAGCCGCCCCTCGATGCGGCCGGGCGTCGGGGGCGGCAGGTCGACCGCTCCGGAGCCCTCCGCCGGGAGGTCGGTGATCAGGAACTCCACCGCACGGTCCGTCGGGGTCGGCTCCGCGCCGAGCCTCTGCTCGATGCCGGCGACCCGCTCGCGCAGCTCGTCGGCCTCCCGGCGCGAGGCGGCCAGGTCGGCGTGGGCGCGTGCCCGCAGGCGCAGCAGAGCCACGCCGAGCACCACCGTCACCACGGTGAGCACGACGAGGAGCGCCACGAGCCACCAGTCCTGTCTCACAACGCCGAACCTTATCGCCCCGCGGAACCGGCATCCCCGCGGATGAGCCGCCGGATCCGCTCCCACCGCTCCTTGACGGCGGCCTCGGCGCCCAGGGAGGTGGGCTGGTAGTAGGCGGCGTCGGCGAGCTCGTCGGGCGCGTACTGCTGCGCGGCGATGCCGAAGGGCTCGTCGTGGCTGTAGACGTAGTCCTTCCCGTGCCCGAGCCTGGGCGCCCCGGGGTAGTGCGCGTCGCGCAGGTGGGCGGGCACCGCACCGATCCGCCCGGCCTTCACGTCGGCACTGGCCGCGTCGATGGCGCGGATCACCGCGTTCGACTTCGGTGCCACCGCGAGCGCGATCGTGGCCTGGGCGAGGTTCAGCCGCGCCTCCGGAAGCCCGATCAGCTGGACCGCCTGGGCCGCGGCGACCGCGGTCGTCAGCGCGGTCGGGTCGGCCAGGCCGATGTCCTCGCTGGCCAGGATCACCAGCCGCCGCGCGATGAACCGGGGGTCCTCGCCCGCCTCGAGCATCCGCGCCAGGTAGTGCAGGGCGGCGTCGGCGTCCGAGCCGCGCACGGACTTGATGAACGCCGAGGTGACGTCGTAGTGCTGGTCGCCCTGCCGGTCGTAGCGCACGGCCGCCTGGTCGACGGCGGTCTCGGCAGTGGCCAGGTCGATCACGGTCGAGCCCTGGGTCCGCGCGGCCCCGGCGGCGGCCTCGAGGTAGGTCAGGGCCCGGCGGGCGTCCCCGCCCGCCAGCCGCACCAGGTGATCGGCCGCCTCCGCCTCCAGGGTGAACTCGCCGTCCAGCCCGCGCTCGTCGGAGAGCGCCGACTGCAGGACGGTGCGGACGTCGTCGTCGGTCAACGACACCAGGCGCAGCAGGAGGCTGCGGGAGAGCAGCGGGGAGATGACCGAGAAGAAGGGGTTCTCGGTGGTGGCCGCCACCAGGGTCACCCACCGGTTCTCCACCCCGGGCAGCAGGGCGTCCTGCTGGGCCTTGGTGAAGCGGTGCACCTCGTCGACGAAGAGCACGGTCTCGCGGCCGGTGCGGACCAGGTCGGCCCGGGCCGCGTCGATGGCCGCCCGCACCTCCTTGACCCCGGCCGCCACGGCCGAGACCTCCACGAACCGCCGGTCGGTCTGGTTGCTCAGGATCGCCGCGATCGTGGTCTTCCCGGTCCCCGGCGGGCCCCACAGCAGCAGCGACAGGGACTGGTCGCCCTCGATCAGCTGCCGCAGGGGCGACCCGGCGGCCCGCAGCTGGGGCTGCCCGACGAGCTCGTCGAGCGTGCGTGGCCGCATCCGCACCGCGAGGGGCGCGGCCACGTGGCCGGCGTCGGTCAGCGACCCGGCGCCGGTCCGCTCCGGCGCCATGTCGAAGAGCCCGTCCACGCGGGCAAGCCTAGGCGACCTCCGGGACGCGGGCTCAGGCCTGGGTCATCGTCTTGCGGTCCAGGTCGTACCACGAGTCGGCGTAGCCGGGGATGTTGATCTGCTCGGCCGCCACGGCACCGGGGACCGGGCTGCCGGAGTCGTCGACCCCGAGCAGGGTGGTGGTGACCGGCAGCTCCGGGTGCCGGCCCAGCTCGCCGGGGAAGTGGCAGGCGACCTTGTGCCGCGGACCCACCTGCAGCAGCGGCGGCTCGACCTTCGCGCACATCTCCTTGGCGATCGCGCAGCGGGTCCGGAACCGGCACCCGGAGGGCGGGTTGATCGGGCTGGGCACGTCTCCGACGAGGCGGATGCGCTCCCGGCGGCCGCCGATCGCGGCCTGCTTCACGTCGGGCACCGCGGAGAGCAGGGCCTGGGTGTACGGGTGGTGGGAGTGCTGGTAGATGGTCTCGCGGTCGCCGATCTCCACGATCTTGCCGAGGTACATCACCGCGACCTCGGGGCAGAAGTGGCGGACGACCGCGAGGTCGTGGGCGATGAAGAGGAACGCGATGTCGAACTCCCGCTGGACGTCCTGGAGCAGGTTGATCACCTGCGCCTGGATGGACACGTCCAGCGCGGAGACCGGCTCGTCGGCGACCAGCAGCTTGGGGTTGAGCGTGAGGGCCCGGGCGATCCCGATGCGCTGGCGCTGGCCGCCGGAGAACTCGTTGGGGTAGCGGTTGTAGTGCTCGGGGTTCAGGCCGACGACCTCGAGCAGCTCCTGCACCCGGGGCAGGATCTTGTTCCTGGGCACCACGTCGTGCACCGCGAGCGGCGCCCCCACGATCGAGCCGACCGTGTGCCGGGGGTTCAGCGAGGTGTAGGGGTCCTGGAAGATCATCTGCACGTCGCGGCGCAGCGGCTTGAACTGGCGGTGGGTGAGCTTCGCGATGTCCTGCCCGTCGAACATCATCGAGCCCGACGTCGGGTCGTTGAGCCGGGTGATGCAGCGACCGGTGGTGGACTTGCCGCAGCCGGACTCCCCCACCAGCCCCAGCGAGCCGCCCTCGGGCACCTCGAAGGAGATCCCGTCGACGGCCTGTACGTGGCCGACCACGCGGCGCAGCAGACCGGAGGACTTCACCGGGAAGTACATCTTGAGGTTGTCGACGGTCAGCACCGGTGGCCGGTCGAGGTCGAGGCGGGAGGGAGCGTGCCCGGCGACGGGCTCGGCGTGGGCCATCAGGTCTCCTCGACCAGGTCGGGGGCGATCTCGGGCAGGATCTCGGCCTGGTAGATCGACTCGGGGTCGGGCAGGTGGCAGCGCCGGAGGTGGTAGCCGCTGCCGGTGGGCTCGAGCTCGGGCAGGGTGGACGTGCACAGGTCGCCGGGGACCTTGTCGCGGTGGACGCACCGGGGGTGGAACGGGCAGCCCGTCGGCGGGTTGAGCATGCTGGGCGGGTTTCCGGGGATCGGGATCAGCCGGGCGTCGATGTCGGCCGAGACGTCGGGGATGCTCGAGAGCAGGCCCCAGGTGTAGGGCATCTGCGGGTGGACGAGGATCTCCTTGCAGGCGCCGTACTCCACCGCGCGACCGGCGTACATGACCAGCACGTCGTCGGCCATCTCCGCGATCACCCCGAGGTCGTGGGTGATGATGATCACGGCGGAGTTGAACTCGCGCTGCAGGTCGTTGAGCAGGTCGAGGATCTGGGCCTGGACGGTGACGTCGAGCGCGGTCGTCGGCTCGTCGGCGAAGATCAGCGACGGGTCGTTGATCAGGCCCATCGCGATCATCGCGCGCTGCCGCATGCCCCCGGAGAACTGGTGCGGGAAGTCGTTGACCCGCGACTCCGGCTGGGGGATGCCGACCCGGTCCAGCATCTCGATGGCCTTGCGGCGCGCGTCGCGCTTGGAGGCCTTCGGGTGGTGGACGAGGTAGGCCTCCTCGAGCTGGTCCCCGATCTTGTAGAACGGGTGCAGCGCCGCCAGCGCGTCCTGGAAGATCATCGACGCCCGGCTGCCCCGCAGCTTGCGCATCCGGGCCTCGTCCAGCCCGACGACCTCCGTCCCGCCGAGGCGGATCGACCCGGTGATCCGGCTCTGCTTGGGGTCGTGCAGCCCCATCACGGCCAGGCTGGAGACGGACTTGCCCGAGCCGGACTCTCCCACGATGCCCAGGGTCTGGCCGAGGCCCACCGAGTACGACAGACCGGTCACCGCGGTGACCAGGCCGTCCTCGGTGGGGAACCGGACGGTGAGGTCCTCCACGACGAGGTACGGCTCGTCCCCCGCGCCCTGCGTGCCGCCGGGGCTGCTCTGCACCGAGGTCACGACAGCCTCACCCTCGGGTCCAGGACGCTGTAGATGACGTCGACGATGATGTTGCTCGCGATGATCATGATCGCGCCGAACAGCGTGGTCGCCGCCACCACGTTGAGGTCCTTGATGCCGACCGCCTCGACCCCCCACCAGCCGATGCCGTGGATGTCGAAGATGCGTTCGGTGAAGATCGTGCCCGACAGCAGGATGCCCAGGTCGAGGCCGAAGATCGTGACCACCGGGACCATGGCCGCCCGGAGGGCGTGCTTGTAGACCACGGTCCGTTTGGCCAGCCCCTTGGACCGGGCCGTGCGGATGTAGTCCTCGCTGAGGGCCTCCACCATCGACCCGCGCGAGTAACGGGTGTAGGAAGTGGCGCCGAAGATGCCGAGGGCGACCCAGGCCAGGAACAGCCCGGTGAACCACTTGTAGGGGTTCTCGGTGAATGGTGTGTACCCGGTGTCGCTGAATATGGGCACCTGCCAGATGACGGTCATGTAGAGCCAGAACAGCAGCGCGAAGAGGTAGTAGGGGATCGAGGAGAGGAAGAGGAAGGAGGACACCAGCGCCTTGTCCGCCACGGTGCCTCGTCGTTGGGCCGCGGCGACGCCGATGGGGATCCCGAACGCCAGGTAGAGGAACGCCCCGCCGATGGCCACCGAGATCGTGGCGGGCAGCCGTTGCTTCATCTCCTCGAAGACCGGCTGGTTGGTGCGGAAGGACAGCCCCAGGCACGGGGCGGGGCACTCGATGGGGATGCTGCCGAACTGGATCTCCCGGCCCACCAGCACGCCCTTGGCCCACTTGCCGTACTCGACGTAGACCGGGTTGTTGTAGCCGAGGTTCTCCTTGAACATCTCCAGCTTCTCGGCGCTGCAGCGGTTGCCGGTCTGGTTGTTGCAGATGGGCCGAGCCGGCTCCGACGGGCCGTACCAGAACAGCGCGAACACCGACATGGAGACCAGGATCACCACGGCGATCCCGGAGAGCACGCGCTTGACGACGTAGGCGAACATCTCGCAAGACCTCCGGGTGCTGCGGGAGCCGTGCAGGCACGGCGGGTGGCTGACAATCTAGTGCGCCGCGGGGCGGCGCGACAGACAGGTGGAGGTGGTGGGGGCCCCCGAGCTCTCAGGAGCCCCCACCACGGTGTGCACCGAGCGTGCGCTCAGCGCGCGGACCTACTGCTTGACGAACAGGTCCTTGTAGTACGGCGCGCCGAACGCCGGGTCGCCGTAGAAGGCACCGACCTTCTCACCGTAGACCAGCATCTCGTTGCGGTACGCGGTCGGGATGATGGGGAAGTACTGGGTCGAGATCTCCTCGTCCAGGTCACCCCAGGCACCCGGCTGCTCGTCGAGAGGCAGCGTGGTGATGCTCTCCATCTTGTCGTCGACGGCCTTCTCGGAGAACTGCGCGGTGTTGTAGGCAGCCCCGGTCTTCGCGATCGGCGGCAGCATGGTCAGGCCCGACGGCCAGTCGGAGCACCAGTTGACGCCCCGCAGGTTGAGCTTCTTGTTGGTCTTGTCGTCGGGGTTGAGCCAGATGTCGTACGGCGAGACCTCCACCGGGATGCCGGTGAGGTCGAAGCCGGCCGCCTTCATGCCCTCGACCATGACCTTCTGGGTGTCACGGGCCAGCGGGTCGGGCTCGTAGTAGACGTTGGTGAGCTTGTACTGCCCCGTCACGCCCGCGTCGGCCAGCAGCTGCTTGGCCTTGTCGGGGTTGTAGGTGATCTGCTCACCGTCGACGTAGAAGTCCTTGCGACCGGCCATGCCCGGAGGCATCAGCGTGTTCGCGGGGACTCGGGTCACACCCGGGATCTCGCCACCGACGGTCCAGACGTCCTCGTAGGGGATGGCGTAGGCGATGGCCTTGCGGATGTTGATGTCGGTGATCTTGGTGTAGTCCGGCGTGGTGTAGTTCGTGCACTGCGCGGACTGCTTGACCAGCCGGTCACCCACCGTGTCCTGGAACTTCTGGTAGTTCGCCGAGTTGATGCCGATCGAGATCCCGGTCTGGGCGTCGGTGTTGCCGCTCAGCATGACCTGGTCGGTCTTGTTCGGGTCCTGGTTGAACTTGATCACGACCTTGTCGGCGTACTGGTGCCGGGCCGGGTCGGTCGCCGGGTCCCACTGGTCGTTCTTGACCATGACCAGCTCTTCGCTGGAGCGGAAGGACTCGATCTTGTAGGGACCGGTGGACAGCGGGTGCTTGCCGTAGGCCGGCGGGTCGCTCACCTTGCCGAGCGGGGCCGGGCCCATGGCCATGAAGGAGCCCCACCAGTCCATGTCCGGGAACGGCTTGGACATCTTGATGGTGATGTCGTTGCCGTCGACGGTGATGCCCTGGTAGTCCACACCCTTGTCGGTGTAGGGACCCTTGTAGGTGTCGGCGTCGAGGAAGTAGGTCTTGGAGTACTCCGTGCCCGGGCCGGCCGGGAAGGTGTCGCTGTCCAGCGAGCGCTGGATGCCGAACGCCAGCTCCTCCGGCGTGACCGGCTTGCCGTCCTCCCACTTCACGCCGTCACGCAGGGTGAAGGTCCACTCGGTGAAGTCGGAGTTCGGCCGACCGAGGTCGGTGGCCAGGTCGGGGACCAGCAGGAACTGACCGGTGTCCGGGTCACGCATGTACTGCGTGAGGGAGCGGTTCATGTACGCCTGCTGGATGGAGTTGCCGAGCACCGACCAGCCCTCGGTCGGGTCCAGCGAGTTGGGGCCGGGGTCGCCCTGGGCGTACACCGTGAGGGTCCCGCCCTCGGTGGCGCCGGGAACCTCCGGTGCCGGTCCCTGGGCCTCGGGGTCCTTGGCGAAGCCCGAGGCGGCCTGCTCGAAGTCCCCCTTCACCTCGGAGTCGCCGCCCGAGTCACCCGAGCCGCCGCAGGCGGCCAGGGTGAGCAGGGCGGCACCGGCGAGCGCCGCAAGCGGCTTGCTCCGTCTCATGTGCTGTCCAGCCTTTCTTCTTGTGGTCGTGCCTCCAGGGATGTGCCCCGGGGCCACGGATGGGTCCCGTCAGCGACGGGTCTTGGGGTCGAGGGCGTCGCGGATGGCGTCGCCCAGCAGGTTCAGGGCGACGACCAGCAGCACGATGCCGAGCAGCGGCTCCCACAGGTAGAGCGGGTAGAGCTGGAAGTAGTCGGTGGCCTTGTTGATGGTCTGGCCCCACGAGGCGCCGTCCACCCCGATGCCCAGGAAGGCGAGTCCCGCCTCGGCGGTGACGAACGCCGGCAGCATCAGCGAGGCGGAGATGACGATCGGGGCCACCAGGTTGGGCAGCAGCTCCTTGGACAGGATCCGCCAGGTGGGCATGCCGATCACCTGGGCGGACTGGATGAACTCCCGCTCCCGCAGTGAGAGCACCTCCCCGCGGATCAGCCGGGCCGTGCCCATCCAGCCGAAGAAGGTGAGGATGAGGATGAGCGACCAGTACTTGATCGTGTGGTACTGCGCCGGGTTGTCGGCGAAGCGCTCGTTGAGGATCGGGGCCAGGCTGAGCGCGGCGAGCAGGAACGGGATGGTGAGGAAGAAGTCGGTGATGAAGGAGATGGTCCTGTCCAGTCCGCCGCTGCCGTAGCCGGAGATGAGCCCGACGACCACGCCGATCAGGGTCGCCGCGACGGTGGAGATGGTGGCGATCGTCAGCGAGGTGCGGCAGCCGTACAGCCAGTAGGCCAGGTTGTCGTCGGCCGTGTGCGGCGCCAGGCCGAAGGGGTGCTCGGGGTCGTAGCCGTGCAGCGGGGGGCCGGTCTTGGGCAGGCCGCCGTTGAACGCGTCGATGTACTGCGAAGGGAGCACCGACGCGGTGCTGACGTTGAAGAAGTTGGCGATCACTCCGGCGAAGATGGCGATCAGCACGAACACCAGCACGATGAACAGGCAGACCATGGCGAGCTTGTCGCGCACCAGCCGGCCCATCGCGATCCGCAGCGGGGACTTGCCCTCGATGCTCTGGCTCTGGGCCCTGCTCTTCTTCTTGTCCTTGCGGGACTTCTTGTCCCTCGGTCCCTCGTGCAGGTCTTCGGACTGCAGCGTCTCGATCTTCTCGGGGATGGACATGTCTTCCCATCTGGGTCTGGCAGACCGGGGATCACCCGGTCCGGCAACGTGGTGCCGTCCGCGACTCTAGGCGACCCAGACAGCACGAGCGATCACCGCAGGGTAACGATCTGGTCTCGGCGACACCAGATCCCCCAGGACGTCCGGCCGTTCAGCCTCAGGGCCGGACATCCTCCGCGGGGACGGCGTCCACCCCCGCCTCCTTGCGCTGCTGGGCGGTGATCGGCGCAGGTGCGGAGGTGAGCGGGTCGAACCCGCCGCCGGACTTCGGGAAGGCGATGACCTCGCGGATGGAGTCGGTGCCGGCCAGCAGGGCCACGATCCGATCCCAGCCGAGCGCGATCCCCCCGTGCGGCGGCGGGCCGTAGGCGAACGCGTCGAGGAGGAAGCCGAACTTCTCCTGCGCCTCGGCCTCGTCGATGCCCATCACGGCGAACACCCGCTTCTGGACGTCCTGGCGGTGGATCCTGATCGAGCCTCCGCCGATCTCGTTGCCGTTGCAGACGACGTCGTAGGCCCAGGCCAGCGCCGAGGCCGGGTCCCGGTCGAACGCCTCGGGGTCCTGCGGCGAGGTGAAGGCGTGGTGGACCGCGGTCCAGGCGCCGGAGCCGACCGCGACGTCGCCGGCGGCGGTCGCCTCGTCCGCGGGCTCGAACAGGGGCGCGTCGACCACCCAGAGCAGGCTCCAGGCACTCTCGTCGATCAGCCCGCACCGTCGGCCGATCTCCAGTCGTGCGGCGCCGAGCAGCGCCCGGCTCGACTTCACCGGCCCCGCGGCGAAGAAGACGCAGTCGCCCGGGGCGGCCCCTACGTGGTCGGCCAGCCCGGCCCGCTCCGCCTCCGAGAGGTTCTTGGCCACCGGGCCGCCCAGCTCACCGTCCGCACCGACGGTGACGTAGGCCAGGCCGCGTGCCCCCCGCTGCTTGGCCCAGTCCTGCCAGGCGTCGAACTGGCGGCGCGGCTGGCTGCCGCCTCCGGGCATCACCACCGAGCCGACGTAGGGCGCCTGGAAGACCCGGAACGTGGTGTCGCGGAAGTAGTCGGTGCAGTCGACCAGCTCCTGGCCCATCCGCAGGTCGGGCTTGTCGGTGCCGAAGCGCGCCATCGCCTCGGCGTAGGTCATCCGCGGCAGCGGGGTGGGGAGCTCGTGGTCCACCAGGCCCCACAGCGCGGCGAGGATCTCCTCGGTCAGCGCGATCACGTCGTCCTGGTCGACGAAGCTCATCTCGACGTCGAGCTGGGTGAACTCCGGCTGCCGGTCGGCGCGGAAGTCCTCGTCCCGGTAGCAGCGCGCGATCTGGTAGTAGCGCTCCACGCCGGCGACCATCAGCAGCTGCTTGAAGAGCTGCGGACTCTGCGGCAGGGCGTACCACCGGCCCGGCTGCAGGCGGGCCGGGACCAGGAAGTCCCGCGCCCCCTCCGGCGTGGACCGGGTCAGCGTGGGGGTCTCGATCTCGACGAAGTCGTGGGCGGCCAGGACGGTGCGAGCGGCCTGGCTGACCCGGCTGCGCAGCCGGAGCGCCCGGCTCGGGCCGGTCCGCCGCAGGTCGAGGTAGCGGTGCTTGAGGCGGGCCTCCTCCCCCACCTCGATGTGCTCGTCGATCGGGAACGGCAGCGGGGCGCACGGGCTGAGCACCTCGACCTCCGAGGCGATCACCTCGACCTCCCCGGAAGGCAGGTGCGGGTTCGCGTTGCCCTCGGGCCGCACGGCGACCTCCCCGACCACCCGCACGCAGTACTCGCTGCGCAGGCTGTGGGCCACCGCCTCGTCCCTGACCACCACCTGCACGACCCCGCTGGCCTCGCGCAGGTCGAGGAAGGCCACCCCGCCGTGGTCTCGGCGGCGGGCGACCCAGCCTGCGAGGACGACCTGCCGGCCGGCGTGCTCGGCGCGCAGCGCGCCGGCGTCATGGGTGCGGATCACTGTGTCTTCTCCTGATCGCTGGTGCGGACGACCCGCGGCCGCAGGTCCTCCGGTGGTGGGGTCCAGGTGGCTGGCTCGGCAGGGACCTGGGTTCCCGAGCGGATGTCCTTCACCTCGTGCCCGCCGTCCCCCGGGAACCACACGAAGGGGATGCCGCGGCGCTCGGCGTACCGGATCTGGCGGCCGAACTTCTGCGGGCTGGCGGCGACCTCGCAGGGGACGCCGTTGCGGCGCAGCGCGTCCGCGACCGCGTCGCTGGCCGCTCTCGACGCCTCGTCGGCGAGGGCGACCAGGACCGCGCTGGGCACCGAGCGGCTGCCGGCGACGGTGCCGCGCTGGAGCAGGGGGACCACGACCCGGCTGACCCCGAGCGAGATGCCCACCCCCGGGAAGGTCGTGCGGCCGTCGCTGGCGAGAGCGTCGTACCTGCCCCCGGAGCAGATGGAGCCGAGGCTCTCGCTGCCCTGCAGCCGGGTCTCGAAGACGGTGCCGGTGTAGTAGTCCAGCCCACGCGCGACGGCGAGGTCGGCGACCACGCCCACCCGGTCGCCGGCCAGCGGGGCGCACCCGCGCACGAGCTCGGCGAGCTCGGCGAGCCCCTCGTCCAGGAGCTCGTGACGCACGCCGAGCTCGCGCACGCGGGCGACGAAGGAGTCGTCGGGGGTGCGGATGCCGGCCAGGGCCAGGCAGGCGTCGGCCTGCGCGGCGGTGAGCCCGACCTCACCGACCAGCAGGGCGTGGACCGCCTCGGCGGGGACCTTGTCGAGCTTGTCCACCACGCGCATCGCCTCGTCGACGTCGGGGACGCCGATGCCGGTGTAGAAGCCCTGGATGAGTTTGCGGTTGTTCACCTGCAGGGTGAAGGCGGGCAGGAAGTCCAGCCGCGACAGGGCGTCGATCATCACCCTGGCCACCTCGACGTCGTGGTGGAAGGGCAGCACGTCGCGCCCGACGATGTCGATGTCGGCCTGGGTGAACTCGCGGTAGCGGCCCTCCTGCGGCCGCTCCCCCCGCCAGGCCTTCTGCAGCTGGTAGCGGCGGAACGGGAACTCCAGCTTCCCGGAGTTCTCCAGCACGTAGCGGGCGAAGGGCACGGTGAGATCGAAGTGCAGGCCGATCCCCGAGTCCGCGGCCGAGTCGGTCTCCTGCAGGCGGCGCAGGACGTAGACCTCCTTCGAGGTCTCCCCCTTGCGCAGCAGCTGGTCCATCGGCTCGACGGCGCGGGTCTCGATGTTGGCGAAGCCGTGCAGCTCGAACACCTCGGCCAGGGTGTCCAGCACCGCCCGCTCGACCACGCGCTGGGCGGGCAGCAGCTCGGGGAACCCGCTCAGCGGGGTGGGCTTGCTCATCTCACAGACCTCGGCTGACTCGTTCGGCGCCGCCGCTCTCGAGGAGGTCGCGCAGGAAGGGGTTGGTGGCGCGTTCGCGACCGATGGAGGTCTGCTCGCCGTGGCCGGGGAGCACCACGACGTCGTCGGCGAGGGGCAGCACCTTGTCCCGCAGGCTGCGCAGCATCGTCGGGTGGTCCCCGCCGGGCAGGTCGGTGCGGCCGATCGAGCCGGCGAAGAGCAGGTCGCCGGAGAACATCACCTCGGAGACCTGCGGGCCCGACGGGTCGGTGGCAGGGTAGGGCGTGCGGAAGGTGACCGAGCCGGCGGTGTGACCGGGGGTGTGGTCGACGACGAACCGCAGCCCCGCCAGCTCCAGCTCCTGGAGGTCGCTGAGCTCGCGCACGTCGTCCGGCTCCGCGAACGTGAAGCCCCGGCCCAGCAGCAGCTGGGCGGTCTCGCGGCCCATCCCCGCCGTCGGGTCGGTGAGCAGGTGCCGGTCCGCGGGGTGGATCCACGCGGTGGCGTCGTAGCCGCCCGCGACGGGCGCCACGCACCACATGTGGTCGATGTGCCCGTGGGTGACCAGCACGGCGACCGGCTTGAGCCGGTGCTCCCGCACGACCGTCGCCACGCCGTCGGTCGCGTCCTTCCCGGGGTCGACCACGACGCACTCGCTGCCCGCGCCGGTGGCCACGACGTAGCAGTTGGTGCCCCAGGGACCCGCGGGGAAGCCGGCGATCAACACCCCGGAAGCCTATCCAGCCGCGACGACGGGCGCTGCATCGGCGCGTGGTGACTAGCATGGCCCCAGCGCTCCCCGGCACGGGTGCGTCATCTGAGTCGAACGAAGAGGAACGCACGTGACGAGCCATGAGTGGGGGCGGGTCGCCGAGGACGGCACGGTCTTCGTGCGGACCGCTGAGGGCGAGCGCTCGGTCGGGCAGTACCCCGCGGGGACGCCGGAGGAGGCGCTGCGGTTCTTCACCGAGCGGTACGCCGCGCTCGAGTTCGAGGTCGGCCTGCTCGAGCAGCGGATCCGGTCGGGGGTGCTGAGCCCCGAGGAGGCCGTCGCGTCGGTGCGCACGGTGCGCGAGCAGGTGGTCGGCGCCAACGCGGTCGGCGACCTGGACGCGCTGGCCACCCGCCTGGACGCCCTGGCGCCCGTCATCGAGCAGCAGCGAGAGGCCCGTCGCGCGGAGCGGGCGGCCCGGGCCGCGGAGTCCCGGGTGGAGAAGGAGCGGATCGTCGCGGAGGCCGAGGGTCTTGCCGAGGGCACGGACTGGCGCAACGGCGCCAACCGGCTGCGCGAGCTGCTGGACACCTGGAAGGCGCTGCCCCGGCTGGACCGGGCCTCTGACGACGCGCTGTGGCGGCGGTTCTCGACCGCCCGGACGACCTACACCCGCCGTCGCAAGGCCCACTTCGCCGAGCAGCAGGAGCGGCGCGAAGGTGCCCGGGCGGTGAAGGAGCGGCTGGTCCGCGAGGCCGAGGAGCTGGCTACCTCCACCGACTGGGGTCCCACGGCGGGGGCCTACCGGGACCTGATGCGGGAGTGGAAGGCGGCCGGACCGGCGCCGCGGGACGTCGACGAGGCGCTGTGGAAGCGGTTCCGGACCGCCCAGGACACCTTCTTCGGGGCGCGCGACGCCGCGAACGCCCGGGTCGACGAGGAGTTCGCCGCCAACGCGGTGGTCAAGGAGCAGCTGCTGGTGGAGGCCGAGCAGCTGGTCCCGGTGACCGACCTGGACGCCGCCCGCCGCGCCTTCCGGGACATCGCCGAGCGCTGGGACGCTGCGGGCAAGGTGCCACGGGAGCGGATGAGGGAGCTCGAGGGCCGGCTGCGCCGCGTCGAGCAGGCCATCCGCGGGGTCGAGGAGGAGCAGTGGCGCCGCTCGGACCCGGAGAAGTCGGCCCGCGCCGACGAGATGGTCACCAAGCTCGAGAGCGCGATCGAGAAGGTCGAGGCGGACCTGGCCAGGGCGCGCGCAGCCGGTGACGCCCGCCGGGTGCAGGAGCTGGAGGAGAACCTCGCGTCCCGGCAGGCCTTCCTGGAGATGGCCCGCAGGACCTCCAGCGAGTTCTCCGGCTGAGCACGCTCACTGCGTGACGCGGTAGGCGTCGAACACCCCCGGCACGGAGCGGACCGCGCGCAGCACCGTCTCCAGGTGCTTGGCGTCGGCCATCTCGAAGCTGAACCGACTCTTGGCCACCCGGTCCCGGGTGGTGGTCAGGTTCGCGCTGAGGATGTTCACGTGCGCGTCGGAGAGCGCCATGGTGATGTCGGAGAGCAGGCGGGCCCGGTCGAGCGCCTCGACCTGGATGTTGACCAGGAAGCTGGACTGGGAGGTGGGTGCCCACTCGACCTCCACCAGGCGCTCCGGGTGCCGCTCGAGCGCGGCCGCGTTCGTGCAGTCCCGTCGGTGCACCGAGACGCCCCCTCCCTTGGTCACGAACCCCATGATCGGGTCCCCGGGGACCGGCGTGCAGCACTTGGCCAGCTTGATCCAGACGTCGTCGGCACCCTTGAGCACCACGCCGGAGTCGCCGGCCGGCGCCGCCCGGGCCTTCCCCCGGCGGCCGGTGATGGTGACCCCCTCGGCGAGGTCCTCCGCGGCCCCGTCCTCGCCCCCGTGCAGCTCGATGACCCGGCGGACCACCGCCTGGGCGCTGATGTTGTTCTCCCCGACCGCGGCGTACAGGGCCGAGACGTCGGGCAGGTGGAAGTGCTGGGCGGTGAGGGACAGCGACTCGTGCGAGAGCACCCGCTTGAGTCCCATCCCCTCCTTGCGCATCAGCTTGACGATCTGCTCCTTGCCCCGCTCGATGGCCTCCTCACGGCGTTCCTTGGTGAACCACTGGCGGATCTTGGCGCGCGCCCGCGGGGACCGGACGAAGGTCAGCCAGTCGCGGGAGGGCCCGGCGGCGGGGTTCTTGGAGGTGAAGACCTCGACCACGTCGCCCATCTCGAGGGCCGACTCGAGCGGCACCAGTCGTCCGTTCACCCGGGCGCCGATCGTGTGGTGGCCCACCTCGGTGTGCACGGCGTAGGCGAAGTCCACCGGCGTGGCGCCGGCCGGCAGCGCCATCACGTCGCCCTTCGGGGTGAACACGTACACCTCGGTCCGGTTCATCTCGAAGCGCAGCGACTCCAGGAACTCCCCGGGGTCCTCGACCTCGCTCTGCCAGTCCAGCAGCTGGCGCACCCAGGTCATGTCGTCGAGGTCGCCCGGTCGGTCGGTGTCGACCCCGCTGCGGCCGTTCTCCTTGTACTTCCAGTGCGCGGCGACGCCGTACTCGGCGCGACGGTGCATGCCGTAGGTGCGGATCTGCAGCTCGACCGGCTTGCCCTGCGGGCCGATCACCGTCGTGTGCAGGGACTGGTACATGTTGAACTTCGGGATCGCCACGTAGTCCTTGAACCGGCCGAGCACCGGGCTCCACCGGGCGTGCAGGATGCCCAGCGCGGCGTAGCAGTCCTTGTCCTCGTCGACCAGGATGCGCACCCCCACCAGGTCGTAGATGTCGGAGAACTCCCGGCCCCCGACGATCATCTTCTGGTAGATCGAGTAGTAGTGCTTGGGCCGCCCGGTCACCGTCGCCCGGATCCGCGCCTCCTTGAGGTCCTCCTCGACCTGCGCGACCACCTCGGTGAGGAACTGGTCCCGGGAGGGGGCCCGCTCGGCCACCATCCGCACGATCTCGTCGTAGATCTTGGGGTGAAGCGTGGCGAAGGCGAGATCCTCGAGCTCCCACTTGAGAGTGTTCATGCCCAGCCGGTGGGCGAGCGGCGCGTAGATGTCGAGGGTCTCCCGCGCCTTGCGCTCCTGGGTCTCCCGCTTCAGGTAGCGGATCGTGCGCATGTTGTGCAGCCGGTCGGCCAGCTTGATCACCAGCACCCGGATGTCCCGGGCCATCGCCACGATCATCTTGCGGATGGTCTCGGCCTCGGCGGTGTCGCCGTACTTGACCTTGTCCAGCTTGGTGACGCCGTCGACGAGGGCCGCCACCTCCTCACCGAAGTCCGCGCGGAGCTGCTCGAGGGTGTACGGGGTGTCCTCGACGGTGTCGTGCAGCAGCGCGGCCACCAGCGTCGGCTCGGTCATGCCGATGTCGGCCAGGATCGTGGTGACCGCCAGCGGGTGGGTGATGTAGGGGTCGCCGCTCTTGCGGGTCTGGCTGCCGTGCATCCGCTCGGCGGTCAGGTACGCGCGCTCGAGCAGCGCGAGGTCGGCCTTGGGGTGGTTGGCGCGGACGGCGGTGAACAGCGGCTCCAGCACCGGGTTCCCGGTCGACTGGCCGCGGGTGCCGATCCGCGCGATCCGTGCGCGCATCCCCCGCGGGCTGAGGACGGGCTCGGGCGCGCGCTCGGCCGGCGCGGCGGGGGGAGCCTTCTCCTCGGTCATTGGCCCATTCTAGTGCGGGCCGCGCGCCCGGGCGCCGGTCCGAGGAGTCCTCAGACGCTCGCCAGCACCGTCAGGGGCAGGCCGCCGACGCCCTCGCGGCCGGGCAGCGCGCCGATCTCCATCAGCACCGACACCGCGTGCGTGCTGCCCCCGCACAGGGCCACCAGCTCCCGGGTGGCGGCCACGGTCCCGCCGGTCGCCAGCACGTCGTCGACCAGCAGCACCCGCTCCCCCGGCGCGACGGCGTCGCGGTGGATCTCCAAGGTGGCCTCGCCGTACTCCAGCGCGTAGGAGACCGCGTAGGTCGCCCGCGGCAGCTTCCCGGCCTTGCGGACCGGGACGAAACCGACGCCGAGGCTCAGCGCCACGGGGGCGCCGAGGATGAAGCCGCGCGACTCCATGCCGATCACCTTGTCCACCACCACGGCACCGGACTCGTCGCGGCCCGCCGAGGCGAGCACCTCGATCACCGCGGTGAACGCCCCGTGGTCGGCGAGCATCGGGCTCATGTCCTTGAACAGGACGCCGGGCTCGGGGAAGTCCGGCACGTCGACCACCAGCCGCTCCATCGCGTCGTGGGCGGCGGCCAGGGCGGCACTCGTCACGGCGGTCACTTCTTGCCTCGCTTCGCTCGGGACTGCCGGGTGGGCTGGGCCCGCCCGCTGGAGGGGCTCTGCCGGACCTCGCTGCGCGGGGGTGGCGCCACCCGGCCACTGCCCAGCGTCGGCTGCGGACGCCCCGGGGCGACCGGGGCGACCGGGGCGGCCTGGGCGGCCGGGGCGGCGCCGGGCTCCTCGGCGATCGGCATGTCCTCGGTGAACACCGGCACCGAGGCGTACCGGTCGGCGTCGTGACGCTGGCGGGTGCGGGCCCGCTTGTCGGACAGCTTGATCTCCGACTCGCGCGACTTCAGCTGGGCCAGCAGCGGCGTGGCGATGAAGATCGAGGAGTAGGCACCGGCGGCCATGCCCACGAACAGGGCCAGGGCCAGGTCCTTCAGCGCCCCGGAGCCCAGCTGCACGACGCTGACGTAGAGGATGGCGCCCACCGGGATCAGCGCCACGATCGAGGTGTTGATCGAGCGGACCAGGGTCTGGTTGACCGCCAGGTTGGCCGCCTCGGCGTACGTCTGGTGGCTGCGGCGCAGGTTCTTGGTGTTCTCCCGGACCTTGTCGAAGACCACCACGGTGTCGTAGAGCGAGAAGCCCAGAATGGTCAGCAGGCCGGTCACCGTGGCAGGGGTCACCTCGAACCCGGTCCAGGCGTAGATGCCGATGGTGATCAGCACGTCGTGGGCGAGGGCGACGATCGCCGCCACCGACATCTTCCACTCCCGGAAATAGCCCCAGATGAGCAGGACGACCAGGACGAGGAACACGGAGAGGCCGATGAGGGAGCGCTGGGCCACCTGCTTGCCCCAGCTGGGGCCGATCTCGGAGGTGGAGATGTCGTCGTTGGTGGCACCCGTGGTCGCCAGGATGGCGTCGATGACCTCCGTGGTCTCCTGGGGGGTCAGCGGCTGGGTCTGCACCAGCACCGCCTCGTTGCCCGAGGTGGTGACCACCGGGGCCGCGGCGTTGGGGATCCCGGTACCGGCGACCGCGGCCCGGACGTCGTCCGCGGTCTGCTGGGTGACCTGGTCGGCCGGAAGGCTGACCTTGTACTCCGACCCGCCGACGAACTCGATGCCCATGTCGAGGCCGCGGACCTGCAGCCCCAGCAGCGACAGGACCAGGATCAGGCCCGAGATGCTGTACCAGAGCCGCCGGCGGCCGACGAAGTCGATCGACCGGCGCCCGGTGTAGAGGTCGTTGCCCAGGCGGGAGAACCTGCTCATCAGATGGCACCTCCAGCCGGAAGCCGGTCCAGGCCGACGTGCTCGGCGTCCAGCCCGGACAGCTTGTGCCCCTTGTTGAAGAACGGGTAGCGGGCGAGCAGCGACACCATCGGGTGGGTGAACCAGAAGAAGACCACCAGGTCGATGAGCGTGGACAGGCCGAGCGCGAACGCGAAGCCTCGCACCACGCCCGCGGCGAAGATGTAGAGCACCACGGCCGCCAGCAGCGACACCGCGTCGGCTGCGACGCAGGTGTTGCGGGCGCGGGCCCAGCCGGTCTCGACGGCGACCCGCATCGACTTCCCGTCGCGCATCTCGTCGCGGATCCGCTCGAAGTACACGATGAAGGAGTCGGCGGTGATGCCGACCGCCACGATCAGGCCGGCGATGCCCGGCAGCGACAGCGTGAAGTTGGCGGTCTCGCTGAGCAGCAGCACCATGCCGTAGGTGATCACCCCTGCGACGATCAGCGAGGCGATCACCACCAGCCCGAGCCCCCGGTAGTAGAGCAGGCAGTAGAGCATCACCAGCAGCAGACCGACCACGCCGGCGGTGATGCCGGCGGAGAGCTGGTTGCCCGCCAGCGAGGGGCCCACGGTCTGGACCAGTGGGTCCTTCTCGAACGCCACCGGCAGCGCACCGAACTTCAGGCTGGTGGCGAGACTGCGTGCGGTGGCCTCGGTGAAGTTGCCGCTGATCTCGGCCTGACCGTTGGTGATGATGCCGTTCATGGTGGGGGCCGAGATGACCTGGCCGTCCAGCACGATCGCGAACTGCCGGTCGGTGCCGTAGAGCTCCCGGGAGATCTTGGCGAAGGTGTCGCTGGCCTGGGAGTCGAACGCGAGCTGGACCACCCACTTCAGGCTCTGCTGGTTGGGCGCTCCCGGGCTCGCGCTCTTCAGATCCGTGCCGTTGATCATCGCCGCCGAGAGGAGGTACTTGTTGCCGTCGCCGTCGCAGGTGACCAGCGGCTGGTCCGGGTCGTCGACCACGTTGGTGGACTCACCGGGCGCCGGGCAGGTGAAGTCGTCGAACTTCTTGACCCACTTCTCGTCGGGCTTCAGCGACCAGGCCAGCGGGTCGTCGACCCCTGCTCCGCCGTCCTTGGGGGTGGCCGAGCCCGACGGTGAGGCCGACGGCGAGCCCGCGGCACTGGGCTCGCTGCTCGGCTTCGTGGAGGGGCCGGCCTTCGGACGGGGACTCTTGCTGGCCTGGCCCTTGCCGGGCTGGCTCTTGCCGGGCTTGGTGGTCGCGGACGGGGAGGGGGCCAGGACGCCGGCGCCGGGCGAGGCGGACGGGCTGGCCGCGCCGGTGGTCGCCGCGCCGGGGCCGACCTTCGCGACGATCCGGAAGTGGAGCAGCGCCTGGCGCTTGACGGTCTCGACGAGGTCCGCGCGGGTCTCGCCCGGGATCTCCACCACGACGTACCGGTTCCCGCTCGTGGTCACCTCGGCCTCGGTGACCCCGGAGCCGTTGACGCGCGAGTCGATGATCGAGGCGGCCTCCTCGAGGTTGGCCGGGTCGACGGAGTCGCTCTTGGCGCTGAGCGTGATCCGGGTGCCGCCCTGCAGGTCGAGGCCGAGCTCGGGCTTCCAGGTGCCGGCGACGGCCACCAGCGCGAACAGCAGCCCGACGGCGAGGAAGAAGACGCCGAGGGTGCGCCACGGACGGCGGCTGCCTCGGGCCACCTCAGCCCTCCTCGGCGGCGTCAGGCCCTGGCTCGACGTCGGTGGGCTCGGCGTGGACCACCCGGGCCACGGCCGCGCGGGCAACCTGGACCACCAGGCCGTCGGCGAACTCCACCTCGATCGGGTCCTCGTCGACCGTGCGCAGCGTCCCGTAGATGCCCGAGCTGAGCATCACCCGGTCGCCGACCCGGAGGCTTGCCTGCAGCTGGGCCATCGCCTTGTTGCGGCGGCTGGCCGGCCT
Source organism: Nocardioides sp. (assembly GCF_035429765.1). Taxonomy (GTDB): domain Bacteria; phylum Actinomycetota; class Actinomycetes; order Propionibacteriales; family Nocardioidaceae; genus Nocardioides. The sequence continues at coordinate 4,421 of NZ_DAOMFK010000028.1, read as the reverse complement.
GATCAGAAGAAGCCAGAAGACAAGGGCGATGCCTGCCAGGGGCAGGAGGGAGACAAGCTGCTCCACTCGGACAACCTCTCAACGGGGGACGGACGGCGGCGGGCGCGACGGGAGGCGCCCCGGCCAACGGTGAAGTCTAGCCTCCGGGGCACACGGGTCGACGTCAGTCCTCGAACAGCGTGGCGTCCGCGGGACCGGGCGCAGCCGAGGGGGGCACAGCCAGGCCGAGGTGCTGCCAGGCGGCGGGGGTGGCGACCCGGCCGCGCGGCGTACGGGCGAGCAGGCCGCTGCGCACCAGGAAGGGCTCGGCGACCTCCTCGACGGTCTCGCGCTCCTCCCCCACCGCGACCGCCAGCGTGGACACGCCCACGGGTCCGCCGGCGAAGCGCCGGCAGAGCACGTCGACCACCGCTCGGTCGAGCCGGTCCAGGCCGGACTCGTCGACCTCGTAGAGCTCCAGCGCCTCGCGGGCGACAGGCAGGGTGACCACACCGTCGGCGTGCACCTGGGCGAAGTCGCGGACCCGGCGCAGCAGCCGGTTGGCGATGCGGGGGGTGCCGCGCGAGCGCGAGGCGATCTCCGCGGAGCCCTCGGTGGTGATCGGCACGTCGAGCAGCCCCGCGGAGCGGTGCAGGATGCGGTCCAGGTCGTCCGGCTCGTAGAACTCCAGGTGGGCGGTGAACCCGAACCGGTCGCGCAGCGGCCCGGGCAGCAGCCCGGCCCGGGTGGTGGCGCCGACCAGGGTGAAGGGCGGGATGTCCAGCGGGATCGAGGTGGCACCGGGGCCCTTGCCGATGACCACGTCGACGCGGAAGTCCTCCATGGCCATGTAGAGCATCTCCTCGGCGGGCCGGGACATGCGGTGGATCTCGTCGACGAACAAGACGTCGCCCTCGTTGAGGCCCGAGAGGATCGCGGCCAGGTCACCGGCGTGGGTGATCGCCGGGCCACTGGTCAGCCGGAGCGGCACGCCCATCTCGTGGGCGATGATCATCGCCAGCGTCGTCTTGCCCAGCCCCGGGGGACCCGAGAGCAGCACGTGGTCGGGCGCCCGGCCACGGCGCCGGGCCGCCTCGAGGACCAGGCCGAGCTGGGCCCGCACCCGGGACTGGCCGACGACCTCGTCCAGGCTGCGGGGGCGCAGCGCCGCCTCGATCGTGCGCTCGTCGCCGTCGGCCTCGGCCGCGGTGAGGGAGCGCAGGTGGGCGTCCTCGGCGGCGGCGTACCGGTCGGTGGGCTCGCTCATGCTCATGCCTTGCTCAGCGTGCGCAGGGCCGCCCGGAGCAGGGCGCCGACGTCGGGCTGGTCACCGGCCTGGGGGGCGACCGCCTCCACGGCCTGCTCGGCCTCGCGGGCCGACCACCCGAGGCCGACCAGCCCCTGGTGGACCTGGTCGCGCCAGCCGCCGGCCGGTGCGGCCGGGACGGAGCCCGGGCGTCGACCGGTGGGCGGGCCGATCCGGTCCTTCAGCTCGAGGATGATCCGCTGCGCGCCCTTCTGCCCGACCCCGGGCACCCGGGTGAGGGTCTTGACGTCCTCGGCCGCCACCGCGGTCCGCAGGTCGTCGGGGGGAAGCACGGCCAGCATGGCCTGGGCGAGCTTGGGGCCCACGCCGGACGCGGTCTGGAGCAGCTCGAAGAGGGACTTCTCGTCCTCGTCGAGGAACCCGAACAGGGTGAGGGAGTCCTCGCGCACCACCATGCTGGTGGGCAGGGTGGCCGGCTGCCCGGGGCGGAGGGTGGCCAGGGTCGCCGGGGTGCAGAGCACCTCCAGACCGACGCCACCGACCTCGAGCACCGCGCTGGACACGGTGAGGGCGGCGACCTCGCCGCGGACGAACGCGATCACGACTTCCTCCCTGCGGCCGCGACCGCGGCGTCGAGGCGCGCCTGAGCCCCGCCCCGCCAGATGTGGGTGATGGCCAGCGCCAGGGCGTCCGCGGCGTCGGCCGGCTTCGGCGGCGTCGGCAGCCGCAGGATCCGGGCGACCATGGCGCCGACCTGCGCCTTGTCGGCCCGCCCGCTGCCGGAGACCGCGGCCTTCACCTCGCTCGGCGTGTGCAGGGCGATCGGCAGGCCACGCCGGGCGGCCGCCACCATCGCGATGCCGCTGGCCTGGGCGGTGCCCATGATCGTGCTGGAGTCGGAGCGGGCGAAGACGCGCTCCACGGCCACGGCGTCGGGGTGGTACTCCTCCAGCCAGGCGTTGATGCCGCGCTCGATGGTGACCAGCCGGGTGGCGACCGGCTGGTCGGCGCTGGTGCGCAGGACGTTGACGTCCACCAGGGTGAGCGGCCGGCCGACCGTTCCCTCCACCAGCCCCATCCCGCACCGGGTCAGGCCCGGGTCGATGCCCAGCACCCGCATCCTGCCGCCTCTCGTTACGAACGTGTGTTCGGCAGCCACGCTAGCCGCGGGGCCGGACGGATCCGGGGAGGACACGCGGCGCGACCCGCGGCGCCGCCGACCCGTCACAAATTGCGGCGCTCGCGGCGTTCCTCTACCCGTGACAGGTGAGGGTTTCCCCGCCCGGGCGGGGAACCGACACGCCCTCAGGCGTCCAGCTCGGCGAGCACCTCGTCGGGGACGTCGGCGTTGGTGAAGACGTTCTGGACGTCGTCGAGGTCCTCGAGGGCCTCGACCAGCCGGAAGAACTTCGCCGCCGCGTCCTTGTCCAGCCCGACCTCCATGTCGGGGACGAACTCGGCCTCGGCGGAGTCGTAGTCGAGACCGGCGTCCTGGAGGGCGGAACGTACGCCGACCAGGTCGCCGGCCTCGCTGATCACCTCCACGCTCTCCCCCAGGTCGTTGACCTCCTCGGCACCCGCGTCGAGGGTCGCCTCGAGCACGTCGTCCTCGGTGACCTCGCGGTCGTCCTGGGACTTCGGGACGATCACCACTCCCTTGCGCTTGAACAGGAAGGACACCGAGCCCGGGTCGGCGAGGGTGCCGCCGTTGCGGGAGGTGGCGGTACGCACCTCCATGGCCGCGCGGTTCTTGTTGTCGGTGAGGCACTCGATGAGCAGCGCGACGCCCGAGGGCCCGTAGCCCTCGTACATGATCGTCTGGTAGTCGGCGCCGCCGGCCTCGGCCCCCGAGCCGCGTTTGACGGCCCGGTCGATGTTGTCGTTGGGGACCGAGGACTTCTTGGCCTTCTGGATCGCGTCGTAGAGGGTCGGGTTGCCGGCCGGGTCCCCCCCGCCCATCTTCGCCGCCACCTCGATGTTCTTGATCAGCTTGGCGAACAGCTTGCCGCGCCGCGCGTCGATGACGGCCTTCTTGTGCTTGGTGGTCGCCCATTTCGAGTGGCCAGACATGCGTCCTCTTCTCCCGTGGGGGTACGTCGGGTGGCGGGCTCAGCCGGTGCGCACGACCCCGGCGAACATCTCGTGGAGCCGGGTGTCACCGCCGACCTCGGGGTGGAACGCGGTCGCCATCAGCCGACCCTGCCGAACCGCGACGATCCTACCCGCGGCGGGCCCGACGGCGACACGGGCGAGCACCTCGACGTCCGCACCGGCCTGCTCGACCCAGGGAGCCCGGATGAACACCGCGTGCACGGGCTCGGCCAGCCCGACGACGTCCAGGTCGGTCTCGAAGGAGTCGACCTGGCGACCGAAGGCGTTGCGCCGCACGGTGACGTCCAGCCCGCCGACCGTCTCCTGGTCCGGGCGGCCGTCGGTGACGCGGTCGGCGAGCAGGATCATCCCGGCGCAGGTCCCGAAAGCCGGCATCCCGGTCTTGACCCTGTCCCGCAGCGGCTCGAGCAGCTCGAAGGCGACCGCGAGCTTCGACATCGTGGTCGACTCCCCGCCCGGGATCACCAGCCCGTCGCAGGCGGCCAGCTCCGGGGGCCGCCGGACGGGCAGCGCGCGCACGCCGACGGCTTCGAGCGCGTGCAGGTGCTCACGTACGTCACCCTGGAGAGCCAGGACCCCGACGGTGGGCCGGAAGCGGCCCGTCACCACCCACGCTCGGCGAGGCGGTGCGGCTGCGGGATCTCCTCGACGTTGATGCCGACCATGGCCTCTCCCAGCCCGCGGGAGACCTTGGCGACCACGTCGGGGTCGTCGTAGAAGGTGGTGGCCTTCACGATGGCCTCCGCCCGCTCGGCGGGGTTGCCGGACTTGAAGATGCCGGAGCCGACGAAGACCCCCTCGGCGCCGAGCTGCATCATCATCGCCGCGTCGGCGGGGGTGGCGATGCCCCCCGCGGTGAAGAGCACCACGGGCAGGCTGCCGGCCTCGGCGACCTCCCTGACCAGCTCGTAGGGCGCCTGCAGCTCCTTGGCGGCGACGTACAGCTCGTCGGCCGAGAGGCTCTGCAGCCGGCGCATCTCGGCGCGGATGGTGCGCATGTGGGTCACCGCGTTGGAGACGTCACCGGTGCCGGCCTCGCCCTTGGAGCGGATCATCGCCGCGC
>NZ_DAOMFK010000027.1:0-24592 GCF_035429765.1 Nocardioides sp. | reverse complement strand
GGGGGGGGGGCGAGGCCAGGGGGTGGGAGGCGCGCGTCAACGGAGGAGCCAGGCCGCGGTGTCGGGGGGCAGCCCCCCGGCCGGCCCCGCCCCGGCCGGCCCCACACCGGCCGAGCCCGGGGCGACCGGCGGCTCCGGCATACTGGTGAGGACCACCTCGCTGTCGGGGAGCCGGTGGGCGCGGTGGCCGCAGTTGAGCACGACCGTGAGGCGGCCGCGGGCGAAGGCGACCAGGTCGGCCCCGAGGTCCAGCATCTCCACCTCGGCGCCGGCGGTGCGCGCGAGGGTACGCCGGGCGGCCAGGACGCGCCGGTAGAACGCCAGCGTGGAGCCGGGGTCGGCCAGCTGCCGCTCCACGGTCAGCTCGGCCCACTCCGCGGGCTGCGGCAGCCACGGCTGGCCGGCTCCCGGGCCGAACCCGAACGGCGGTTCCTGGCCGCTCCAGGGCAGCGGCACGCGGCTCCCGTCGCGGCCGGTCTCGCCGGAGCGGACCCACACCGGGTCCTGCCGGTGCTCCGGGGCGACGTCGACCTCTGCCAGCCCCAGCTCCTCGCCCTGGTAGAGGTACGCCGAGCCCGGCAGGGCGAGCATGGTCAGCGTCGCGGCCCGGGCCCGGGCCAGTCCGCGCGCGCCCCCGCCGTACCGCGTCGGGTGCCGCACCACGTCGTGGTTGCTGAGCACCCAGGTCGGCGAGGCGCCCACCTCGCGGAGCGCCTCCACGGTGCGCCGGATCACCGCCCTGAACGCCGCAGCCGACCACGGCGCCACCAGCCAGGCGAAGTTGAAGCTCTGGCTGAGCTCGTCGGGCCGCACGTAGCGCGCCATCGACTCCGCGGTCTTCGTCCACGCCTCCGCGACCGTCATCCGGTCCCCCGGGTAGTCGGCGAGGACCCGGTGCCACCGGCGGTAGACCTCGTGCACCTCCGGCTGGTCCCACATCGGCTCGTCCTCGTCGTGCGGGTCGACGATGCTGCCGTCCTCGCTCATCGTCGGGATGCCCTGATGGACGCCGGTGCGCACCTGGTCGCGCAGCCCCTCCTCCTTGAACAGCGAGTGGGCGACGTCGATGCGGAACCCGTCGACCCCGCGGTCCAGCCAGAACCGCAGCACGGACTCGAACAGGTCGCCGACCTCGGGGTTGCGCCAGTCGAGGTCCGGCTGGGTGCGGTCGAAGAGGTGGAGGTACCACTGCTCGGGGGTGCCGTCCGCGTCGACCACGCGCTCCCAGGCGCTGCCGCCGAAGACCGAGAGCCAGTTGTTGGGCGGCTGCGCGCCACCGGGCCCGGTGCCGTCCCGGAACAGGTAGCGGGCCCGCTCCCGGCTGCCGGGGGCCGCGGCCAGCGCCGCGCGGAACCACGCGTGCTCGTCGGAGGTGTGGTTGGGCACCACGTCGACGACCAGCCGCAGGCCCAGCTCGTGGGCGCGGGCGATCAGCGCCTCGGCGTCGGCCAGGGTCCCGAACAGCGGGTCGACGGCGCAGTGGTCGGCCACGTCGTACCCGTGGTCATGGTGCGGGGAGAGGTAGAACGGGGTGAGCCACACGGCGTCCACGCCCAGGTCGCGCAGGTAGGGCAGCCGGGCGGTGATGCCGGGCAGGTCGCCGGTGCCGTCGCCATCGCTGTCGGCGAAGCTGCGGACGTAGACCTGGTAGAAGACCGCGTCCCGCCACCACGGGGTTGGATCGTTCAAAGCCGGCACGTCCAGCAGTCTCGGTGCCGAGGGGTACGCCGTCAAACCTGCCGCCGGTGCCCGATGCGTCACAATGTGCCGGTGAGCGACCTCATCGACACCACCGAGATGTACCTGCGGACGATCTTCGAGCTGGTGGAGGAGGGCATCGTCCCGCTGCGGGCCCGCATCGCCGAGCGTCTGCACCAGTCCGGGCCGACGGTGTCGCAGACGGTCGCCCGGATGGAGCGCGACGGGCTGGTGACGGTCCAGGGCGACCGGCACCTCGAGCTCACCCCGGAGGGCCTGCGGATGGCGACCCGGGTGATGCGCAAGCACCGTCTCGCCGAGCGGCTGCTCACCGACGTGATCGGGCTGGAGTGGGAGCTGGTGCACGCCGAGGCCTGCCGCTGGGAGCACGTGATCTCCGAGAACGTCGAGCGCCGGCTGCTGGAGCTGCTGGACAACCCCACCGAGTCGCCGTTCGGCAACCCCATCCCCGGCCTCGCCGAGCTCGGGCAGGAGGGCGAGCAGCAGGAGTTCATGGACGGGGTGGTGCCGCTGACCGAGGCGGCGGGGCACGAGCGGTCGCGGGTGCTGGTGCGGCGCATCTCGGAGGAGATGCAGAAGGACGAGCAGCTGATGGGGACGCTGCGCCGGATCGGCGCGCTGCCGGACAAGACCGTCTTCGTGCGGCGCCGGGCCGACGGGGTCCAGGCCGGCTCGGGCGGCGAGAGCGCCGACATCGACCTCGACGCCGCCTCGCACATCTTCGTGCACCGGCTCTGAGGCGCCTCAGCCCGCCGAGGGAGCCAGCGCCTGGAGGAACTCCGAGCAGCCGGACTCCACGCGGACCGTGGCCAGCGGATCACCCCGGGTCGGCCCCCGGTTGCAGACCACCACCGGCACGCCGTGCCCGGCGGCCCGACGGACGAAGCGCAGCCCGCTCATCACCGCGAGCGAGGAGCCGGCCACGAGCAGCGCTCCGTCCCGCTCCCGGAGCGCGTCCACCGCTGCGTAGCAGCGCTGCACCCGCTCCGCCGGCACGTTCTCCCCGAACAGCACCACGTCCGGCTTGAGGATCCCTCCGCAGTCCGTGCAGCCGGGCACGGTGAAGCCCGCGGTCGCCTCGAGGTCCACGTCGCCGTCGGGCAGCGCGGCCACCTCGCGGACGTGGTCCAGGTGCCCGGGGTTGAGCTCGGTCATCCGCTGCTGCAGCCACTCGCGGGAGACCACCCGGCGGCAGGTCAGGCAGACCACCTCCGAGATCCGGCCGTGCAGCGCGACGAGCCGGCGGGTGCCGGCCCGCTCGTGCAGGCCGTCGACGTTCTGGGTGATCAGCAGGTCCGGGTCCAGCCGGGCCAGCGCCCGGTGCCCGGCGTTGGGGGTCGCGCGGCTCATCAGGGCCCAGCCCAGGTGGCTGCGGGCCCAGTAGCGCCGGCGTGCGGCCGGACCGGAGTCGAACTCCTGCCGGGTCATCGGCGTGCGCGGCACCGAGCCGGGGCCGCGGTAGTCGGGGATCCCCGAGTCCGTGCTCAGCCCGGCACCGGTGAGCACCACCAGCGGACGCCCGCGCAGCAGCGACAGCGCCGCGACGTACTCCTCGCGGGGGTCGCGGGTGCGGGGCGGGCCGCCGGCCGCGGTGGCGGTCATCGCGGTCGACTCACCTGGCGTACCGTGCCTCGGCCCGGGCGCGGGCCCGGGCGGCCTCCTGCTCGCGGTTGCGCGGGGCCGCACTCGTGACCAGCGCGTCCAGCAGCTGCTGGGTGGCCCGCGCGACCTCGTCCACGGCGGCGTCGAAGGCCGCCCGGTTGGCCTGCGAGGGCTGCGTCGTGCCGCTCACCTTGCGGACGTACTGCAGCGCTGCTGCGGTGACCTCGTGGGACGTCGCGGGAGGCTCGAAGTTGTGCAGGGTGCGGATGTTGCGGCACATGCCGTCGAGGGTACGCCGCCGCGTCAGCGCAGCGAGCGGGCGAGCGTGATCGAGGCGGCGGTCAGCAGGGCGATCCCCAGCCCGGTCAGCACCACTACCGAGGTCCACACCTGGGCCAGGCCGGCGCCCTCGACGAGCAGCTTCCACATGGCGTCGTTCATCCAGGCGTGCGGGGTGAGGAAGGCGAAGGGTCGCACCGAGTCGGGGAAGAACTCCAGGGGCTGCATGGACCCGCCGAGCGCGGCGAGGACCAGGCTGAGCAGCAGGGCGAGCGCCCCGACCTGCTGCTCGCTGCGCCCCAGCGTGCCCAGGAGCATCGCGGCGCCGGTCCCGACCAGCGACATGGCGACGCACAGCAGCGCCACCGACAGTGGGGAGCCCCAGTCGATGCCGAACAGCAGCATGCCGCCCACGAAGACGATGGCCGCCTGGATCAGCGCGACCAGGAAGCGGCCCAGCGCCTCCCCGGCGACGATGGCCGGCACCGGCACCGGCCCGGCGCGCATCCGCCGGGTGACGCCGAGCTGCCGGGTGGTGAACAGGTAGCTCGCGCCGGTGAGCGAGGTGAGGAAGATGAACAGCGACAGCTCCCCGGCGGCGACCACGGCGCGGATGGTGGCCGGGGTGTCCTCCGCCTTCCCGGTGCTGGTCACCGTCACCGCGGTCCGCGGCACCATCGCGGCCGCTCGGCCGACCGCCTCCTCGACCGTCCCGGCGTCGGCCCCCGTGCGCTCGGCCAGCACCTGGACCACCCGGTCGTGCACGCTGGTCTCCTCGACCGCAGCGGCCAGGACCGAGCGGAGGTCCATCCCCTCGCCCGACCCCGGGGTGTACCAGCGGAAGGTGGTGGTGCCGTCGTCCTCGGTGACCACGACCCACCCGGCGTCCAGGGAGCGGCGGGCGACGTCGTCGCGCAGGTCGGGAGCCGAGGCGACCGTGACCAGGTGGACGTCGTCCACGGCCGCCATCCGGTCGCGCACCGCCCGGCTCTCCGGCGTGGGGGAGGGGTCCACGACGCCGACCCGGTACTCCGCGCTGCCTCCGATCGCCACGCCGAGGGAGAAGAGGATGAGCATGGGCAGGGCCAGCAGGAAGAAGTAGTTGGTGCGGTCCTTCGCCAGCCGCAGCAGGTTGGCCCGGGTGATCGCGACCACGGCGTTCACGGCCGCACCGACCGTCGGGCCAGAAGCAGGCCCGGTACGCCGACCACCACGGTGAACAGCAGCAGCGCGGTGACCGGCACCAGCGCCGAGGTCCAGTCGCGACCGCCGGTCAGCCGGACCAGCCCCTCGTTGAACCAGTAGTGCGGTGTCAGCCGGCTCGCGAAGGCCGCGACCCCGCCGGCCCGGGCCATCGAGAAGAAGGCGCCGCCCAAGATGCCCAGGACCAGCGCCACCACGGCCTGCATGGCCGCGGCCTGCTCGGGGCTCTTGGCCACCCCCACGACCAGGGTCACCGTGGCGACGGCGGCGAGCACGCCGGCAAGGATCATCATCGCCACGCCGGCCGGGCTGCCCCAGTGCGCCCCGAGGAGCCAGGTGGAGAACAGGGCCAGGAAGGTCATCGACACCAGCCCGATGACCAGGCTCACCAGCAGCTTGCTCGCCAGCACCTGCCACGGTGCGATGGGGGCCGCCAGGAGTCGGGGGAGGGTGCCCTGCCGCCGCTCCTGGAGCAGCCCGAGCACCCCGAACTGGACGCTGAAGAACAAGAAGAACGTCGCCATGCCCGCGGCCACCTGGGTCTTGGGGTCGATCCCGGTGGCTCCCTGGGTGGCGTCGACCAGTCGAGTGGTCGCCGGAGCAGCGACGATGGCGGTGGCCAGCTGCTGCGGCGGTGTGGAGCCGCCCAGCTCCTGCTGCGCGACGACGGCCTGGCCGACCCCGTCGACGGTGAGCGCGGTGGACCTGCTGACCGCTTCCAGGATCGCGCCGGCGACGATCGAGTCCGGTCCGCGGAGGACCTGGAGCCGGTCGCCCTCGGGAGCGACCACGACTCCGGCGTCGACCTCCCCGTCCTCGAGGGCGGCTCGCAGCGCCGACTCGTCGGCGTACCTGTGCAGCCGGATCGTGCCCTCCTCCTCGAGCCCGGCCAGCGGCCCCTCGGCGAGCGCGGTGCCCAACGCCGTCGTCCCGCTGCTCACCAGCCCCACCGGCACCTCCTGGGTCTGCGGCCCGGAGACCAGCAGCGACAGGATCGTGATCAGCGCGGCCGGGGCGATCAGCCCGAGCACCAGGGCCGAGCGGTCGCGCAGCCGCGCCCGCAGGTCCCGGGCGAGGAGGGTGAGGACGATCATCGCGGGCTCAGTCCCGCAGCGCCGTGCCGGTGATGTGCAGGAACACCGAGTCCAGCGACGGCTCGGTGACCTGGACGTCCCGGACCACCGCCCCGGCGTCGGCAAGCCGGGTGATCAGCCGGGCCAGCGTGGCGGACGCGGTGGTCACCATGCAGCGCACCGAACGGTCGTCGACCACGGAGACGGTGAGGACGTCGGGCTCCCCGGCCAGGGCGGCCGCCGCCGCGGTGGCGTCCCCGGCGACGGTGATCACCACCTGGTCGTGCTGCTCGACCAGGGCCACCAGCTCGCGCCTGGTGCCGCACGCCAGCAGCCTCCCGTGGTCCACGATGCCGACCCGGCGGCACAGCCGCTCGGCCTCCTCCATGTAGTGCGTGGTGTAGAGCACGCTCATCCCGCTCTCACCGAGCGCCGCCACGGACTCCAGGATCGCGTTGCGGCTCTGCGGGTCGATGCCCACCGTGGGCTCGTCGAGGATCAGCAGCCGGGGCCGGTGCAGCATGCCGGCGGCGATGTTGAGCCGCCGTTGCATGCCGCCGGAGTACTCCTCCACCTTGTCGGCGGCCCGCTCGGTGAGCCCGACGGTCTCGAGGACCTCCGCGATCCGCTCCCTCGCGGGTGCGCCACGCAGGCCGTAGAGCCGGGCGAAGAAGGTCAGGTTGTCCCGCCCGCTGAGGTCGGGGTAGAGCGCCAGCTCCTGGGGCACGTAGCCGATCAGCTCCCGGCCGTCGGTGGACCCCGGACGGATCGGCACACCCTCCACCGAGACCGACCCGGCGTCGGGGGAGAGCAGGCCGCAGATCATCGAGATGGTGGTGGTCTTGCCGGCGCCGTTGGGACCGAGCAGGCCGAAGGTCTCCCCGGGGGCGACCTCGAAGGACAGGTCGTCGACGGCCCGGAGGTCCCCGAACGACTTGGACAGCCCCGTGACCACCAGGGTCGGCTCGGGCATCGGCGCTCCTCGGTCGCGATCGTGGCAGCCTCGCACCGGTCAGCCTAGCCACCGGCGAGGCCACGCGGGACGCCGCCGCCGCGGCTGAGAGCATGGCGGTATGGCTGCCCACCGCGACGTCGACCTCACCCTCTTCGGTGCCACCGGGTTCGCCGGAGGACTGACCGCCGAGTACCTCGCCCGGCACGCTCCGGCGGACCTGCGCTGGGCCCTGGCGGGGCGGAGCCCCGAGCGGCTGCGGGCCGTGCGGGAGCGGCTGACCGAGATCGACCCGGCGTGCGCGGACCTGCCGCTGCTCACCGCGGACGTCACCGACCCCGCGTCGCTGGCCGACGTGGCCCGCCGGTCCCGCGTGGTGCTGACGACGGTCGGCCCCTACCTGAGGTACGGCGAGCCGCTGGTCGCTGCGTGCGCGGAGGCGGGCACGGACTACTGCGACCTCACCGGCGAGGGTGAGTTCGTGGACCGGATGTGGCTGGCCCACCACGCCACCGCGGTCCGCACCGGCTCCCGGCTCGTGCACGCGTGCGGCTTCGACTCCGTGCCGCACGACCTGGGCGCGCTGTTCACGGTGCAGCAGCTCCCCGGCGACCAGCCGATCAGCCTGCGCGGGGTGGTGCGCTCCGCTGCCCGCTTCTCCTCCGGGACCTACGCCTCGGCGGTCCTGGCGATGTCCCGGGTGCGACAGGCGCGGGAGGCCGCCACGGCCCGCCGGCGCGCCGAGCCGCGCCCCGAGGTGCGGTCCTCCCGGGCGGTGGGCGGCCGACCGCACCGCGACTCCGACCTCGGCTACTGGCTGCTGCCGCTGCCCACGATCGACCCGCAGGTGGTCGCGCGCAGCGGCGCGGCGCTCGCGGCGTACGGCCCGCGGTTCCGCTACTCCCACTACGCCGGGGTCAAGAGCCTGCCGTACGCCGCTGGCGGGGCACTCGGCGTGAGCGCGCTGGGCCTCGCGGTGCAGGTGCCCCCGGTGCGCGACCTGCTGCTCAGCCGGGTCCACCCCGGGGAGGGGCCGGACGAGGCGCGGCGGGCGCGGTCGTGGTTCACCGTCGACTTCGTCGGCGAGGCGGGCGGGCGGACCGTGCACACCCGGGTGTCCGGCGGGGACCCCGGGTACACCGAGACCGCCGCCATGCTCGCGGAGTCCGGGCTCTGCCTGGCCCTGGACGACAACCCCGGTACCGCGGGCCAGGTCACCACCGCGGTGGCGATGGGGGAGAACCTCACCGACCGGCTGCAGCGCGCGGGTATCGGCTTCGAGGTGGTGCACTGACGGCCCCAGGAGCGGGAATAGTCGTCAGTATCAACTAGTTGATACTCTCAACCATCCGCCACGAGCGGAGCACCCGCCCACGTCCCTGAGGAGTCCTGTGACCGCCCCCGCGACCGTCCCCGACGCCGCACCCGTCCAGATGAGCCACCGGGAGATCCTCGAGGCGCTGTCCGGCCTGCTGCTGGCGATGTTCGTCGCGATGCTCTCCAGCACCGTCGTCTCGAACGCCCTGCCCCGCATCGTCACCGACCTGGAGGGCAGCCAGACCGGCTACACCTGGGTCGTCGTGGCCACCCTGCTCACCATGACGGCGACCACGCCGATCTGGGGCAAGCTCGCCGACCTGTTCAGCAAGAAGCTGCTCGTGCAGTCGGGCCTGGTCATCTTCGTGGCCGGCTCGCTGGTCGCAGGTCTCGCCCAGAACATGGCCGTGCTGATCGCCGCCCGGGCCATCCAGGGGGTCGGCGTCGGTGGGCTGACCGCGCTGGTGCAGGTGATCATCGGCACGATCGTCACCCCGCGCGAGCGCGGCCGGTACGCCGGGTACATCGGCGCCACCTTCGCCCTCGCCACGGTGAGCGGCCCGTTGCTGGGTGGGCTCATCGTGGACACTCCCTTCCTGGGCTGGCGCTGGTGCTTCTACGTGGGCGTCCCCTTCGCCATCGCGGCGTTCCTGGTCCTGCAGAAGACCCTGCACGTCCCCTTCCAGCGACGCGAGGCGCGCATCGACTACGCGGGCGCCACCTTGATCATGTCGGGTGTCTCCGTGCTGCTGGTGTGGGTCTCGCTGGCCGGCAACGACTTCGAGTGGATCTCGACCACCAGCGCGGTCCTGATCACGGCCGGCCTGGTGCTGCTCCTGCTCGCGGTGTACGTCGAGGGCCGGGTCGCCAGCGACCCTGTCGTCCCGCTGCGGCTCTTCCGCGACCCCACCACCAGCCTGGCCACGGCCGCCTCGATCCTCGTCGGCGTGGTGATGTTCGGCTCCACGGTGTACCTCAGCCAGTACTTCCAGCTGGCCCGGGGGATGACCCCCACCCACGCCGGGCTGATGTCGATCGCCCTGGTCGGCGGCCTGCTGGTCTCCAGCATCGTCTCCGGGCGGCTGATCACCGCCCACGGCCGCTGGAAGCGCTTCCTGGTCGGTGGGATGGTGCTCGTCGTGGTCGGTCTGGCGCTGCTGTCCACCATCGACGCGCACACGCCGCTGGTCCGGGTGGCGGCCTTCATGGCGGTGCTGGGCCTTGGGATGGGCGCGAGCATGCAGAACCTGGTGCTGGCGGTGCAGAACAACACCTCCCACGCCGACATGGGCGCGGCCAGCTCGCTGGTGGTGTTCTTCCGCAGCATGGGGGGCGCCATCGGGGTCTCGGCGCTGGGTGCGGTGCTCAGCCACCAGGTCGCGGCCTCCGTGGCCGAGGGGCTGGCCAGGCTCGGCATCGCCGCCAACAGCCAGGAGAGCCACTCGATCCCGGACCTCTCCACCCTGCCCGACCCGGTGCGGGTCCTCTTCGAGAACGCCTTCGCCGATGCCACCGCGCACGTGTTCCTCGTCGCCATCCCCTTCGCGGTGCTCGCCCTGGCCTGCGTGCTGTTCATCCGCGAGGTGCCGCTGCGCACCACGCTGCTCGACGAGGACGAGCTCTCGCCCGAGGTCGCCGCGGAGCTGCACGCGCGATGACCACCGACCCCGAGGTCGTCGCCGCCCTCGAGCAGGAGATCGGCGTGATCGCCCGCCGGCTGCGCAAGGCGATCTCCGAGCGTGCCCGGGCGGTCCACCCCGGTCTGCAGCGAGGCGACTACGTGGTGCTGGACGCGCTGCACCACGCCGGGCCGGCGCGGGCGGCCGACCTGGCCGAGTGGCTGGACCTGGACAAGGGGGCGGTCAGCCGGCACGTGCGCCACCTCGGCGACCTCGGGCTGGTCCGACGCTCCGCCGACCCCCACGACGGGCGCGCCTGCCTGCTCTCGGTGAGCGAGGAGGCCGCGGAGCGTCTCACCGAGGTGGGGCGGGTCCGCAGCGCGGCCGCCGCCCGCAAGCTGGCGGGCTGGGCGCCGGAAGAGCTCTCCGCGCTGGTCGCCACGCTGGCCCGGTACAACCGCACCATGTCGACCGGTCCCGACGCCGCAGGCGACTCAGCCGAACGCGGCCGGGTCGACGGTGATCCAGACGTGCTCGGCGCAGGCCAGTACCCGGCCGCTCTCGTCGTACATCGCTGACGCGGTCAGCGTCTTGCGCCCCTGCACGGCGCGGCGCTCACCGACCAGCCCGTACCGGGCGCCGCCCACCGGGGGCGAGTCGACCCGGGCGGTCATCCGCCCGAGCACCACGGGTCGCTCCTCCAGGTCGTCGGACCAGGCGCCCACGCAGTCCAGCGCGGCCCAGGTGACGGGCTCGGCCACCTCCGCGCCGCCGGCGGGACCGGCCACGCTCGCGTGCGGGACCCAGGTGGCCGCCACCCGCCGCCCCCCGGCCGGTGAGTCCGCCACCCGTCCGGGGAAGATCCGCAGGCCGTCGCCCGGCCCGCGTCCCGTGCCGCAGGAGAAGCAGGTGGGGAACGGGTGGTGCCGGAGGCCGGCGTACGACGCCTCCGCGGCGGCCGCTCGGTCCGGGGTCTCGGCGGCGGCCAGCCACAGCTCGCGGTCCACCGCCCGCGCCTCGGCCACCTCGCAGGCGAGCCCGTCGGAGGGCACCGTCACAGGGATCTCGGTGTCCAGCGGCGGGGGCCGTCGCAGCGTCACCTCGACGGTCCCGGCCGCGACCGTGCGGCCGGGCACGAGAGCGGCCAGCGCACCGGCCGTCCAGCCGCCGTTCCCGGAGCGCGGGGGGCCGCAGAACCGGGCGGGGACGGTGAGGCTCAGGGTCACCGGACCACTGTGACACGGATCCTCACACGACCGTGACCGTGAAGTCGCCGTCGTGGGGCCCCGGGCGCATCGGGAGCCGGGCATCACACCCCCGTGGGCAGACCGCCAGACCGCCGCCGCGAGATACTGGGGCGGTGGACCCCGTGATCTCCGTGGCAGGTCTGGTGAAGCGATTCGGGAGCACGCTCGCCCTGGACGGCCTGGACCTCGAGGTGGCCCAGGGCGAGGTGCACGGCTTCCTGGGCCCCAACGGCGCCGGCAAGTCGACCACGATCCGCGTGCTGCTCGGGCTGCTGCGGGCCGACGCCGGGGACGTCCGGCTCCTGGGCGGCGACCCGTGGTCGGACGCGGTGGCGCTGCACCGCCGGATCGCCTACGTCCCCGGCGAGGTGTCCCTGTGGCCGAACCTCACCGGAGGCGAGGTGATCGACCTGCTCGGCCGGGTCCGCGGCGGGATCGACCCGGCGCGGCGGGCGAGCCTCGTCGAGCGGTTCGAGCTGGATCCCCGGAAGCGCTGCCGCAACTACTCGAAGGGGAACCGGCAGAAGGTGGCGCTGGTAGCCGGGCTGTGCGCGGAGAGCGAGCTGATGCTGCTCGACGAGCCCACGTCCGGGCTGGACCCGATCATGGAGGCCGAGTTCCAGCAGGTGGTGCGCGAGGAGGTGGCCGCCGGCCGGACGATCCTGCTGTCCAGCCACATCCTGGCCGAGGTCGAGTCGCTCTGCGACCGGGTGAGCATCATCCGTGCCGGGCGCACCGTCTCCTCGGGGACCCTCGACGAGCTGCGCCGCCGCAGCCTCACCACCGTGGTGGCCCGGGTCCGCGGTCCGGTGGAGCAGGTTCTCGCGCTGCCCGGTGTCACCGGCGTCCGGGTCCGCGACGGCGAGCTCACCTGCGAGGTGGAGAGCCGCGCCCTGGACGCCGTCCTGCGCGGACTGGCCGAGGTGGGTGTCGACTCGCTGGTGGCGCACCCGCCGACGCTCGAGGAGCTGTTCCTGGCCGAGTACGACGACCCCGGCGGTGCGGGCGGGGTGCCGCGGTGAGCGGGTTCGCGGGCACCGGTCAGCTGGTCCGGCTGGCGCTGCGACGCGACCGGCTACGGATCCCGGTGTGGGTGCTCGCCGTGGCCGGCATCACCTACCTGACCGCGGTCTCGGAGGTGGGGCTCTACAAGACCCAGGCCGCCATCGACGCGTATGCCGCGCTGGCCGAGTCCTCGCCCGTCACCGTGGCCTTCGCCGGTCCGCCGGTGGGGCTGCACACCATCCAGGGCGTGGTCGTCTACGAGATGTCGCTGATGGCGATCCTCGGGGTGAGCCTGATGGCGGTGCTGATGGTGTCGCGGCACACCCGTGCCGAGGAGGAGACCGGTCGCAGCGAGCTGCTGCGCGGTGCCGAGATCGGGCGGCACGCGGGCGCTGCCGCCGCGCTGCTGGTCACGACGCTGGCCTGCGTGGGGATGGGGCTTGCGGTGTGGGTCTCGTTGCTGCCCACCGTGATGTCGCCGGAGTCGGCGCTGGTGTTCGGTGCGGAGATCGGCCTGCTCGGGCTGGTGTTCGCGGGGCTGACGCTGTGCCTGGCCCAGCTGTTCGTGCACGCCCGCACGGTGACCGGGGCCGGGATGTTCGTCTTCGCGGCCGCCTACGTGCTGCGAGCCGCAGGGGACGTGCGTGGGGACTGGCTGGTGTGGACCTCGCCGATCGGATGGGTGCAGGCCACCCACGTGCCCACCGAGAACCGCTGGTGGCCGCTGGCGGTGCCGCTGGTCGCGACGGTCCTGCTCCTGCTGCTGGCCGTGGTGCTGGCGGAGCGACGCGACTTCGGCGCGGGGATGGTGCCGGTCCGCGACGGGCGGCCGACCGCGTCGCCGAGCCTCGCCGGGACCGTCGGCCTGGCCTGGCGCACCCAGCGCGGCGCGCTGCTCGGATGGGTGGTCGCGATGCTGCTGCTGGGTGCGGTGACCGGGGCGCTCAGCAGCTCGATGCAGGACATGATCCGGGACAACCCGGCGATGGCCGAGTACCTCGCGCTCACCACCGGTGCGTCCGTGGTCGACTCCTACCTGGCGACGGTGATCTTGATGTACGGCCTGTGCGTCGGGGGCTTCGCCGTCTGGTCCGCGGGCCACCCCGGCGCCGACGAGGACGGCGCCCAGCTCGACGTCCTCCTGGCCGGCCCGCTGTCGCGGACCCGGACCCTGCTGGGCAACCTGCTGGTGACCGTGGTGAACACGTCCCTGGTGCTGGTGGCGGCCGGGACCGGCACCGGGGTGGCGCACGGCCTCGTCACCTCGGACTCGGGCGAGGGGCTGCGGGCGGGGCTGGCCCACCTGGTCTACCTCCCGGCGATCCTGACCCTGGTCGGCGTGGTGGTCCTGGTGCACGGGTGGCAACCGCGGTGGACCTGGGTCGGGTGGGGGCTGCTGGCCTTCGGGGTGGTGATCGGCTGGCTCGGCGGCATCCTCAAGCCCCCCGCCTGGGTGAGCGACCTCTCGGCGTTCTCCCACGTGCCTCGCGTGCCGATCGAGTCCGCGGCCGACTCGTCGCTCCTGCTGCTCACGCTGGCCGCCGGCCTGCTGGTGGCGGGGGGGCTGGTCGGCTACCGGCGCCGCGACGTGGGCGTCACCTGAAGGGTGGTGCCCCAGGCCAGAGTCGAACTGGCGACCTTTCGCTTAGGAGGCGGCTGCTCTATCCACTGAGCTACTGGGGCCGCTGGGTACGGCGCGGCACGCCGTACCGCGGGTCATCTTGTCACAGCGTCCAGGCGCCTGATCACGCCGATTGGTGCTCTCCACCGGGACCGTTCATCATTTGGTACGGACACGTACTCTCGACGTGCTCCCTCCCCCGCCCCCGAGGAAACGCCCATGTCCGACGAGCCGTGGGTCGACGACGCCGACCCCGTCGCCGACACCGAGGCTGATCGGGGCGTCCCCAAACGCCGGGGGACCGCCAAGAAGCGGCACATCGTTGCCCGCGTGCTCGGGGTGACCGTGATCGTCCTGACCATGGTGGTGGGTCTCACCGTCGTCTACGCCTTCCGCCACCTGAGCGGGAACCTGCAGGTCACCGACCTCGAAGGCGACCTCGACCACCGTCCCGAGAAGGTCAAGGTCGAGGGCCCCAAGGAGCCGATCAACATCCTGGTGATGGGCTCGGACACCCGCGAGGGCGCTGGCAACCACATCGACAACGAGGCCGGCGGTGGGGGCTCGGACACCACGATCCTGCTCCACCTCTCCGCGGACCGCAAGCACGCCTACGGCATCAGCATCCCGCGCGACTCGATGGTCGACCGGCCTGCCTGCGACCACGGCGCGATCCCGCCGGCGAGCTACCAGCAGTGGAACTCCGCGTTCGCGGTCGGCGGCGCGGCCTGCACGATCCAGCAGTTCGAGCAGCTCACCGGCGTCCGGCTGGACCACTACCTCACCGTCGACTTCAACGGCTTCCAGGGCATGGTGGACGCCGTCGGCGGCGTCGAGGTCTGCATCCCCGAGACGATCGACGACCGCTCCCACGGCATCTACCTGGAGGCCGGCACGCGTGAGATCTCCGGCAAGGAGGCGCTCTCCTACGTCCGCCAGCGGTACGCCGTCGGCGACGGCTCCGACATCGGCCGGATGAAGCGTCAGCAGGCCTTCATCGCGTCCATGGCGAACAAAGTGGTCTCCGCCGGCACCCTCACCAGCCCCTGGCGGCTCTACAAGTTCCTCAACGCGGCCACCAAGTCGCTGACGGTGGACCCGGGGCTGAGCAACCTGGCGAAGATCGCCCAGCTGGGCGTGGAGTTCCGCCACATCAACCTGGGCAACGTGCAGTTCTTGACCATCCCGTGGCAGTGGGACCCCCAGGACCCGAACCGGGTGGTGTGGGCGCCGGAGGCCGCGGCGGTGTGGAACAAGATCAAGAACGACGAGCCTTTGACGCAGCGGCTGACCGTGGACGCGATCTCCGCGGCCAAGCCGCCCGGCTACACCGAGGCGCCCGCCAGCCCCTCCGACCGGCCGTCCAGGGCCCCGAGCCCGAGCCCCAGCCCGTCGTCGAGCTCGGAGCAGGCCGCCGCGGCCGCCGCCGGGCTGTGCGCCTGAGCGGGCGGGCGATGAGCTCCGAGCAGCCCCCGACGAGCGACTCCCTCGCCACCGGCGACGGCGACTGGAAGCGGCGGCGCCGGCTGGCCGCGGCCTTCGGAGAGGTCCTTCCCGAGACGACCGACGACGAGCGGGACCCCGCCGAGCGGGGCGAGACGGGGGACGACGCGTGGCTGCGCGCCCAGGTCCCGCCCCACCACGGCTGACCTCCCAGGCGGCCCGCTCAGGGGCCGGCGCTCAGCGCTGCTGGGCGCGGATGGCGTCGCGGATCTCGGTGAGCAGGACCACGTCGTCCGGGGTGCCCGGCTCGGGGCTGGGGAAGTACTTCTCCTTGGCCTTGGTGTAGGGCACGACGACGAAGAAGTACACGACGGCCGCCATGATCACGAAGGCGATCAGCGCGTTGAGGAACGCCCCGAAGGAGTTCTCCTTGTTGGAGAACACGTTGTCGAGGCTGTCGGGCAGCAGGCTGGTCAGCCACTGGGTGAACGTGGTGACGACGGCGGCGAACGCGACACCGATGATGATGCCGACCGCCAGGTCGACCAGGTTGCCGCGCAGGATGAAGTTCTTGAAACCGCTCATGGGACTCGTGCTCCTCCTTCGGCTCTCCCGGAGCCGTTCGACGTCACGTGCCTTCCACGCTATCCCCTGAACGCGTAGCTGAGCACACCGCCCACCCCCGCCTCGGCCAGCATCGGAACCCTCGTCGGCGGGACGCCCAGGACCACCAGCCGACCGGGGACCGGGTCGGTGTCCGCACGGGTCGGCACGGCCAGCACGGGGGAGTCGACCAGCACGGTGTGCGCCTCGCCGGCTCTCGGGTCGGTGCTGACCAGGTCGATCCGGTCGCCCGCCGCGAGCAGCGCGACGGTGCCCGCGTCGGGGAGTCGGACGGGCACCGCCACCAGCCCCGGCCGGCCGGCGACCAGCGAGGGTCCGGCGAGGCGGACGTCGGTCAGCGGCTCGCCCTGCCGCAGCGGGCTCGCGAGCGTCCGGCCCAACCAGTCCGGGACCAGACCGCCCGGTGCGGTGCCGGGGGAGTAGGCAGCGACCCGCACGTCGTCGGCGGTGAGCACGGCTCCCGCGGTGAGGTCGTGGCGGGCCACCGGGACCGGCACGGTGGGCGGGGGCGGTGGCTCCACCACCTGCAGTCCCGCGGCGACCGCCACCGCGGTCAACGTCGCGGCCAGCAGGCGACGGCGAGCGAGCACCGAGCGTCGCACCGACCGCCACCCGCGGCGGAGCCGGGCGCGGGTACGGCGCAGGGAGTCATCGGGCACGGCCCGACGCTACGTCGGCCACCGGGCCGGCCACGCCGGCGCTCCACAGCCCCGCCACCGAGGGCGCGGACACCGCGTGCTGTGGATGCCTTCGGGGTCAGGACGCCGAGGGCGAGGCAGGGGTGGACGACGCCGCGGGGGACGAGGACGAGGACGAGGAGGACTCCTTGCCGGCGCCTCCGGAGGTGCTGCCCGACGGGACCGACGCGGACGAGCCGGACCTGCTGTCGGTGCGGTAGAAGCCCGAGCCCTTGAACACCACGCCCACGGCGTTGAAGACCTTGCGCAGCCGGCCGTTGCACTCCGGGCAGTGCGTCAGTGCGTCGTCGGTGAAGCTCTGGACCGTCTCGAAGGAATGCCCGCACACGGTGCAGGCGTACTGGTAGGTCGGCACGACTCCCCCTCCGCTGGCACTCTCGGGCTTGGACTGCCAACTCTACGGCACAATGGCGAGCATCATGAGTCAGGAGCCCGCATCGCCCTCCGTGCCGGACGCCTCGCCCCACCGCGGGTGGTGGCGCACCTTCCGGGGCTGGCCCTGGCCGGCGCGCTGGGCGTGTTACGTCGTCGTCGCGCTCGTGCTGCTGCTCGTGGCCGGGCTGGTCACCGCGGTGGTGCTGGTCCGCCGCCCGTTCCCCCAGACCACCGGGACGGCGACGCTCCCCGGCCTGGTCGGCGAGGTCGAGGTCATCCGCGACTCCGCCGGGATCCCCCAGCTGTACGGCGACAGCATCGCCGACCTGATGCGCGCGCAGGGCTACGTGCACGCCCAGGAGCGCTTCTTCGAGATGGACGTACGACGGCACCTGACGGCGGGGCGGCTCTCGGAGATGTTCGGAGAGACCACCCTGGAGACCGACAAGTACATCCGGACCATGGGGTGGCGCCGGGTGGCCGAGCAGGAGCTGGCCCTCGTCGCGCCGGACACGCGTGCGGCGCTGCAGGCCTACGCGGACGGGGTGAACGCCTACCTGGACACGCACGGCCCCACGCAGATCGCCGTCGAGTACACCCTGCTCCGCGCCGGGGGGCTGGACTACACCCCGGAGGAGTGGACCCCCGTCGACTCGCTGGCCTGGTTGAAGGCGATGGCCTGGGACCTGCGCGGGAACATGACCGACGAGGTGGATCGGGTGCTCACCCGGGTCAACCACACCGCCGCCCAGGTCGCCCGGCTGTACCCGCCGTACCCCTACGAGCAGCACCAGCCGATCGTCCTCGGCGGCGCGGTCGTCGACGGCGAGTTCGAGCAGGACGCCGCTCCCCCGAGCGCCCCGGTGGCAAGCAGCGACGCCCGTCAGGCCCTCGCCCGGGTCAGCACCGGGCTGGGTCGGCTGCCGGAGATGCTCGGTCGGGGCTCGGGCCTCGGGAGCAACTCATGGGTCGTCGACGCTGACCACTCCGAGACCGGGGCACCCCTGCTCGCCAACGACCCGCACCTAGGCATCAGCCTGCCCGGCATCTGGGTGCAGATGGGCCTGCACTGCCGCACGGTCTCGGCGGACTGTCCGCTGGACGTGGCCGGGTTCACCTTCTCCGGGGTCCCGGGCGTCATCATCGGTCACAACGCCGACATCGCCTGGGGCTTCACCAACCTGGGGCCTGACGTCACCGACCTGTTCCTCGAGCGCGTCCAGGGCGGCTCCTACCGGTACGCCGGCCGGCTGCGGCCGCTGGCCACGCGGACCGAGACCATCAAGGTCCGTGACGGGGAGGACTTCCAGCTCGTCATCCGCGAAACGGTCCACGGCCCGCTGCTCTCCGACGTCTCGACCGAGCTCAGCTCGGTCGGGGCGAACGCGGAGGTCCCCGGCAACCTGGACCGCGGGCCCGGCTTCGCCGTGTCGCTGGCCTGGACCGCGCTCACCCCGAGCCGCACGGCCGACGCCATCTTGAAGCTCGACCTGGCCACGGGCTGGGAGGACTTCCGGGCGGCCGCGCGCGACTTCGACGTCCCCGCGCAGAACCTGCTGTACGCCGACCGCGAGGGCCACATCGGCTACCAGGCGCCGGGGCGGGTGCCCATCCGCGGGCCCGGCAACGACGGGTCGGTCCCCACCGAGGGCTGGCTGCCCGAGAACGACTGGACGGGGGAGTACGTGCCCTTCGCGGCGCTCCCGCACGTCCTCGACCCCCAGGAGGGGTACCTCGTCACCGCCAACCAGGCCGTCACCGGTCCCGGCTACCCGTACTTCCTCGGCGCCGACTGGGCCCGCGGGTACCGGTCGCAGCGCATCCGCGACCTGCTCAGCGAGAAGGGGCGGCTCTCGGTGCAGGAGATGGCCGACCTGCAGCTCGACGACCTCAACCCGATGGCGCCGACCCTGGTGCCCTACCTGCTCGACATCGCCGACCTCGGCTCGCCGTACTACCGAGCCGGCCAGCGGCTGCTCGCCGACTGGGACTTCCACCAGCCGCCCGACAGCGCCGCCGCCGCCTACTACAACGTGGTCTGGGCGAACGTGCTGCGGCTGACCTTCCACGACGAGCTGCGCGAGTCCCTCTGGCCCGACGGCGAGGACCGCTGGTTCGGCGTGATGGAGACCATGCTCCGGCGCCCGCAGGACACCTGGTGGGACGACCGGGGCACCGACGAGGTGGTCGAGACGCGCGAGGACATCCTGCGCGAGGCGATGCGCGACGCCCGTGACGAGCTGACCCGGCGCCAGGCGCTCGACCCGTCCTCGTGGAGCTGGGGGGAGCTGCACCGGCTCGACCTGCGCAGCGCCACCCTCGGGGAGTCCGGGATCGGGCCCGTCGAGTGGCTGGTGAACCGCGAGGGGTACGCCGTCGGCGGCGGCACCAGCATCGTGGACGCGACCGGGTGGGACGCCGCCGAGGGCTACCAGGTGAGCACCTCACCCTCGATGCGGATGGTCGTCTCCCTCGCGGACCTCGACGACTCACGCTGGGTCAACCTGACCGGTGTCTCGGGGCACCCCTTCGACGAGCACTACGTCGACCAGACCGACCTCTGGGTCGCCGGCGAGACCCTGCCCTGGCCGTTCAGCCGTGCCGCCGTGGAGAGCGCCGGTCAGGACACCCTCACCCTGCGCCCAGCCGGGTGACCCCGTCCGGGGTCGCCGCGGCCAGCACCGGCCGGTCGTGCGGCTCGACCGGGACGTCGATCCCGACCTCCTCCGGGTAGAGCAGCACGCAGGTGAACGTTCCCACCGGGACGCGTCCGAGCGCCTTGTCGTAGCAGCCCGCGCCCTTGCCCAACCGGTGGCCGGTGGAGGACACCGCCAGCCCGGGAACGAGCACCACGTCCGGTGTCGCGACGGCCTCGAGGCCCAGCGGCGGCGTCGTGGGCTCCAGCAGCCCGAAGCGGGCCGGGGCCAGGGAGTCGGGGCCCGTGTAGGTCGCCCAGTCCAGGTCCAGGCCTCCCGCCGACAGGCGGCCCACCGTGAGCGGCAGGATGACCCGCTTGCCGGCGTCGAGCAGGGCGTCCAGCAGCAGGCCCGTCCCGGGCTCGCGGCCGACGGCGACGTACGCCGCGACGCTCGCCGCCCGGCGTACCTCCGGGAGCCGCAGCAGGTGCCCGGCCAGACCGGCCGAAGCGAGCCCCACCTCGGTCAGCGAGCGTCGGTTGCGCGCCGTCACGAGCTGGTCGCGCAGGGCGGTCTTGGCCGCTCCCGCGTCGAACGGGGACGACGGGATTTGGCCGGGGTGCACGGGGCAAGCCTACGATCGAGTCATGGGTAGTCCAGGTTTGAAGCGGGCCCAGGCCAAGATGGAGTCGGCCGGGGTCGACCCCACGGCCATCGAGGTCTTCTCGCACTACTACCGGCTGCTCGAGCACGGCGAGACCGGGATGATCCCCGAGTCGTCGATCGAGCCTCTGGACATGGAGTCGCTGGCCGACGTGGAGGTCTCCCCGGAGGAGGCCGCCGAGGCCATCCGGGCGACGGTCGTGATCAAGCTCAACGGGGGCCTGGGCACCTCGATGGGCATGGACCGCGCCAAGTCGCTGCTGTGCGTGCGGCGGGGGCTGTCCTTCCTCGACATCATCGCGCGCCAGGTGCTGCACCTGCGCACGGCGTACGACGCGACGCTGCCGGTGCTGTTCATGAACTCCTTCCGCACCTCGGCGG
Organism: Nocardioides sp.; assembly: GCF_035429765.1. GTDB lineage: Bacteria > Actinomycetota > Actinomycetes > Propionibacteriales > Nocardioidaceae > Nocardioides. Next base: position 4,135 of record NZ_DAOMFK010000027.1, on the reverse strand, counting down.
ACACCCTCGACGCCCTGGCCCGCTACACGGACCTGCCCGTCGAGGGTCTGCCGCTGGAGTTCCTCCAGAACAAGGAGCCCAAGCTGCTGGCCGACACCCTCGAGCCGGTGAGCTGGCCCAAGGACCCCGAGCTGGAGTGGTGCCCGCCGGGGCACGGCGACCTCTACCCGGCGCTGGTGAGCAGCGGGCTGCTCGACCGGCTCATCGACCTGGGCTACCGCTACGCCTTCGTCTCCAACTCCGACAACCTCGGCGCGGTGGCCGACGCCCGCGTGGCCGGGTGGTTCGCCTCCTCCGGCGCGCCGTTCGCGATCGAGGCGGTACGGCGCACGGCGTCGGACAAGAAGGGCGGGCACTTCGCCCGCCGCAAGATCGACGGCCGGATCGTGCTGCGCGAGACCGCGCAGACCCGGCCCGAGGACCGGGCCGCGCTCGCCGACCTCACCCGGCACCGGTTCGCCTCGACCAACAACCTGTGGTTCGACCTCGCGGCGGTGAGGAAGACCATGCACGAGCGGCGGGGCGTCCTCGGCCTGCCGCTGATCCGGAACGTCAAGACGGTCGACCCCGCCGACCCCAGCACCCCGAAGGTGGTGCAGATCGAGTGCGCCATGGGCGCCGCGATCGAGGTGTTCGACGGGGCCCGCACCATCGAGGTGGGCCGGGACCGGTTCGTGCCGGTGAAGACCACCAACGACCTGCTCGTGCTCCGCTCGGACGTCTATGACCTCGGCAGCGACTTCGTCATGGACCAGAGCGCCGTGGAGATCCCCTACGTCGAGCTGGACGGCGAGGTCTACGGACAGATCGGCGAGTTCGACAAACGCTTCCCCGAGGGCGCGCCGTCCCTGAAGGACTCGACCTCGTTCCGCGTCGAGGGCGACTGGACCTTCGGTCCCAAGGTGCGCGTGGTGGGCGAGGTCACCCTGGCCAAGCACGTCGGCGCGCAGCGGGTGGAGGCCGGGACGGTCCTCGAGGATGAGTGAGCCGATCCCGGTCGAGGAGCTGCTCGACCGCATCCTGGGCACCGTCGAGCCGCTGTCGCACTTCCCCCAGCCGCTGATGGAGGTGCTGGGGCTGGCGATCGCCGAGGACGTCGCGGCACCGATCGCGCTCCCCACCTTCGACAACTCCGCGATGGACGGGTACGCCGTCGTCGCCGCTGACGTCGCCGACGCCTCGCCCGAGCAGCCGGTGCGGCTCCCGGTGGTCGGCGAGATCGGCGCGGGCCAGGCCAACCTGATGGCGATGTCGCCGGGCTCGGCGGTGAAGATCATGACCGGGGCGCCGGTCCCCGCGGGCTGCGACGCGGTCGTCCCCTACGAGTGGACCGACCGCGGGGTGGCCCGCGTCGAGATCAGCGAGGCCCCGCAGGTGGGGCAGAACATCCGGCGGGCCGGGGAGGACGTCGCAGCGGGTGACCTGCTGGTGCGCGAGGGCACCGTGCTGGGTCCGCGGCACCTCGGGCTCCTGGCCGCGGTCGGCCGCGCCACCGTGCAGGCCCGCCCCCGGCCGCGGGTGGTGATCATCTCCACCGGCTCCGAGCTGCGCGAGGTCGGCACGCCGCTCGCCCGTGACGCGATCTACGACGGCAACTCCTTCCTGCTCGCCGCCGCCGCCCGCCGGGCAGGGGCGATCGCCTACCGGGTGGGCATCGTGCCGGACGAGCCGCGCGCGTTCCTCGACGCGCTGTCCGACCAGCTGGTCCGCGCCGACCTGGTGGTGACCTCCGGCGGGGTCTCCCAGGGCGACTACGACGTGGTCAAGGAGGCGCTGTCCCCGCTCGGCACCGTCTGGTTCGGCACGGTGGCGATGCAGCCGGGCAAGCCCCAGGGGTTCGGAGTGGTCGGTGAGGACCGGACGCCGATCTTCACCCTGCCCGGCAACCCGGTCTCCTCCTACATCTCCTTCGAGACCTTCGTGCTCCCGGCCCTGCGCCGGATGATGGGTCGCACGCCCTACCGCCGGCCGTTCACGCAGGCCCGGCTCACCGCGCCGATCAGCTCTCCACCCGGGCGGCGTCAGTTCGTGCGGGCGGCGTACGACGACGGGGCGGTCACCCCGGTCGGCGGGCACGGCTCGCACCTGATCGGGGACCTGGCCGCGGCCGACTCCCTGGTCGTGGTCCCCGAGGACACCACCTCGGTGCCGGAGGGCGCCGAGGTGCAGGTGCTGCGGCTGGACGAGGACTTCTGACCTCGCCGGTGCATCTGGGAGGCTGACCACATGGACCGCCTGACCCACGTGGACGAGACCGGCGCGGCGCGGATGGTCGACGTCTCTGGCAAGCCCGTGACCGCGCGCACCGCGGTCGCCTCCGGGCGGGTGCTGGTGTCGCCGCGGGTCGTGGAGCTGCTGCGCGGCGAGGGCGTCCCGAAGGGCGACGCCCTCGGTGTGGCCCGCGTCGCCGGGATCATGGGAGCCAAGGCGACGCCCTCCCTCGTCCCTCTGTGCCACCCGATCGCGGTCTCGTCGGTGGCCGTCGACCTGGTCGTCGACGACGACGCGGTGGGGATCACCGCGACGGTGTCCACCGCCGACCGGACCGGGGTCGAGATGGAGGCGCTGACGGCCGTGTCCGTCGCCGCCCTCACCGTGGTCGACATGGTGAAGGCGGTCGACAAGGGCGCGGTGATCACCGAGGTCCGCGTGGAGTCCAAGACGGGTGGGCGGTCGGGGGACTGGACGCGTGAGTGATCCCGCCCGGCTCCCGGCCGCAGTCGTGGTCGCCTCCAACCGCGCCGCCGCGGGGGTGTACGCCGACGAGACCGGTCCGCTGATCGTCGACTTCCTCACCCGGCTCGGCTTCGTCGTCGGTGACCCGGCGGTCGTGCCGGACGGTGACGCGGTGGGCGCCGCCATCACGGCTGCGGTCGCCGCCGGTGCCCGGGTGGTCCTCACCACCGGTGGCACCGGCCTGACGCCGACCGACCTCACCCCGGACGTGACCCGCCCGCTGCTGGACCGCGAGGTCCCCGGCATCGCCGAGGCGATCCGCGCCTACGGCGTCGCGAACGGCGTACCCTCGGCCGCCCTCTCCCGCGGGCTCGCCGGGGTCGCCGGCCGGTGCCTGGTGGTGAACCTGCCCGGCTCCCGTGGCGGCGTCCGGGACGGGCTTGCGGTGCTCGAGCCGTGGCTCGTGCACGCCGTGGAGCAGGTCGTCGGGAGCGACCATTGACCGGGTGGCCGGTGGTGCTGCGCCACGGTGAGCTGGCGCTGCGGCCGCTGAGCGTGTCCGACGCGCGGGCGTGGGCCGCGGTCCGGGAGCGCAACGTGGACTGGCTGAGGCCGTGGGACGCCACCGTGCCTCCCGGCGGCGAGCCGCGCCCGGTCAGCTTCCGGGCCTTGGCCAAGCGGCTCAACGCCCACGCCAGGGCGGGCACCACCTTCCCGTGGGTGATCGAGGTCGACGGTGCCTTCGCCGGCCAGCTGACGGTGAGCAACATCGTGCGGGGGTCGGCCCAGCTCGCCTCGATCGGCTACTGGATCGACCAGCGGTGCGCGGGGCGCGGCCTGGTGCCGCGGGCGGTCGCGATGGCGGTGGACCACTGCTTCTTCACCGCCGGGCTGCACCGCATCGAGATCGCGATCCGGCCGGAGAACACCAACTCGCTGCGGGTGGTGGAGAAGCTGGGCATCCGGGAGGTCGGCTACGCGCCGAGGTTCCTGCACATCAACGGAGCCTGGCGGGACCACCGCCTCTACGCGATCACGGTCGAGGAGTGTCCCGGCGGGCTGCTGCGCCGGCTGGAGGGGGCAGCGCCGCTGTGACCACACCAGTCACACGAGTGATTTTCCGACACACCTGAGGACCTCCGTCCCCTCGCCCGCGCGCGAACCTACGCTCTGACCCGTGACCGCTCTCATCTTCGTGGCTGTGGCCGTCGCCTGGGCGGCGTACCTGATCCCCAAGGCCCTGCACCACCACGACGACGCGGTGCGTGCCCGCTCGGTGGACCGGTTCTCGCACACGATGCGCGTCCTCGCCCGGCGTGAGCCGGTGAGCCGGCGTGAGGCGAAGTTGGTCGTCACCGGGCGCGCCGACCCCGGCTCCTCCGTCGAGGTCGCTGCGGCCGAGCCGGCTCCGGCCCCCTCGCCGGCCCGGGTCCGGGCCCGCCGAGAGGCGGCGCGGCGC
>NZ_DAOMFK010000026.1:0-25751 GCF_035429765.1 Nocardioides sp. | reverse complement strand
AGCATGATGTTGACGAGGTTCTTGCCGATGTCGTGGACGTCGCCCTTGACGGTGCCCATCAGGAACGTGCCGACCGTCTCGACGCCGGTGTCGGCCAGCAGCGGCCGCAGCACCTCCATCGCCCCGGCCATCGCACGGCCGGCGACGAGCATCTCAGGGACGAAGAAGTCCCCGCGCTCGAACCGCGCCCCGACCTCCTCCAGCGACGGGATCAGCGCGTCGAAGAGCAGCGTCTGCGGCTCCATGCCCTGGCCCAGCGCCTCGTGCGTGAGCTCGAGGACCCGGGGCCCGTTGCCCACCAGCGTCTCGTCGTACAGACCGCGCAGGATCTCCTCCGGTGTCATGCCACACCCTCCTCGGGGGTACGTCGCCGGAGCAGCGCCGTCAGCTGCTCCGCCTGGTCGGTCAGCAGTCGGCCGAGCGGTGCGAGCCGCTCCACCAGCCGCGGAGTGGGGCCAGAGATGCCCAGCGCGGCGATCACCTCGCCGCGGGCGTTGCGCACCGGCGCCGCGATGCCGGTCAGCCCGAGCTCCAGCTCGTCGACCGTGGTCGCCCAGCCGCGACGGCGTACCTCGGCCAGCTCGCGCCGCAGCGCCGGCAGGCTCACCAGCGTCCGGTCGGTGAGCCCGGGCAGCTCTCCGGTGGGCAGCGGCAAGGCGTCGAAGGCGTAGAGCACCTTGCCCAGCGACGAGGCGTGCGGGGGCACCTCGACCTGAGTCCAGTCGCGGGTGCCGAGCAGGAACCGGGAGTCCACCTGGGCCACGTGCACCACCCGCTCGCCGCGGGGCATGCCGAGGTTCACCGTCTCCCCGGTCTCCGCGCCGACCCGCTCCAGGACCGGTCGGGCCAGCCGGCCCACCTCCTCGAACGGGTCGTGTCGGGTGGCGTAGCGCCAGAACAGCGGGCCCGCCACGTAGGAGCCGGCCTCGTTGCGCTCCAGCAGCTCGGTGCGCTCCAGGGCGGTGAGCAGCCGCGAGGTGGTGGAGCGCGGCAGCCCGCACTCGTCGGCGATCTCCGCGAACGCCAGCGGGGCCGGGGCGAGCACGACCGTGGACACCAGCAGCGCGGCGCGGTCGACCGCCTGGGTGCCGCTCGCCGTCCCGTGGTCGCCCATTCGCGAGCTCCCGCCTCCTTGACCCGTGGTGGTGGTGGTTCCATGATGTGGAACACCGATTCCACATGATGGGGCCAGGCCGCCACGAGGGTCAAGGAGATCGCATGTTCCGCAACCGGATGCCTCGCTACGACATCCTCTCGGAGGAGGCGATGGCCACGCTCGACCGCGGCTGGCGCCGGCTGATGAGCGAGATCGGCGTGGAGTTCATGGACCAGCGTGCGCTGGACCTCTTCGCCGCGGCCGGCCAGCGGGTGGAGGACCACACCGTCTTCCTGGACCCCGACTTCGTGCTGGAGCAGGTGGCCAAGGCGCCGCGAGAGTTCGACGTGCAGGCGCGCAACCCGGAGCACTCGATCCACATCGGCGGCGACGCGATGGCCTTCGGCGCGGTGTACGGCCCGCCGTTCGTGCGGGAGGGCGCCGTACGCCGGGACGCGACCATGGACGACTTCCGCAACTTCACCCGCCTGGCCCAGTCGTTCGCGGCGCTGGACTCCGCGGGCGGGGTGATCTGCGAGCCCAACGACGCACCGCTGGACAGCCGTCACCTCGACATGGTCTACGCGCTGCAGACGCTGACCGACAAGGTCTACATGGGCAACGTGGTGTCCGGGGTCAACGCCGCGGACACGATCAGGATGACCGAGATCCTGTTCGGCTCGCGGGAGGCGATCGAGCAGACGCCGGCCACCATCTCGCTCATCAACTGCAACTCGCCGCTGCGCTGGGACGACCGGATGCTCGAGGCCCAGTTCGAGTACTCCTCGGCCAACCAGGCGGTGGTCCTCACGCCCTTCCTGCTGATGGGTGCGATGTCGCCGGTGACCGTGCCGGCCGCGCTGGTCCAGCAGATCACCGAGGCGCTCTCGGGGATCGCGCTCTCGCAGCTGATCCGGCCGGGGTCGCCGGTGGTGTTCGGCTCGTTCCTGTCCAACATCGACATGCAGTCCGGGTCCCCCACCTTCGGGACCCCCGAGTCCGGCGTCGGGCTGCTCTGCACGGGTCAGATCGCCCGCCACTTCGGGCTGCCCTTCCGCACCGGCGGGGGGCTGACCTCCTCCCAGGTCCCCGACGCCCAGGCCGGCTACGAGGCCCTGATGACGATGCTGCCGACGTTCCTGGCCGGGGCGAACTGGGTGATGCACTCCGCGGGCTGGCTCGAGGGTGGCCTGGTGGCGGGCTACGAGAAGTTCATCGTCGACGTGGAGATCCTCCAGATGCTCCAGCACGAGTTCACCCCGCTGGAGATCGACGAGGACTCGCTGGCCTTCGGAGCCCACGAGGAGGTGGGCCACGGCGGGCACTTCCTCGGCGCGATGCACACCATGGAGCGGTTCCGCACCTGCTTCTACCGGCCGATGCTGTCCTCCTCGGAGAACTACGAGCGCTGGATGCGCGGCGGCGGGCAGGACACCGCGGCCCGCGCCGAGCGGATCTGGCGGGAGCGGCTGGAGACCTTCGAGCCACCGCCGCTGGACGACGCCGTCCGCGAGGAGCTCGAGGAGTACGTCGTCCGCCGCCGCGCCGAGCTCGGGGACTGACCGCTCCCATGCACTAACGTCGCGTCATGAGCAACGGCGGTGCGGAGGGCGGAACGGGCTCCCCGGGCGGCGTGCAGTCGGTGGATCGCGCGCTGTCGATCCTGGAGCTGCTGGCCCGCTCGGGAGAGGCGGGCGTGACCGAGCTCGCCGACGCGCTCGGCGTGCACAAGTCCACCGCGTTCCGGCTGATGGCGACCCTGGAGGGCCACGGGCTGGTCGAGCAGACCGAGGAGCGCGGCAAGTACCGGCTCGGGGTCGGCCTGCTCCGCCTGGCCGGGGCGACCACCGCCCGGCTCGACGTCGTGCAGGAGGCGCGGCCGGTGTGCCGCAAGCTTGCCGCCGACACCGGGGAGACGGTCAACGTCGCCGTGCTGGCCGACCGGGCGGCGCTCTACCTGGACCAGGTGGCCGGCTCCTCCGCGCTGCAGCCGCACAACTGGGTGGGCCAGCACATCCCGCTGCACGCCACCTCCAACGGCAAGGTCCTGCTGGCCGGGCTCGACGCCGAGCGGCTCGACGACCTGCTCGGCTCGCTCCCGGCGTACACCGACATGACCATCACCCGGAAGGGCCAGCTCCGCAAGGAGCTCGCCCGGGTGCGCGAGCAGGGGTACGCCGTTGCCGTGGACGAGCTGGAGGTCGGGCTCACCGCGGTGGCCGCCCCGGTCCGCAACGCCCATGGCGACGTGCTCGCCACGATGAGCGTGTCGGGCCCCACCTTCCGGCTGGGACCCGAGCGGGTCCAGGAGGTGGTGGTCCTGCTCCGGGCCGCGGCCGCCGAGGTCTCCCACCGCCTCGGCTGGGGCCAGCGCTGACCCCGGGACGGCAGGGGTAGGAAAGGCTTGCCTGACCGGCCACATGAACAGTTGGTGAACACCGCTACCCTGATTTGGCAAAGGGTCGGAGAACCCTCATCGTGAGAGCGTGACTGCCGCGCTGTTCATCCTGCTGTGCGTGATCGGCACCGCACTTCTCTTCGACTTCACCAACGGCTTCCATGACACCGCCAACGCGGTCGCCTCCTCGATCGCCACCGGAGCCCTGGCACCCAAGGCCGCGGTCGCGCTGGCCGCGGTCATGAACCTGATCGGTGCGTTCTTGTCCGTGGCCGTGGCGCTGACCATCACCAACTCGGTGGTCAAGCTGCAGAACGACGACGGGACGCCGAAGTCGGAGCTGATGGCCGACAACGGCCAGGCCCTGCTGCTGATCATCCTCGCGGGTCTGGTCGGCGCGATCCTCTGGAACATGTTCACCTGGCTGCTCGGGCTCCCCTCGAGCTCCTCGCACGCCCTGTTCGGCGGGATCATCGGGGCGACGATCGCGGCGCTCGGCGGGCACGGCGTGAAGTGGGTCGGGGACGGCAGCAAGATCGACGGGGTGGTCGGCAAGATCATCATGCCGGCGCTGCTGTCGCCGCTGATCGCCGGCTTCGTGGCGACCGTGGGCACCTGGGTGGTGTTCAAGATCGTCGGCGGGATCAGCGCGCGCCGGTCCAAGTCCGGGTTCCGGTGGGGCCAGATCGGCGGCGCCTCGCTCGTCTCCCTGGCCCACGGCACCAACGACGCGCAGAAGACCATGGGCGTGATCACTCTGGCGCTGATCGCCTACGGGTCGTGGACGCAGACCGACGCCATCCCGTTCTGGGTCAAGGTCGTCTGCGCCTTCGCGATCGCCGCCGGCACCTACCTGGGCGGCTGGCGGATCATCCGCACGCTGAGCAAGGGCCTGGTGGAGATCTCCGCACCGCAGGGCATGTCGGCCGACGGGGCGACCGCGTCGGTGATCCTGTCCTCCACCCACCTGGGCTTCGCCCTGTCCACCACCCAGGTGGCCAGCGGCTCGATCCTGGGCAGCGGCGTCGGCCGGCCCGGCGCGCACGTGCGCTGGGGCGTCTTCGGTCGGATGGCGATGGCGTGGGCCACCACGCTGCCGGCAGCCGGCATGGTCGGCGCGCTGATGTGGTTCATCGGCGACCGCCTGGGCGGGTACGTCGGAGCGGGTGTGATCATGGCCCTGCTCGCCGCCGGGGCCGCCTCCATGTACGTCCAGTCCCGCCACCACCAGGTGGACCAGCACAACGTCGACGAGATCTGGGAGGGCGGGCAGAAGGTCCGCAAGGCGCCCTCCCGGGTCGCGTGAGAGGAGCCCAGGCGATGGACACGGTACGACTGGTGTTCGACGCGGCCGGCCGGGTGCTGTGGGCCGGGCTGCTGCTGGGGGCGGGCCTCCCGGTGGTCTTCGCCCTGGGGGTCCGCATGCTCGCCGGAGCCGAGGACACCGTGGGTCCCGACGGGACCGTGGTGAGCCACCGCCCCTCCGCGGTGCGCAGGGCCGTGGCGTGGCTCTGCTTCGCCTTGGTGGTCTTCGCGGTGGTGGTCGGGCTCCTGGTCATCATCGGCGCGGGCACGGGCAAGGTCGTCAGCTTCGAGCACGGCTGGCCCACGCTGGTGCCGAAGTCCTGAACACGAGAGAGGGATCCCGATGAGCCGCGCCGCGGCGCTGGACAGGGTGCTGGGCTGGGTGCGCGCGGCCTACCCCGACGGCGTACCCCCGGAGGACCACGCCGCCCTGCTGCGCGTGCTCGACGAGCACCTCTCCGGTGACCAGCTCGCTGCGGTCGCGACCCTGCTCGGGTCCAGACCGGCGCCGACCGCACCTGAGGACGTCGCGCGGGTGGCCGCCCGCCTGGTCGCTGCCGGGTGGCCGCTGGCCGACCCGGTGGGGGAGGTCCCCGGTGAGGACGGCACCGTCCTCCAGCGGGCGCTGGGCGGCGTGGTGGCCTGGCTGCGGGCCGGCTACCCCGAGGGGGTGCCGGACCGGGACTACATCCCGCTGGTCGCGATCCTGGAGCGGCGGCTGACCAAGCGCGAGGTCAAGGCGATCACCAGGGAGCTGAAGGCCAACGGGCTGCTCTCCCCGGACCAGTCCGACATCGAGGACGCGATCGCCCACCAGATCAACGAGCCGCCCACGCAGGAGGACATCGCCCGGGTCACCGAGCACCTGCGCAAGAAGGGCTGGCCGGTCGAGTTCGACTGACCCACCGGACCGGGGCGACCGCCCGCGTGCCAAGGTCACCGGTGCGTCACGGTGCCGGGCGACACCTTGACGAGTGGCCTGGGTCACAGTGATGCTCAGCCCTGGAAGCGTTGCGGGTGGGGCACCGAGTTGCGTGGTGCGCAACACCTCGGTGGTGACGCCTCCGGGAAGGGATCAGGTGGCCGAGCTCTACGTGGACGGGCGCTGGGTCCCGGCGCGCGCCGGGGGCCGCCGGGAGATCCGCTGCCCCGCCGACGGGTCCCTGGTCGCCGAGGTCGACGAGGCCGCGGCCGCCGACACGCTGGCCGCGATCGGCGCCGCGCGGCGGGCCTTCGACGAAGGGCCGTGGCCCGGCACTCCCGCCGCGGACCGGGGCGACCTCCTGCTGGCGGTCGCCGACCTGCTGCCGCGCGACCGCGCCGACCTGGCCCGCATGGAGTCCCTGGACACCGGGAAGCGGCTGGTCGAGAGCGAGTACGACATCGACGACGTCACCTCGGTCTTCCGCTACTACGGGAGGCTGGTCCGCGACGACCACGAGCGCCGGATCGACGCCGGGCGCGACGACGTGTCCGCGCGGGTGGTCCACGAGCCGGTCGGGGTGTGCGCCCTGATCACTCCCTGGAACTACCCGCTCCTGCAGGTGTCCTGGAAGGTCGCCCCCTGCCTGGCCGCGGGCAACACCTTCGTGCTCAAGCCCAGCGAGCTCACCCCGCACACCGCGATCCACCTGATGCGGCTCCTGGAGGAGGCGGGACTGCCCCCCGGCGTGGGCAACCTGGTGCTCGGCGCGGGGCCCGACGCCGGGGCACCGCTGTCCACCGACCCGCGGGTGGACCTGGTCTCCTTCACCGGCGGGATATCCACCGGCAAGCACCTGATGGTCGCAGCGGCGGGCACCGTGAAGCGTGTCGCGCTCGAGCTCGGCGGGAAGAACCCCAACATCGTCTTCGCCGACGCCGACCGGGACGCCGCCCTGGACATGGCGCTGACCGCGGTCTTCCTCCACTCCGGCCAGGTCTGCTCCGCCGGCGCACGGCTGCTCGTCGAGGAGTCCATGCACGACGGGTTCGTGGCCGACCTGGTCGCCCGTGCCCGGGCGATCCGCCTGGGCGGACCGTTCGACGCTGCGGCGCAGACCGGCGCGCTGATCTCCGAGCAGCACCTGGCCAAGGTCACGGCGTACGTCGAGAACGCCGTCGCCGAGGGAGCCACGCTGCGGGTCGGCGGCGAGCGGGTGGTGTCCGGCGGGACCGGGGACACCGACCTCTCGCGCGGGTGGTTCTTCGCGCCGACCGTCCTCGACGACTGCGACGCCTCGATGCGCTGTGTGCAGGAGGAGTCGTTCGGGCCGGTGCTCACCGTGGAGACCTTCACCGACGAGGACGAGGCGGTCCGGCTCGCGAACGACACGGTCTACGGCCTCGCCGGGGCCGTGTGGACCAGCGACGACGCGCGTGCCGACCGGGTCGCCGCGCGGCTGCGGATGGGCACGGTGTGGATCAACGACTACCACCCCTACGTCGCCCAGGCGGAGTGGGGCGGCTACAAGCAGTCCGGGATCGGCCGTGAGCTCGGCCTCGCCGGGCTGGAGGAGTACCGCGAGACCAAGCACATCTGGCGCAACCTCGCGCCGGCTCCCCAGGGATGGTTCGCATGAGCAGACGGGCGGACAGCTACGACTGGGTGATCGTGGGGGGAGGGTCCGCCGGGAGCGCGCTGGCCAACCGGCTCTCCTCCGACCCGGGCACGAGCGTGCTGGTCCTGGAGGCGGGACGCAGCGACTTCCGGATCGACCCCTTCATCCACATGCCCGCGGCGCTTCCCTTCCCGATCGGCAACCGGCTCTACGACTGGAAGTACGAGACCGAGCCCGAGCCCGCCATGAACGGCCGCCGCATCTACCACGCCCGCGGCAAGGTGCTGGGCGGCTCCTCCTCGATCAACGGGATGATCTTCCAGCGCGGCAACCCGATGGACTACGAGCGGTGGGCCGCCGACCCGGGGATGGAGCACTGGGACTACCTGCACTGCCTGCCCTACTTCAAGCGGATGGAGTCGCTCTTCCTCGCCGACGGGCGGCGGGGCGCGGACACCTGGCGCGGCGGCAGCGGACCCCTGGTGCTGGAGCGGGGCCCCGCCCGCAACCCGCTCTTCGGGGCGTTCTTCGAGGCCGCCCAGCAGGCCGGCTACCCGCTCACCGACGACGTCAACGGGTACCGGCAGGAGGGCTTCGCGCCCTTCGACCGCAACATCTCCCAGGGGCGGCGGCTCTCGGCCGCGCGGGCCTACCTGCACCCGGTGATGGACCGACCCAACCTGAGGGTCGAGACGCTGGCGCACGTCACCGCGGTGAACTTCCAGGGCTCACGCGCCGTCGGCGTGGACTACCTGCGCGGCGGACGGCTGCCGCGCAGCGTGCGGGCCGGCGAGGTCGTCCTGTGCGGGGGCGCGATCAACACCCCGCAGCTGCTCCAGCTCTCGGGGGTCGGGAACCCCGCCCACCTCGAGCCGCTCGGCGTACGCATGGTGCACGAGCTCCCCGGCGTCGGTGAGAACCTGCAGGACCACCTCGAGGTCTACATCCAGTACGCCTCCACCCAGCCGGTCTCCATCGCTCCGGGGCTGAAGTGGCGCAAGCGACCGCGGATCGGCTACGACTGGCTGGTCCACCGGTCCGGCCTCGGCGCCACCAACCACTTCGAGGGCGGCGGCTTCTGCCGCAGCAACGACGAGGTCGGCTGGCCGAACCTGATGTTCCACTTCCTGCCGGTGGCGATCCGCTACGACGGCAGCTCGCCCACCGAGGGGCACGGCTACCAGGTGCACGTCGGCCCGATGTACGCCGACACCCGCGGCTGGGTGCGGATCGCCAGCACCGACCCGCGCCGCCACCCGCGGATGCTGTTCAACTACCTCTCGACCGAGAACGACCGACGGGAGTGGGTGGAGGCGGTCCGGGTGTCCCGGGCGATCCTCACCCAACCGGCGTTCGCCCCCTTCAACGGCGGCGAGCTCTCGCCGGGGCCGTCGGTGGAGACCGACGAGGAGATCCTGGACTGGGTGCGCGCCGACGCCGAGACCGCGCTGCACCCCAGCTGCACCGCCAAGATGGGCACCGGCCCGGACGACGTCACCGACCCGACGTCGATGAAGGTGCACGGGCTCGAGGGGCTGCGGGTCGTCGACGCCAGCGTGTTCCCCTACGTCACCAACGGCAACATCTACGCCCCGGTGATGATGGTCGCCGAGAAGGCCGCCGACCTGCTCCTGGGCAACACGCCCCTTCCCGCGTCGCAGGTGCCCTACTACCGCCACGGTGCCGGGCTGCCGCTCTACCCGCCCGGCGACCCCCGCAACAGCAAGGAGCAGCCATGAGCGTCGACGGCAAGGCCGAGCTGAGCCCGCAGCCGAACAAGGACGCCGCGCTGTCGGTGCGGGCGCTGTGGAAGATCTTCGGCCCCAAGGCGGACAAGATCATCGGCACCCCCGACGCCGACCTCTCGAGGGCCGAGCTGAAGGCCAAGACCGGCTGCGTCGTCGGGGTCAAGGACGTCTCCTTCGACGTCGCGCCGGGCGAGGTCTTCGTGGTGATGGGCCTCTCGGGGTCGGGCAAGTCCACCCTGGTGCGCCTGCTGACCAGGCTCATCGAGCCCACCCAGGGCGAGGTGCTGATCAACGGACAGGACATCTCCGCGGCGTCGGAGAGCCAGCTGCGCGAGCTGCGTCGGCACCACGTCTCGATGGTCTTCCAGCACTTCGGCCTGCTCCCGCACCGGCGGGTCGTGGACAACGTCGGGTACGGCCTGGAGATCCGCGGGGTCGGCAAGCGCGAGCGCCGGGCCACGGCGTTCCGGGTGACCGAGCTGGTGGGACTGGCCGGCTACGAGAACTCCTACCCCGACCAGCTCTCCGGCGGCATGCAGCAACGGGTCGGACTGGCCCGCGCGCTGGCCAGCGACCCCGAGCTGCTGCTCTTCGACGAGCCGTTCTCGGCGCTGGACCCGCTGATCCGCCGGGACATGCAGAACGAGGTCATCCGGCTCCACCACGAGCTCGGCAAGACGATGGTCTTCATCACCCACGACCTGGCCGAGGCCCTGAAGCTGGGCGACCGGATCCTGATCATGCGGGACGGCGAGATCATTCAGGTGGGCCGCCCGGACCAGGTCGTCGGGGCCCCGGCCGACGACTACGTGCGCGACTTCGTCTCCGATGTGCCGAAGTCCCACGTGCTCACCCTGCGCTGGGTGATGCGCCCCTACGAGGGGCAGCAGGTCGACGGTCCGGTGCTCCAGGCCGAGCAGGTGGTCCGTGACGCCGCCCGGGCCGTGCTGGAGAACCAGGGGCCGGTGCGTGTCGCCGACGGCGACCAGATCGTCGGCGTGGTCGACGACGAGGACATCCTGCGGGTCGTCGTGGCCGAGGAGGCCTGAGATGGCTACCGCCACCCTGGAGCGCCCGGTCGAGCCCGGTGCTCCGCCCCCCGTGCCCGAGGAGCCCCGCCGGGTGCCGCGCTGGGCACTGGGCCTGGCCGTCCTGGCCGGCTGGATCGTCATGTGGAGCTTCACCAAGGGTGAGAACACCATGCCGGTCGGCGGCCTGGACCAGACGCCGTTCCACGAGAGGCTCGCCGACCTCGGCAGCCACCTGAGCGGAAGCGCGTTCACCCAGGCGATCGCCGACTTCATCAACGCGATCGTCGACTGGCTGCACGGGTTGATCGCGGCGCCCGTCCCGCCACGGCCGGCGCCGACGATCGGCTGGCTCGGCGTGGTGGCCATCGTGACCTGGATCGGGTACGCCGTCGCGAACTGGCGGATCGCCCTGCTGATCCTGGTGTCCTTCCTGTCCTTCGGAGTCTTCGGCTACTGGGAGGACTCGATGGACCTGCTCATCGTCACGCTGGTGTCGGTGAGCTTCGCGGTCCTCATCGGCTTCCCGATGGCGGTCTGGATCGCGCTCAGCCCCCGGGCCGCGCGCGTGCTGACCCTGCTCCTGGACCTGCTGCAGACGATGCCGACGTTCGTCTACCTGATCTTCGTGGTCGTCCTGTTCGGCGTCGGCGCGGCGACCGCGGTCATCTGCACCCTCGCCTACGCGCTTCCGCCGATCGTGCGGATCTCCGGCTTCGGCATCCGTGACGTCTCCCCGGTCGCCATCGAGGCGACCGACTCGCTCGGGCAGACGACCTGGCAGCGCCTGACCAAGGTGCAGATCCCGATGGCGCGCAAGACGATCATCCTCGGGCTGAACCAGACGATCCTGGCCGCGCTGTCCATGGCGATCATCGCGTCGTACATCAACGGTCCCGGCCTCGGGAAGCCGGTGCTCCAGGCGCTGACCCAGAACGACTTCGGCGGCGGCCTGGTGCCCGGCCTGCTGATCGTGCTGATGGGGATCATGCTCGACCGCACCACCACGGCGGCCAGTGAGCGCTCCGAGAGGGTGGCCCGCGGGGGCGGGGAGAACCCCCACACGCGTCGGCTGGTGCTGGGGGGTCTGCTGGTCCCGGTCGCTTTCTGCGTGTGGTACTCCCGCTACTCCCTGGACGCCGCCATCTTCCCCGAGACCGAGTGGGGGCGCACGGTGGCGGACAAGGCGGACGCCTGGATGGAGTCCTTCGTCTCAGCCGTCGACTCCGGCGCGGGTGCCTTCAAGGACTTCGTCACCTACAGCCTGCTCAACCCGATGCAGGAGCTGCTGGCCAACTCGCCCTGGTGGCTGAGCTTCCTCGGCCTGTTCCTGCTCGCGCTCGTGATCGGCGGCCGGAAGGCGCTGCTCCCGTCGGCGCTGTGCCTGACCGGCCTGTACTTCCTGGACCTGTGGCACGACACCATGATCGTGCTCAACATGACACTGGTGGCGACCCTGCTGGTGATGGTGCTCGCCCTGGTGTTCGGCGTCTGGATGGCGCGCAGCAGGGCTGCCGACATCGCGATCAGACCCGTCCTCGACGCGGGGCAGACCATCCCGGCGTTCGTCTACCTGATCCCGGTGCTCGCCCTGTTCGGCTCCACCCGGTTCACCGCCATCGTGGCGGGCATCATCTACGCCGCACCCGCGGCGATCAAGCTGGTGGCCGACGGCGTACGAGGCGTCTCGCCGGGGACCGTCGAGGCCGGCCGCTCCACCGGCTCCACGAAGCTCCAGGAGATCACCAAGGTCCAGCTCCCGATGGCCAAGGGGTCGATCGTGCTCGCCACCAACCAGGGCCTGCTCTACGTGCTGTCGATGGTCGTGATCGGCGGCCTCGTCGGCGCCCAGGCGCTCGGGTACGACGTGGTGCTCGGGCTGGCGCACTCGGAGTACTGGGGCAAGGGGCTCGCCGCAGGGCTGTCGATCGTGCTGCTGGGCATCTGGATCGACCGGGTCGCCCGGGCGGCGGCCGAGCGGGCCGGCGGCGTCTCCGAGGCCGCGCAGCGCAGCCTCCAGCTGACCGGCTGGCGGCGGGTGGTCTTCCGGGGGGGCTGGTGACCAGCTGCTCCGCGGAGTTCAGGACACGGGTCGCACAGGCGACGCGACAACAAGGAGGAACCAAGTGCGGTATCTGAAGAACCGGGGCGTGCGCGTCGGCGCGGTCGCCTCCATCGCCGTGCTCGCCCTGGCGGCCTGTGGGGGCGGCTCGGTGAGCGAGGCCGAGCAGGCCAACGAGTCCAAGGCCGCTGCGGCGGGGGGCGAGTGCGGCGAGTTCAACATCATCGTCAACCCCTGGGTCGGCTACACCGCCGACGCCTACGTGGTCGGCAACGTCGCCGCCGAGCAGCTGGGCTGCACGGTGAACTACGTCGACCTCAAGGAGGGCGGCCCGTCGTACGCGGCCCTGGGCAGCGGTGACGGGGACGTGATCCTCGAGGAGTGGTCGCACCAGGCCGAGCTCCAGCAGGCCGAGTCCGACGGCAGCGCCGTCGACCTGGGCTCGCCGGGGAACGTGGGCATCATCGGGTGGTACGTCCCCGGCTGGCTGGCCGAGGAGCACCCCGACGTGCTCGACTACCAGAACCTCAACAAGTACGCCTCGGACTTCAAGACCTCCGAGTCCGGCGACCAGGGCCAGTTCCTGGGCTCCGACCCGACGTACACCCAGTACGACGAGGCGATCATCAAGAACCTCGGCCTGGACTTCAAGGTGGTCTTCTCCGGCGGTGAGACCGCCACGGTGGAGGCCTTCGAGAAGGCCCAGAAGAACAAGGAGTGGCTGATCGGCTACTTCTGGGAGCCGCAGTGGGTGCACGCCGAGGTGCCGCTGGAGCGCGTCAAGCTGCCTCCGTACACCCCCGGCTGCGACCAGGACAAGGCCAAGGTCGCCTGCGACTACGCCGAGACCGAGCTGAAGAAGGTCGGCCGCACGGAGTTCATGGACTCCGGCTCGACCGCGGCCACCCTGGTGAAGAACTTCAACTGGACCAACGACGACCAGAACCTGGTCGCCAAGTACATCACCGCGGACAAGATGTCGCCCGAGGACGCCGCCGCCAAGTGGGTCTCGGAGAACCAGGACAAGGTGGACGCCTGGCTCGCCGGCTGACCCGGGCCGACCCGTCACAAATGGCAGCGTGGAGCGCGCCATTTGTGACGGGTCGTCGCGCCATTTGTGACGGGTCGGCGGGCAAACTGCGACGGGTCGGCGGGTGGACCTTGACAGGTCCGACGGCGCCCGTTGATCCTTGCGGTGTTCCACATCACGCAACGTGTTGCGCCATATGCAACTGGAAGGACTCCCATGGCAGACGTCCCGGCCTCCGCCCGCGTGGTCGTCATCGGCGCCGGCATCGTCGGCAACAGCCTGGTCTGGCACCTGGCCAACCTCGGCTGGCGCGACATCGTCCAGCTCGACAAGGGCCCGCTGCCGAACCCCGGCGGCTCCACCGGCCACGCGTCGAACTTCATCTTCCCGGTCGACCACTCCCGTGAGATGACGGACCTGACCTTCGACTCGGTCAGGCAGTACCAGGAGATGGGCGTCTTCACCCGGTCCGGCGGCATCGAGGTCGCCCGCACCGAGGAGCGGATGGAGGAGCTGCGCCGGCGGATGTCCTCGGCGAAGGCCTGGGGCATCGAGGCCCGCCTGGTCACCCCCGAGGAGATCCAGGAGATGGTGCCCTTCCTGGAGAAGGACGTGGTCCTCGGCGGCTTCTACACCCCCGGCGTGGGCGTGGTCGACTCGCTCCGGGCCGGCACCATCATGCGCGAGCGAGCCATGGAGCTGGGCGCGCTCACCGTCGTACCGAACGCCGAGGTGCTCGGCCTCGACGTCGAGGAGGGTCGCATCGCGCGGGTGCGGACCGACAAGGGCGACATCGACACCGAGTACGTCGTGATCGCGTGCGGCGTGTGGAGCCCGAAGCTGGCAGCGATGGCCGGTGCGCACATCCCGCTCACGCCGGCGGTGCACCAGATGATCTCCGTCGGCCCCTGCCCCCAGCTGGCCGAGAGGGAGGGGGAGATCTCCTTCCCGATCGTGCGGGACATGGACACCTTCTGCTACGAGCGGCAGCACGGCGCCGACATGGAGGTCGGCTCCTACGCCCACCGGCCGATCCTGCACGACCCCGAGGAGATCCCGAGCATCGAGCAGGCCAGGCTCTCCCCGACCGAGATGCCCTTCACCGAGGAGGACTTCGACCCCCAGCTGGAGCAGGCCTTCGAGCTGATGCCCGACCTGCTCGGGGCCGAGGGCGCCGAGATCCGCTACGCCATCAACGGCCTGCTCTCGCTGACCCCCGACGGGTTCCCGATCCTCGGCGAGACCCCCGAGGTGCGCAACCTGTGGTCGGCCGCGGCGATCTGGATCAAGGAGGGGCCGGGCACCGGCCGGGCGGTCGCCGAGCAGATGACCTACGGCCACTCCGAGGTCGACATCTCCCACTCCGACATCGCTCGCTTCTACCCCCACCAGCGCACGCGCGCGCACGTGCGGGCCCGGACCAGCGAGGCGTTCAACAAGACCTACGGGATCGTCCACCCCGGCGAGCAGTACGAGTCCGACCGCCCGCAGCGGGTCGCCCCCATGTACGCCTCGGAGCAGGAGCTGGGCGCGGTGTTCTTCGAGGCGGCCGGCTGGGAGCGCCCGTTCTGGTACGAGTCCAACGCGCCGCTGCTGGAGAAGTACGGCGACGCCGCGATGCCCCGCGAGCACGAGTGGGACGCCCGCTGGTGGTCGCCGATCATCAACGCCGAGCACCTCCAGATGCGCGAGACCGCAGGGATCGTGGACCTCTCGGCCTTCGTCGTCCTGGACGTGACGGGGCCCGGCGCGCTCGACGTCGTCCAGCGGGCGTGCGTCGCCCAGTGCGACGTCCCCGTCGGGCGGGTCGTCTACACCCCGGTGCTCGACGCCAAGGGCGGCTTCGTCTCCGACCTGACCGTGATGCGGCTGGGCCACGAGCACTTCCGGGTGGTCACCGGCGGCGCCCACGGCATGGTCGACAAGAAGTGGTTCACCCAGATCGCCCGCGAGAACGGCCGGGCCACCGTGGCCGACCTGACCTCGGGGTACACCACCATCGGGATCTGGGGTCCCCGCGCCCGCGACGTCGTCGCCTCGCTCACCCGGGCCGACGTCTCGCACGAGGGTTTCCCCTTCGGCACCTGCCGCGAGATCGAGCTGGACTCCCTGATGGTGCTCGCGTCGCGGATCTCCTACGTGGGCGAGCTGGGCTGGGAGCTGTACGTGCCCATCGAGCAGGGTGCCCGCCTGTGGGACATGCTGCACACCGCGGGCAGGGAGCACGGCGCCGTCCCGGTCGGCATCGGCGTCTACGGCACCACCGGCCGCATCGAGAAGGGCTACCGCGCCTTCGGCACCGAGCTGGACGCGGAGCGGTCGATCGTGGAGGCGGGGATGCAGCGGCCCAAGGTGAAGGCCCCCGACTTCATCGGCAAGGAGGCCTACCTCGCACAGCGTGCCGAGGCGCCGAAGGCGGTCCTGTGCACGATGACCGTCGACGACCACACCTCGGCCTCGGGCGTGAAGCGCTACATGCTCGGCGGCGAGCCGATCCTCACCCGCGACGGCGGCCAGCTCACCGACGGCCACGGGCACCACCCGTACGTCACCAGCGCCGGCTCCGCGCCCAGCCTGGGCAAGCACGTGCTGATGGCCTACCTCCCGCCGGAGCAGGCGACGCTGGGCAACGGGCTCGCGGTCTCCTACATGGAGGAGCTGTACCCCGTCACCGTGGCCTCCGTCGACGCCACCCCGCTGTTCGACCCGGAGAACGAGCGGGTCCGCGGATGAGCGTGACCAACGTCCTGGTCTGCATCAAGCGGGTGCCCGACACCTCGGGGGAGGTGCTGCTCACCGAGGACGGTCAGGCGGTCGACGGGAGGTACGTCGGGTTCACCACCAGCGCCCACGAGAGCTGTGCCATCGAGATCGCGGTACAGGTCGCGGCCGCCACCGGCGGTGAGGCCACCGTGCTCACCCTCGGCGCGGCCGAGGCGGCCGAGCAGCTGCGTGCGGCCCTCTCCCTCGGGTGCACGGCCGCCACGCACGTGGAGGCCGACGCCACCGGCTTCGGGCCCGCGGACGTGGCGCGGGAGATCGCCGCGGTGGTGCGGGCGCACGAGGCGGAGGGCCGCCGGCACGACCTGGTCCTGCTCGGGAACGACGCGGCCGACAGCGGCGACTTCCAGGTGGGGGTGCGCCTCGCCTACGAGCTGGGCCGCCCGGTCGTGGCGGGCATCGCCACCGTCGAGGTCGCCGAGGGGGTCGCCGTCGCACGCGGGGAGGGCCCCACCGGGCAGGAGACCTTCCGGCTGCCCCTGCCGGCCGTGGTCACGGTCCTCGAGGGCGGCGTGGAGCCGCGCTACCCGACGGTCTCCGGGCGGATGAAGGCCAAGAAGGTCGCGATCGAGCAGCGCCCGCCCACCGGCGCGCCGGCCGGCCCGAAGCGGGTGCGGCTCACCGTGCCGCCGCCCGTCCCGAGCCAGGTGCAGGTCCTCGGCGAGGGACCGGAGACGGCCGGCGCGGTGTGCGACCTCTTCGAGAGCCTGGGGGTGACCCGGTGATCCTGGTCTGGGTGGAGACCGACTCGGAGGAGTCGACCGAGGTGTCCCTGGAGGCGGTCACCTTCGCCCGGTCGCTGTCCGCGGCCGGGGGAGGGGTCCCGGTCGACGCGGTCGTGGTCGGCGACCTTCCGGCCGGCCTCGGCGACCAGCTCGCGGCGTACGGCGTGCGCGACGTGCACGTGGCCACGGGCGAGGCGTTCTCGGCGTACTCCGCCGCCGCATCCGCCGCCGCGGTGCAGGCGGCCCAGCAGGCGACGGGCGCGGTGGTGGTGATGGCGGGCGGCACCAACCGCGGCTGCGAGGTGCTCGCCCACGTCGCCGCCCGGGCCGGGGTGGCGATGGCCGCCAACGTGGTCGGCTTCGAGGGTCTGGCGCCGTTCGTGGTGACCCGGCAGGTGGTCGGCGGCGCCGTGCTGGAGCAGATGCTGCTCGACGAGCGGCCCGCCGTCTTCGCCGTCGCCGGGCACGCGGTCGAGGCGGTGCCTGCCGAGACCGCCGGCCCCGGCACCCTGCGGCCCTTCGCGCCGGAGATCGCCCCCGCCGACCTGGTGACCCGGGTGGTCGCCACCGACGAGCGCCCGGCCGGCGAGGGCGGCACCCTGAAGTCGGCCCGCGTCGTCGTCGGCGCCGGCCGGGGCGCCGGGGGGCCGGACGGCTTCGCGGGGGTGCTGGAGCTCGCCGAGCTCCTCGACGGCTCGCTGGGCGTCTCCCGGGTGGTCACATCGCTGGGCTGGCGCCCCCACCACGAGCAGGTGGGCCAGACCGGGACCCGGATCTCCCCGGAGCTCTACATCCCCTGCGGCATCAGCGGGGCGATCCAGCACTGGGCCGGCTGCGCGTCCTCCAAGGTGATCCTGGCGATCAACACCGACGCGGAGGCGCCGATGGTCACCAAGGCGACGTACGCCGTCATCGGCGACATGCACGAGGTGGTGCCCGCGATCAACGAGGAGCTCCGCCGCCGGCGCCCCTGACCGGGCTTGCGGACGCGCCTACCCTGACCTCAGGGGGTGCGATGCCACGAGGCCTCAGGGGACGGACCGTCGCCGCCGCGCTGGCGCTGGTGGCGACGTCGGGCTGCACCGGCGGCAGCGACGCCAGCCCCGGGGTCCAGCCCACACCCTCCGCCTCCTCGAGCGGGAGCCCGGCCACGCCCGACCCGTGGCCGGGGACGACCGCCGTACCCGGTGACCCGGCCCACGCCGTGTCGCCCCCCGGGCCGTTGCGCGACCCGCTCCTGCCTGCCGACCTGCTCGTCTACAGCCAGCAGCCGCTGTCGCCGCGGACGGTCGCCCGGGTCGCCCGGCTGCCCGGTGTCGGCGCGACCGAGCAGCTGTCGCTGGCCCAGGTCGGCATCGAGAACCGGGTGATCACGGTGGCCGCGGTCGACCCCGCGACGTACCGCCGCTTCACCCCCGTCACCAGCGCTCGGCTGCGTCCGGTGTGGACGCGGGTGGCCGAGGGCGAGGTCGCGATCACCCCGTGGCTGGGGCGCCGGCTCGCGGATCCCGGCGGGGTGCTGCGTCTGGGCAACGACAGCGACGCGCCCGGGGTGCACGTCGGTGCGCTCGCCCCGCAGATCCCCCGGGTCGACGCGGTGGTCAACGAGCGGTGGGGCGAGGACCTCGGGATGAGGATGGGCAACGCGTTGCTGGTCTCCACCGGTCGGCTGGTCGCCCCGCAGCGGGTGCGGCCGGCGATCGAGCGGATCGTGGGCGACCAGGCGTCGGTCCAGATCCTCGGCCCGGACCTCGACACCTCGGTGCGGCAGACGGCCTTCCTCACCGGAGGCTCGGTCGCGCAGAGCGTCGGCACCTTCTCCTACGTCGTCCTCGACCACGGCCGGATCGCCCCGGACCCCGCCTGGGTCGCGGCCAACATCCGGACCGAGGAGGTCCCGATCCTGGGCCGCGTGACCTGCCACCGGGTCATGCTGCCCCAGCTGCGCGCGGCCCTGACCGAGGTGGTGATGGACGGGCTGGCCGGCGCGATCCACCCCGACGAGTACGCCGGCTGCTACTACCCGCGCTACATCGCCGGAACCACCCAGCTCAGCCTGCACTCCTTCGGCATCGCCCTGGACCTCAACGTGCCGGGCAACCGCCGGGGGACGGTCGGGGAGATCGACCGCCGCGTCGTGGCGATCTTCAAGAAGTGGGGCTTCGCCTGGGGCGGCGACTGGGCCTGGACGGACCCGATGCACTTCGAGATGAACGCCCTGGTCCAGCCTCGCTGAGGCTGTCGTTTGGACCCAATCGACAGAAATCCCGGCCGAATACCTGTCGTTTGGGTCCAATCGGCAGAGGAGCCCCGACCGAGCTGCCCAGGGTCGACCCCTACGATCGCAGGCATGCGCGCAGTCCAGGTGGTCACCACGTCCGGGCCCGACGGGGTCGAGATCCGCGAGGTCGCCGAGCCCACTCCCGGGCCGGACGACGTGCTCGTGGAGGTCCACGCGGTGGGGGTGGCCTTCCCCGACCTGCTGCTGAGCAAGGGTCTCTACCAGCTGCGCCCCGAGCCCCCCTTCACGCTCGGAGCGGACTTCTCCGGCCTGGTGGTCTCGGCGGGCTCGTCGGGCCTCGCCCCGGGCCAGCGGGTGGCCGGGGTGGTCCCCCACGGGGCGGCGGCCGAGCGGATCTGCGTGCCAGGCTCGTTCGTGCTCCCGCTCCCCGGCAGGCTGTCCTTCGAGGAGGGCGCGGCGCTGCCGATGAACTACCTCACCGCGCAGTTCGCGCTGAAGGAGCGCGGGGGGATCCGCCCCGGGGAGACGGTCCTGGTCCACGGGGCCGCGGGCGGCGTCGGGACGGCGACCATCCAGGTGGCCAAGGGGTACGGCGCCCGCACGATCGCGGTCGTGTCCACCGAGCAGAAGGCGCTGGTGGCCCGCGCGGCCGGCGCCGACGAGACCGTCCTCCTCGAGGGCTTCCGCGACGCCGTCGTCGCGCTGACCGGCGGCACGGGCGTCGACCTGGTGATGGACCCGGTCGGGGGCGAGGCCTTCACCGACTCGCTGCGGGTGCTCGCGCCGCAGGGCCGGCTGCTGGTCGTCGGGTTCGCCGCGGGGCAGGGCATCCCTGAGGTCAAGGTGAACCGGCTGCTGCTCACCAACGTCGACGTGCGCGGCGTGGGCTGGGGCGCCTATGCCATGGTCCGGCCGGGCTACCTGCACCAGCAGTGGGCCGAGCTGCTGCCGATGATCGAGTCCGGGGTGGTCAAGCCGCCGATCGGCGCGACGTACCCGCTCGAGGAGTTCACCCGCGCCCTGGCCGACCTGGACGGTCGCCGGGCCGTCGGGAAGCTGGTGGTCCGGGTCAGCGGCTAGCCCGGGGCCCGCCATTCGTGCCGGGTCGCGTGCCATCTGTGCCGGGTCGTCCGCAATTTGTGCCGGGTCGGCGAAAGATTTGCACCGCGCGGGGCGGAAAGAGGTCGGTCACCGGGGCTAGGCTCTCCCCTCGTGAGCATTCTCGACGACGCGCGGGCGGGCATGGACCTCGCCATCCGACCCCAAGACGACCTCTTCGGGCACGTCAACGGCACCTGGCTGGCCCAGACGGAGATCCCCGCCGACCGCTCCAGCTGGGGCCCGTTCCTCGAGCTGACCGAGGTGGCCGAGCAGCAGGTCCACGCGATCATCGAGGATCTCACCGAGCGGGCCCGGGTCGGCGAGGAGGGCCTCGGTGAGGAGGCCGCGAAGATCGCCGCGCTCTACGCCTCGTTCATGAACGAGGAGACGATCGCCGCCCGTGGCCTCGCGCCGCTCACGCCGTACCTCACCGCGATCGAGGGCCTGCGTGACGTGGCCGACCTCGCGGCCTTCCTCGGCGAGTTCGAGCGGAACGGCGGGGTGGGGCTGTTCGGCTCCTACGTCAACACCGACGCCCGCAACTCCGACCGCTACCTGGTGCACCTG
This sequence comes from Nocardioides sp., assembly GCF_035429765.1. Classification (GTDB taxonomy): domain Bacteria; phylum Actinomycetota; class Actinomycetes; order Propionibacteriales; family Nocardioidaceae; genus Nocardioides. The sequence continues at coordinate 5,128 of NZ_DAOMFK010000026.1, read as the reverse complement.
GTCCAGGGTGGGCTGGGCCTGCCGGACGAGAGCTACTACCGCGAGGACAAGTTCGCGGAGGTCCGCGAGAAGTACGTCGCCTACCTCACCCGGATGCTCTCCCTCGCAGGCCGCGAGGGAGCGGCGGCCGAGGCCGCCCGGATCCTCGAGATCGACACCCTGCTCGCCAAGGGTCACTGGGAGCGGGCGGAGACCCGCGACGTGCAGAAGACCTACAACCTGATGACCCGCGCGGAGCTCGGCGAGCTGGCGCCCGGCTTCGCCTGGGACGCCTACGCCACCAACATCGGCGGCGACGGGCAGACGCTGGCCGAGACCATCGTCATGCAGCCGTCCTTCTTCGCCCACCTGTGCGTGGTCCTGGAGGAGGTGTCGGTCGAGGACTGGAAGGTGTGGCTGGTCTCCCGCGTGCTGCGGTCGCTCGCGCCCTACCTCACCGACGACTTCGTGGAGACCAACTTCGACTTCTACGGCCGGACCCTGAGCGGGACCCCCGAGCTGCGCGCCCGCTGGAAGCGGGGGGTGTCCTTCGTGGAGGGGGCCATCGGCGAGGCGGTCGGCAAGGAGTACGTCGCCCGGCACTTCCCGCCCACCTCGAAGGCGCTCATGGACGACCTGGTCGCGAACCTGCTGCGCGCCTACCGCGAGTCCATCGCGGCCCTGGGCTGGATGGGTGAGGAGACCAAGCAGCGCGCCTACGAGAAGCTCGACACGTTCCGGCCCAAGATCGGCTACCCCGACCGGTTCCGCGACTACTCCACCCTGCAGGTCGTCCCCGACGACCTCGTCGCCAACGTCGCGGCCGCCTCGCACTTCGAGACCGCGCGCCAGCTGGCGAAGATCGGCGCGCCGGTCGACCGGGACGAGTGGTTCATGCTGCCGCAGACCGTCAACGCCTACTACAACCCCGGGACCAACGAGATCTGCTTCCCCGCCGGGATCCTGCAGAGGCCGTTCTTCTCCCCCGACGCGCACGCCGCGGAGAACTACGGGGGCATCGGCGCGGTGATCGGGCACGAGATCGGCCACGGCTTCGACGACCAGGGCGCTCAGTACGACGGCGCCGGCAACCTGCACGACTGGTGGACGCCGGAGGACAAGGCGGCCTTCGAGGTGAAGTCCAAGGCGTTGATCGCGCAGTACGACGCGTTCGAGCCGCGCGCCCTTCCCGGCGAGCACGTCAACGGTGCCCTGACCGTCGGGGAGAACATCGGCGACCTCGGCGGGCTGACCATCGCGCACAAGGCCTACGCCATCTTCCGAGGGGGAGAGGTGACGCCCGAGGAGAGCCGGACGCTGTTCTTGAACTGGGCCTTCTGCTGGCGCACCAAGCGGCGCAAGGAGCAGGAGCTGCAGTACCTGACCATCGACCCGCACTCCCCGCCGGAGTTCCGCGCCAACATCGTGCGCAACCTCGACGAGTTCCACGCCGCCTTCGACACCCAGGAGGGTGACGGGCTCTGGCTGGACCCGGCCCTACGGGTGCGGATCTGGTGAGCTCCGCCCCCGCGGCGGGCGCTCGGTCCGAGCACCGCCAGGCCGCCTACCGGGTGCGGCTGGACTGGGGGCCGACCGGCGCGCAGGCCACGGCGCAGGGAGCAGCGCTGGCGGTGGTCGTCGACATCCTCTCCTTCACCACCGCGGTCACGGTCGGCGTCGAGCGTGGGCTCGAGGTGCTGCCCTACCCGTGGCGCGACCCGTCCGCGGCGGCGTACGCCGCGCAGCACGCCGCCGTGCTGGCCGTCGGCCGGCACGAGGCGCGCCGGAGTGGGGGCGTCAGCCTCTCCCCGGCGCGGCTGCGTACGGCGGTGGGGGTGCGACGCGTGGTGCTGCCGTCGCCGAACGGGTCGGCGATCAGCGCGGCACTGGCCGGGACCGGAGCCACCGTGGTGGCCGCCTCCCTGCGCAACCGCGGCGCCGTGGCGCGCTGGCTGGCCCCCCGTCTCCTCGGCTCGGACTCGCTCGTGGTGGTCGCGGCGGGTGAGCGGTGGCCCGACGGCTCGCTGCGTCCTGCGGTCGAGGACCTCTGGGGTGCGGGGGCGGTGCTGGCCGCTGTCGCGGACCTCGGGGTCACCGGTCTCAGCCCGGAGGCGCGGGTCGCCGAGCAGGCCTTCCGAGCGGTGCGACTGACGCTGGCCGAGGAGCTGGCGGCCTGCGCCGGCGGCCGGGAGCTGATCGCGGACGGGTTCCCCGAGGACGTCTCCACCGCAGCCCGGACCGATGTGACCGGCGTGGTGCCGGTGCTGGGGGAGGAGGGGTTCCGGGCGGCTCCGCGGTCAGAGGGCGGCGAGCTCGACGGCGGACAGGTGTCCCAGCCCGAGGGTGTCCAGCGTCCGCGCGGCCTCGGCGCGGAAGTCTCGGGCCAGGACGACTGAGGCGATCGCGACGACCGAGTCCATCACCGGTGTCGGGATCCCGAGCCGACCGGCCAGGTCGGTGAGGAAGACCAGCGAGTAGCCCACGTCCTCGGTGAGGTAGCGGTTGTCCAGCTGCTTCTGGGCGCCGATCCCGAGGAAGCCCGGGGCGGTCGAGTAGCCGGTGGAGTAGTTCTCCTCCACCATGTAGCCCTGCCGTACGCCGAGGGCCGGCTCGGAGAGCACCCGGACCCCCAGCGCCGCGGCGATCGCGAGACGCTCGCGGTCCACGGCCTCGATCAGCCGGCCCACCCCCTCGGTGACACCCTCCTCGTAGAACAGGAAGCCGCCGTGGGTCCGCTCGATCAGTCCCGCGTTGAGCAGGGTGACCGCGGGGTGGATCACCGGGTTGCCGTTCTGCAGCGTCGTCTGCATCACGCTCCCGGCCGCCTCCATGCCCGGGTACACCCCTGCGACCAGGTCGAGCAGCCGGGCCGTCCCGCTGCGGGGCAGGCCGGCCAGCGAGATGCCCGCGGTGAGCTTGAGGAACACCTTGATCGTTCCCGGGTGGGTCACCCGCACGGCGTACGGCAGCGTGCTGGTCTCACCCACGGTGATCGACTCGTCGGCGAGGTCGAGGCCCGAAGCCTGCTTGAAGGCGATCGCGCCGGCGCACGAGGAGGGGCACACCAGGACCGCCGAGCCGGGCGCCAGGTGGCCGCGCGCGGCGGCGGCGAGCGGCTCGGTGGCGTACGCCGGGCCGACGACCACGACCAGCTCCGCGTCCGTGAGCGCCTCTCGGGCGTCGTGACCGGCGTAGCGGACCGGCGCGAACCCCTCCAGGTCGCCGCCGGCGTGGATCCCGCCCGCCTCGCTGACCGCGATGAGGTTGGCCTCGAACCCGGGGAGGTCGAAGAGCGCCACCTCGTGCTCGTGCTGGGCGAAGTCGAACGCCACTGCCAGACCGCCGTTGCCCGACCCCAGGACCGCCACCCGCATCGGCTGCTCCTTCCCCAGACGCCTTGCCCACACGCTAGACCCTGCCACCCACCGGCGGTGTCCCCACCCGCTGGTAGACAGGGCGGGTGACCAGCACCGACCAGGCCGCCGCCGTACGCCAGGAGGCCGAGGCGCACCTGCGCGCCCTGGTCGGTACGCCCGCGGCCGTGCTGCGGGAGGACCAGTGGGCCGCGATCGAGGCGCTGGCCGTCGAGCGGCGGCGGGCGCTGGTGGTGCAGCGCACCGGGTGGGGCAAGTCCGCGGTGTACTTCGTGGCCACCGCCCTCCTGCGGGCGCGGGGGGCCGGGCCCACGGTGATCGTCTCACCGCTGCTGGCGCTGATGCGCAACCAGATCGCGGCGGCCGAGCGTGCCGGGATCCGGGCGGTGACCCTCAACTCCGCCAACGTGGAGCAGTGGGAGGAGGTGCGGGGGGCGATCGCCGCCGGCGAGGTCGACGTGCTGCTGGTCTCGCCCGAGCGGCTCAACAACCCGGGCTTCCGCGACGAGGTGCTGCCCCGGCTCGCGGCCACCACCGGCCTGCTCGTCATCGACGAGGCGCACTGCATCTCCGACTGGGGCCACGACTTCCGTCCCGACTACCGCCGGCTGCGCACGCTGCTGGGCGACCTACCGGCAGGGATCCCGGTGCTCGCCACGACAGCGACCGCCAACGCCCGGGTCACCGCGGACGTGGCCGAGCAGCTCGCCCCCGGCCCGGCCACCGGGGAGCCGGAGGTGCTGGTGCTGCGCGGCTCGCTCGACCGCGAGTCGCTGCGGCTGGGCGTGGTGAGGCTCCCGTCCGCGGCGCAGCGGCTGGCCTGGCTGGCCGACCACCTCGCCGAGCAGCCGGGCTCGGGCATCATCTACTGCCTGACGGTGGCCGCCACCGCGGAGGTCGCCGACTACCTGCGCTCCCGGGGACACGCAGTGGCGGCGTACTCCGGCCAGACCGACCCCGGCGAGCGGCTCGCCCTGGAGGAGGACCTCCTCGCCGGCCGGGTCAAGGCGCTGGTCGCGACCTCCGCCCTCGGCATGGGGTTCGACGCGTCACTCGGCTTCGTGGTCAACCTGGGTGCGCCCCCGTCGCCGGTGGCCTACTACCAGCAGGTCGGCCGGGCCGGCCGCGGCACGGACCGGGCCACCGCGGTGCTGCTGCCCCAGCCGGAGGACCGCGACATCTGGAGCTACTTCGCGTCCCTGGCCTTCCCGCCCGAGCCCCTGGTCCGCCAGACCCTGGCCGTCCTGGCTGGCGCCGACCGCCCGCTGAGCACCCCTGCGCTCGAGGCGCACGTGGAGCTGGGCCGCACCCGGCTCGAGACGATGCTGAAGGTGCTCGACGTCGACGGGGCGGTACGGCGTGTTGCCGGCGGCTGGGTCGCCACCGGCGTGCCGTGGCGCTACGACGCGGAGCGCTACCGACGGGTCGCGGAGGCCCGCGACCGGGAGCAGGCTGCCATGCTCGCCTACCTCGGCACCCCCCGCTGCCGGATGTGGTTCCTGCGCGACCAGCTCGACGACCCTGGAGCCGAGCCCTGCGGCCGGTGCGACACGTGCGGCGGGCTGAGCCTGCCGTTGGAGGTGACCGCGCCCGCCGTGGCGGCGGCCGAGGAGCGGCTGGCCCGGCCGGGTGTCGTCCTCGAGCCGCGGACGCTGTGGCCGACGGGGCTGGGGTCCCTGGGTGTGCCGTGGAGCGGGCGGATCCGCGAGCCTGGCGGGGAGGGCCGCGCCGTCGCCCGGCTCCCCGTCGACGTTCCCCCCCGCCTCGAGGAGCTC